>JAIFMW010000173.1 GCA_020048105.1 Deltaproteobacteria bacterium | reverse complement strand
CAAGCATCTCCTGGATAAGCTTCAAGATACAACAAAGGCCCGCTCAGCACGGGCCTTTGAGACTGATGGGCTGGGTTAGTTCACCCGCATCACAATATCATCGGTTGTGTTGGCAACCGATGGCCAAGTGTCCGCATAGACTCCCCCGACTACAGCGGGAAGCTGTGTCGCCCTATTCGCCCCGGCACACATGACCCAGATCGGACCATTACCGGTCTGGCTCGTGAGGTTGTAGCCCAGGACGATGTAGCGGGATCCCCAGGGATCCAGCTTGGCGGCGGCATCGGTCCCAAGATAAGGGCCCTTGTACGCAAATTCTTGAGCAGCATTTTGGAGCGGCCCCAGGCTAGGGAGACCAAAGAGCGTCTGCGCGTTGTCGGGACTCGCCGGGGTGCCGAATAGATTTATAAAGAGATTGTTAGCGTTCGTGACCGCAGCACCGGTCGGGTAGGAGGTGGCTCCGGTCGGGCCAGAGGCCCAGCGGGCCTGCGCTGCGCCAGTGGAACCGTTGGGACCGGCCGCAGCTCTCGGTCGGCCGCCAGTGTCCTTCAATTGGCTGGCGATGGAGGCGGCGATGACCTGGATATCATTGCGGGCACGGGCCACACGAGCATCGTTCAGATTCTTGACGACCAAAGGCACGATGATGCCGGAAAGGATAGCCACCACCGCGATGGCCACGGCGGCTTCGATGAGGGTGAAGCCCTGAGTTTTGGTGCGGGTCATAAAAATGCCTCCAAGAAAAGAGTGATAGCAACACCAGTACCAAGCGGATCGGCCAAATGGGAGAAAACCTTGAATTTTTGGCTCAGGTTCCAACAGAACGCCATCCGACTTCCCTATTTATTTCTCAGGGCAACGCGAGATCGTCATCGGCCAAGGCCTTGGCGACTTGGGCTTCGCGATAGGCCAGGTAGCGTTCGCGGATGGCCGGATCGGTGAGCGCGAGGATTGCAGTGCCCAAGAGGGCGGCGTTGATGGCGCCGGCCTTGCCGATGGCTAGGGTGCCCACGGGAATGCCTGCGGGCATCTGGACAGTGGAGAGCAGGGCATCCATGCCTTCCGTAGCCCAGCCCTTCATGGGCACACCTAGCACGGGCAAATGCGTTTTGCTGGCGCAAACACCGGCCAAGTGAGCCGCACCGCCGGCGGCAGCGATGATGACCTTGATGCCTCGGCCCTCGGCACCCTTGCAAAATTCGACCACCTTTTCAGGGGTGCGATGGGCACTGGCCACATGGGCGACGTAGGGAATATCCAGCGCCTTCAATGTGAGCGCCGTATTTTCCATGGTGCTCCAATCCGACTTGGAGCCCATCAGAATGCCGATGAGGGGGGTGTTAGCCATGAAAGACCTCAATGAGAGTGAAGAAGAAATTAGAAAGGAGAATAGGTCTCGTGTATCCCGAAACAGATGCCGAGAGATTGCCGATGATGGAAGCGTTTGGCATGAATGGGTTCAGAAACAGTAGAGGAGAGACCAGAAAGGAGCATAAGCCTCGCGTATCCGCGAAGCGGATGCCGAGATGATACCGACGAGGGGATTGTTAGCCATGCAAGACCTCGAAATGGTGGAAGGAGAAATGATTGAAGAACTCACCTTCATTCTATCCTGGCCATGCAGGTTCTTTTCCAGGAGTCCCCCGACGTGAACGATGTATCGGTTCGACCCAACTCGGTGGTGGTGCTGGGCGGCGGCGCGGCGGGGATGATTGCGGCTTGGCGGGCGGCTTCTTCGGGGAAATTCGTAACCCTCCTGGAAGCCAATGGGCGCCTGGGTGTCAAAATCCGAATCAGCGGCGGCGGCAAGTGCAACGTGACCCACGCGGGTTCTGCCAAGGATCTCTTGGGGGCCTTTCGCAAGGAGCAGGCTCGCTTTTTGCGCCCAGCCTTTCACGCCTTTGGCAGTGAGGATCTGCGTGCCTTGCTCCAGCGGCTCGGAGTGGACACCTATGAACGGGAAAACGGCCGCGTGTTTCCCCAGGACCGTCCGGGCTCGGCGGGGGAAGTGGTGGCCGCGTTGGAGCAGCTGCTGCAGCGAAACGGCGTTCAGGTGCGCACGGGTGCTCGAGTGTGCGGGCTGGTCGGTGTCGCGCCGCGCCTGGAAGCCTTGGTGCTGGAGGATGGCTCCTGGGTGAGGGCGGAGTCTTTCGTGTTGGCCACGGGGGGCGCCAGCTATCCCGAAACGGGCACACGGGGCGAATTATTGGACACCTTGCGAGGGTTGGGGGTGCCGGTGGACGCATGGTTTCCGGCCTTGGCTCCGGTTTCCTTGATGGTGCCTCGCCCCGAGTGGGAAGGGGTCGCCCTGCGCGAGGGTGCGCTGCAGTTGCACGCGGGGAAGCATGGCAAGCGACTGGCGGAGTTCGCGGGCGATGTGGTCTTCACCAAGAATGGCATCAGTGGACCCGCCGCCCTGGAACTGAGTCGAGACATCGAAAAGGCTCGGCGCAGCGGGGCGGCTTGGGTGGGGTACGCGCTCGTTGCCCGCAGCGAGGAGGCTCTGGATGCCGAACTGCTCGAACTGCAGCAAGGCAATCCCCATTTGGCGGTGCGCACCTGGCTACAAAAAGTGCTTCCCGCGCGCCTGAGTCCCTTCGCGATGACGGCGCTGAGCCTGCCTCCCGATCAACGGATGAAGGATCTACCTCGCGAGGCTCGGCGCGCCTTGATAGCCCTCGTGAAGGCCTTTCCTCTTGGAGAACCGCGTTCCGTATCTCTGGCCCGAGGCGAGGTAGCCTCGGGTGGCGTAAGCCTGAAGACCATCGATCCCCACACCATGGCCCTAAAGGGCTGGGACAACGTGCGGATTTGTGGCGAACTGCTCGATATCGATGGCCCCATTGGGGGCTATAACCTTCAGGCCGCCTTCAGCACGGGGTATTTGGCTGGTGGTGGGGATTAGTTCGATTTCTTTTTGAATTGGGCGATGATGTCGTCCACCGATTCCTTCTTATTGTCCATTTCGAGGGTGGTGTCGAAGATCTTGTCCTGAGTGGCCACGGAGCGATTTTCGAAAATTTGCTCGTTGGTTTCGAGTTTTTCTCGCTCTTCGATATGGAAAATCTGGAGAAGGCGATGGAGACCGCCTTTGAACTGCTTGAGCAGCAGCACGACCTTTTCAACCTTCTGGCGGGTTATGTCTTGGAACTGCAGGGTATTCAGGATTTCAAAGGCCTCATCGGAGACCATTTTGATGTTTGTTTCGACCAGGCTCAGATCCACCGGCGGTAATTGGGTGGTCATCTGATGTTCGAAAAGGAATTCGAGGACCTCTTGGGCCACCTGAGCCGGGTTATCCCCATTGCTGGCCCGCGCAAGAAATTCATCGATGCGGGTTTGAAGGCGCAATTGGTTGGCTTGGCTTTGCTCGATGGCAGCCATGGCGATTTTTAGGGATCTGGCACTTTCGTCACTGGAGTTCATCAGGGTGTCCAGCCGGTTCATGACCGATTGGGTGGCCGTTTCCGTGTCTGCCGTGATGGCGTCCAACTGGGCGGCGAGCTCCGGCACATGGGTGCTCTGCTCTTTGACCGAAGCATCCAACTGTTGCAGGTTCATCAGGGTCGTGTTGATGCTTTCGACCAGTGCGCCGAGTTCACCCTTGGCTTCCATGTCGATTTTTTGATATACCCGGCCGTTGGCCATATCCGCAGCCGCCTCGGCCAAGCGCGAGAGGCTGCGCGCCGAGTCGGACTGGAGCTCGCCACGGATCCCCTGGATCATTTCCTGAAGGAAATCCAGCCGGGAATCCAGGGCCTCGCTTCGTTGTCGAAACTCCTGGAGAAGCCCTTCGGGTTCCACGGGGGGGGTGAGCTCTTCTGCCAATGGCGTTTCTTCGGGCAACGGGGTGGCCTCAATTTCGGAATTCTCCTGAATATCCATGGTAGATCTCCTGCGGTCAGGGAGCGGGACGAACGCTGACGTACATTCCTTCGGGAAGGTTCCAGGCCTGCATGAGTTCTTTCGGAACTGCCAGGGCCTGATCATTATCACTGTCCACAAATTGGACAGGTTCCACCACCGGCCCCTCGGGCCAAATGATGCGGACATTGCGGATGGGCTCAGTGCGATAAGGCCCCATCATTTTCCAGATGGATTCGACGGTCTTGGAAAGCTCGACATGGTTGGCTTTTCGAAAAAAACCAGTCTTCAGGATGGTGGTGGAAACCGTAAGGGCGGGTTCAACCACCTGCAACCGTCCGGCTTCCTTGAGGGTTTGGCAGGCTTGGAAAACCGCAATTTCGCTCATGTCGGAAACGGCCTGGATTTCTGAGAAATCCCGAAATCCATCCAGGAATGGAAGCACTTTCCGGTCTTCGGGAAAGAGTTTTAACCCATTCGTGAGTTGAGGTTCTCGAAGAGCAGGCCAGGGTACCGCATGGAGGTTGGGGAAAATGGCGCGGAATCTTCGCCTGGAATCGGAAGTGCGGGCGGATTCCATGAGTAGGTCTTGCACCGTGCGGCGGATGCTCGTGGGCACCCGGAGCTTCATGGCGGCAAATTCGAATTCACCCTTGTCCCATTCCAAAACTTCAAAGGCGGCGCTTTCCCCGGCGGATTGGGGGGTGTCAGCATGCACCACATCGCCGTTCACCACATAGAGCGTGCCGGTATGTTTCCCATTGATTACGTGGAGTTTGCCTGTCTTGCGGTTCACATTCAGGAGTTGCACCACGTCCGTTAAGGAGATGCTCTGAAGATTGCCGCGCAGGTTGGACATCAGGCCCTCCTGCTTTTTTTGCAGGCCCGGCCAAGGGTTCGCTGAACCTGGACCGAAAGGACGAGCCCAGTGGCTCTCATGCACTGGCCTTGGCGATGGCGTCCAGCATTTCTTGGACAGCGCGATCGAGGCCCACCATGACGGCGCGACCAATGATGCTGTGCCCAATGTTTAGCTCGGAAATCTCCGGGATGGCGGCGATGGGGCCGACATTCTGTAGGGTTAAGCCGTGGCCCGCCAAAACCTTCAACCCGAGTCGGGATGCCAGTCGGGCGGATTCCTTGATGCGATCCAATTCGGGGGTTGGGTCGGCTCCAAAGGGCAGATCGGAGTAGATCCCTGTGTTGAATTCCACGCCATCCGCTTCGATGCGGGAGGCCATTTTTACTTGGTCGAGTTGAGGGTCGATGAATAGGCTCACGCGGATATCCGAGCTCCGCAATTCGCGCACCACGGTGCGAAGGTGCGCCTGTAGGAAGATCGCGTCCAGCCCGCCTTGAGTGGTGAGTTCTTCGCGCGTTTCGGGCACCAGGGTTACCCAGTGGGGCTTAAGGGGGACGATGGCTTCCAAAATCTCTTGGGAGGCGGCGCATTCCACGTTCAGGGGCACCGAAAGCACTTCCCGAAGCAGGCGCACGTCTCGATCCTGGATATGGCGGCGATCCGCGCGGAGATGCACGGTGATGCCGTGGGCACCTGCACTTTGGGCCAACAATCCGGCCATGACGGGTTCGGGCTCATGACCCGAGCGGGCTTGGCGCAGGGTTGCCACATGGTCGATGTTCACACCGAGGCAGGTTGTCACCGAAAGGCTCCTAGGAGTAGGAAGGTGTAAAAATGACGTACGTCAAATCCTAGCAGGATTTGCTGAGTCGAGGTCAGAGAGCAAGGTCGGTGCGAGCGGCGACTTCCAGGGCGGCAATGGTTTCCTCCATGAGAGTTATCTCTCGGGCTTCCACCATCAGGCGAAGCTTGGGTTCTGTGCCCGACCAGCGCACGACCTGACGGATCGCCTCGCCATGCTGGGCTTCCAGGCGGGCCATGGCCTTCGAGAGCTGTAAACAATCCTCCACGGGGCGTCGCTCCGTGGCGTTGAGGTTCACCAATTTAAGGGGCCAGGGGCGAAAGCGCCAATCCCATCGGGCTTCGGGAGCTTTCTCAAGGAGTATTCGCAACACCTCGAGCGTGGTGGCCAAACCATCTCCCGATGGGCCGATGTGTTTCTGAATGACATGACCCGAGGCTTCGGCGGCGAGATCCCAGCCCCGGAGAGCCAGCTCTCGGAGCATGAACTTATCGCCCACGGCGGTGCGAACCAGAGGGAGCCCCAGGCTGCGCAAGGCTTCCTCCAGGCCCCCATTGGTCATTACGGTGCCTACGACTCCGGGCAGAGACTGCCCTTTTGCGTAAAAATTCTGGGCCAAAAGCCAGAGCAATTGATCGCCATCCACCAAGTTGCCGGAGGCATCGATGAAAAGGCAGCGATCACCATCGCCGTCAAAGGCCACGCCTGCGGCGGCACCGCTGCTTCGGACGGCTTCTTGAAGGCGGCCGAGGTGGGTGGAACCCACACCAACATTGATGTTTGAACCATCGGCGGGCGTGCCGAGCCACTGCACTGCGCCAGTCAGCAACTTTGGGGCCCAAGGTGCCGTGGCGCCGTGGGCACAGTCCACGATGATGGGGAAGTCCGCGGGTAGTTCAAGGCTTCCCAGATGCGCGAGGTAGGCGTCCACGGCGGTGGCATCGGGTTGAAGCGAGACCTCATGAGGGGCGACAGCAGGGGCGGTATCAAAGGCCGCTTCCAAGGCGGCTTCATCCTCTTCCGAAAGTTTTTCCCCGTCGCCATTGAAACCCTTTAGCCCGTTATCCTCGGGTGGATTATGGCTGGCGCTGATCATTAGGCCCCAGGCCTGGGGTCGGCGCTGGGTCACCCAGGCTACGGCGGGAGTGGGGATCATGCCGAGAACTTCGGCCTTCAGAAGCCCATTCATGCCTTGCAAGAAAGCGCGGGCCAGGGGTTCTGAGCTGGTACGAGGATCCCATCCGATGACGAGTTCCCGCACGCCTCGTTCCGAGGCCACTTGGCCCCAAGCGCGGCCCCAGCGGGCCGTTTCCTCAAGGGTAAGTGGTGAAACCAGGGCCTGGCCACGCACTCCATCGGTTCCGAAATATCGCAAATCAGCCATGGGGCCTCATTTATGTCAGCAGGGTCACAGGAATACTAGATATCTAGACCATAACTCAATTCACGCATGGCAATGCCTCCATGCCATTGGGTGCGAGTTCCGCCGGTGGGTTTCCATCCACCGGCTTCGTAGAAGGCACGGGCGCGGGCATTTCGTTCGAGAACCCAGAGAGTGGCTTTGTGAAAGCCGTCTTGCCGCAGAGCATTCAAGGCGCTGGCCAGAAGAAGGCGACCTAGGCCCTGGCCCCAGCAGGCCGGATGTAAATAGATGGCAAAAATCTCGGCAGTTTTACCCTCGGGATCGGTGGCGCCTAGGGCGGCAAATCCCAACAGTTGTCCACCCCGGTCCAAGACCAGAACCCGGTGACCGGAGCTCTCGGGTTGTCGGAGTGCCTGAAGGGCAAGCGATTCTTTTTCGCTAGCCGAGAGGTTTTCGAGGAGGGTTGCTGGCAGCATTCCCTTGTAGGCCTCTCGCCAGGAAGCCACATGCACTTTGGCGATGGCTGCTGCATCAGAGGGTTCGCCTGAGCGCACCTTGGGGCTTGGCATGGCGTGGGTGCGGAAGACTTTGAAACCGAGGCGACGGGCCTCGGCATGGGCTTCCTCGGTGAGGTCATCTCGCTGGGTGGGCAGCAGCTCGGGGCGGTTTGCTCGGGCCGCCAGAAAGCGTTTTCGCGAAATACCAATGCAGATCCGCTCCACGGGCCAGTCCAAGACTTCGGCCAGTTGTGGCAAGGCCTTCCAAAGGGCATGGTCTTCCTGAAACGTGGTGCCAAAGCCGAAGCCGGGGTCGAGCAGGATGCGCTCGGGTGCGATGCCTGCTGCTAGCAGTCGTTGTTTGACGCGGCGCAGTTCGGCAAGGGCCGCAGAGGCATCCCGAGGGGTGGGATTCTCGTAGGGCGGCATCACCAGCTTGCCGCCTGCCTCCCGACTGCGCATGGCGATGAGTCCACACGGACTCTTTGAAGCCAGCTCGAGCATCGCCGGGTCGGCAAAGCCACTTACATCATTTAGGATTGCCACTCCGCATTCGAGGCCTTTGGAGGCCACGGAGGCATGGCGGGAATCCAGGCTGAGGGGAAGACTTGGCGACTCCTGTCGCAGAGCCTTGAGCGTAGGCTCCACTCGGCGCCATTCCTCGGTTGAGTCGATGGTCTGAGCGCCAGGCCGGGTGCTTTCGCCACCGATATCCAGAGTTCCGGCACCCTGGGCGACCAAGTGATTGGCCTGAAGCAAGGCAGCAGTGGGTTCCTGGAAAGAGCCGCCATCGCTGAAGGAATCGGGTGTCAGATTGAGAATGCCGAGATAGAACGGCTCCTCCAGGGAAATCCTGCCGCTGGAGGTTTGCCAGAACATGCTGAATTTAGACGGTATTCAGTGCAGGATCCAAGCCCTGGCCCGATTCGGTCTCTGGGTCTGGAGTGCTGGGGGGGGCGATTTGGGCTTCGGGCTTAGGAGGGAGAATGCCTCCCTTCATCAGGATGGCGACATCATTCCCATCCAGCGATTCGCGCACCAGCAGGGACTCCGCGATGGCCACCAGGCCTGTGCGTTCCTCCAGGATAATGCGCTTGGCGCGCTCATAGTTGGCCATGACGATGGCCTGTACTTCCGTGTCGATGATGCGCGCGGTGTCTTCGCTGAACTCGTGGCGCTGAGTGAAATCGCGCCCCAGGAAGATCTCCTGCTGGCCGCCCCCATAGTTGATGGGGCCCAATTTTTCGCTCATGCCATATTCTGTGACCATGGATTTGGCCATGGCGGTGGCTTGTTGGATGTCGTTGCTGGCACCCGTGGACAGCTGGCTGAAGAAGATTTCTTCGGCAATGCGTCCCCCCATGGAGATGGCGATGCGGGTCTCCATGTAGTCCTTTGTGGTGTTGTAGCGATCACGTTCGGGCAACTGCCACGTGACGCCCAGAGCGCGTCCGCGCGGAATAATGGTCACCTTATGCAGAGGATCGCTGTGAGGCAAGACAGCTGCCAGAACCGCATGCCCGGCTTCGTGATAGGCGGTGATCTTTTTGTCTTCTTCGGTCATCACCATGCTGCGGCGCTCGCTGCCCATGTAGACCTTGTCTTTGGCATCCTCGAAGTCGATCATTTCGACCCACTTCTTATTCACTCGGGCGGCGTTTAGGGCCGCTTCGTTGCAGAGGTTGGCCAAATCGGCACCGGCGAAACCGGGTGTGCCACGGGCGATGACTTCCAGTTCCACATCGGGTGAGAGGGGAATTTTGTCGGCGGTATGGACCTTCAAAATCTCGAAGCGGCCCTTCACGTCGGGACGATCCACCACCACGCGGCGATCGAAACGGCCAGGGCGCAGCAAGGCGGGATCCAGCACATCGGGACGGTTGGTGGCGGCGATGAGGATCACGCCCTCGTTGCCTTCGAAGCCATCCATCTCTACCAGCAACTGATTGAGGGTCTGTTCGCGTTCATCGTGTCCGCCGCCCATGCCAGCTCCGCGGTGGCGGCCCACGGCATCGATTTCATCGATGAAGATGATGCAAGGTGCACTCTTCTTGCCCTGTTCGAACAAATCACGCACGCGCGAGGCGCCCACACCCACGAACATTTCCACGAAATCCGAACCCGAGATGCTGAAGAACTGCACCTTGGCTTCACCCGCGATGGCTCGTGCCAGCAAAGTCTTGCCGGTGCCCGGAGGGCCCATCAGGAGCAGACCTTTGGGAATCTTGCCGCCTAATTTTACGAACTTGGCGGGATCTTTTAGGAATTCGACGACCTCTTGAAGCTCGGCCTTCGCTTCGTCGCATCCAGCGACATCCGCGAAGGTCACGCGTTTCGCGCTGGTCGAAAGCCCTCGGGCCCGGGCCTTGCCAAAGCTGAGGGCCTTGTTGCCGCCCATCTGGGCCTGGCGCATGAATACGAACCAGAGCACAACAAAGACCAGTAGTGGTCCCCAGAAAATCAAATAAAACGTCAGGTTGTTCTCACTGGCCTTGGCCCCTTTGAAATCATCAAGCTTCTTGGGGTCTTCCAGGTTCCAGCGCATGATTTGAGCGCCGAGATCCTGCATGGGGGGTGCGATGGTCTTGAACTTCTTGAAGGTCTCGCCCTTAGCGTTCTTGACCTCCTGCTTGTAGGTGCCCTCGATGTCCACGCCGCCCGTCAGGGTTACGCTTTGGTACTTGCCCGCTAGCCCTTCCGTATAGAAGGTGCTGAAGGAAATCTCCTGAACCCCCGTACTTTTTGGAATGTTGTTAAGCGCCAGCAGCACCAAGGCGATGATTGCCACCCACACCAGCGCGCTCTTCATCATTGAATTCAAGGGACCTCCGACAGGATCACCGTCTTAGATAGTCTAACCGCATGGGCAGTGAGTAGGAGGATCCTGCCCACCTAGAATGACGATTCGGTCAATCTACCCGAACGGTGGCAATTGCACAGGCATTGGGGTCAAGGGTTGATGTGGCGGTCACGTGGTAGGTTCCAGGCCGGGTGGGGGCGACATACTGACCGTCGCTGCTGATAGTGCCGCCTTCGGGTTCTTCTACAGCCCATATGACCGTGTTGCGGGGCAGGCCCCGCATTCGCGCTGTAAACGTGCGACTTCCGCCCGGCCCTAGGGTGGTATTTGAGGGTTCGATTTGGGGATCGGCCAGCACTCGGATCTCCACAATCTGTTTCATTCGGCTGCCATCCGGGCGAGGAGCTCGGGCAATTAGGTGATAGGTGCCTGCGGAGGGCGGGGCGACATATGTAACGGCAAATCCGCGGCTCTGGGTGAAGCCTCCTCCATGCAATTCCTGGATCTCCCATTCCGGTTCGCCGGCCAGATCCTCCAGGGGTTGAGCATTGATGGTCAGGGATTCGCCGATTTGAACCACCGGAATGGCTGGTTTTATCGTCAATCCATCGGCGATTCCCGAACTGCAACCCACGCCTAGGAAAGCCGCTGAGGCCGCAAAAAGGATAAGGGGGCTGATCTTCCAAACCATATTTTATGATCGCACGGACAGGGATTTCATGTTCAAACGGCCAAAGTCTGCCCATAATTACCGGCAATCCACGAGGTGCCTATGTTAAGCATTCCTGCATACTTGGCCCTGCTCGAACCTCCAGCCTCTCGGGCCGTCGGGCCATGGCTCAACCCCAAATACTTGGCTCCCGAATACACCATTCCCCTGGGGGCTGCGACCCTGATTTTCCTGATCATCTTGGTTCTGAAGGCTCCCGACATCGCCAGTTGGCACCGTGCCCGAGGTAAACAGACACTGGATCCAATTCAGGCCGAAGAATTGATGCTAGGCACCCCGCCCCAGGTTGTGGATTTGCGAACTCGCCAGGAATTCATTGGCCCCAAGGGCCATATTCGAAACGCGATCAGTTTGCCGATGTCGGAGCTTGTTAAACGCATGGATGAACTGGATACCAGCCACCCTCGCGCGTTTTTGCTGGTCGATGAAACCGATAAAATTTCCCATGAGGCCGTTGCTTTGTTATCGGCTCGGGGCCATCGATGGGTATACGTGCTCAAAGGCGGAATGCGGGCCTGGCGGCGCGCCAGGCTGCCGGTTTATGTCATTCAGGGAAAAACGGCCCACTGACTTATTGGCAAGGAACCTGGGCGAACGACTGTTGGGGCACTTGCCCGCGGCTTGCAGTCGCCTCACCCTATTACTCGGCAATCGCTTTCCCGGGAGGAATTTATGTCGAATATTTTTAAGTCTCCCCGTTCCCTGGCTGGCCTCATTTCCTTAAGCCTTCTTGGGCTGGCTGTGGGCTGCACCCATGATGACAAGGACGAACATCGCTTCGGTTTCATCACGCAGGCCGTGGTTGTAACCGATCTTAATGGCGCCGGAGGGCTGGATATCCTGACGGCCAATGCCGTTTTTCGAGATGGCTACAGCGAGCCCGGCTTCCTCACGGCGCGGGTACAAAACCCAGCAGCGGTTGGCACCTTTGGGGATCCGCTGCGCAGCGAGACGGGACTCTATCCCTTGGCTCTGACCACTGGGGATATCAACGGTGACGGTCGGCTTGATGCCGTGGTGGCCAACTATCACACCATTGGCGCCACCCATTCCATCGATGTCCATTTGCAATCCAATGTCGCAGGCAGTTTCCTCGCCCCAACTCCGCTATCTGTGGGCGCTCGTCGACCCTTGGATGTGGCCGTGGCTGATCTCGCCGGTTCAGGGCGCTTGGATATCATCGTGGCCGCGGGTGGTGGTAATGATTTGCAGGTTTTCTTCCACGGCACGGCTCCGGGCACGTTTTTGCCGCCGGTCGCATTCGCCTTGAGCGGAGAGCCCTCGGCGGTGGCGGTAGCCGATCTGACGGGTACCGGAGCCAAGGACCTGGTCGTTGCCACGGCCAACGGCAGAGTTGCCGTTTTCCTCCACGGAACCACGGCGGGCACCTTCCAGGCTCCCGTGGATTACGTGACGGGCCTAGATCCGGTGGCGGTGAAGATTGCAGACATCAATGGTGATGGTCACCCCGACATCCTGACTGCCAATTATTCCAATAGCACCGGTGGTTTGAGCATACTTCGCCAGGATGTTGCCGTGCCTGGGACATTCCTGGCGGCCCAATCCTTGGATACCGATGATTACGGTTCCGCCGGGTTGGCCATCGGCGATGTGGATGGGGATGGGCGGATGGATGTGGTGGTGGCAAATTCGGGCTTGCCCGGTTATCCCGGCTCTGTGGCCGTGTTCATTCAGGACCCTGCGACGGCTGGGAATTTCTTCGCCCCAGACATGTATCGCGGCTATTACGGACCACTTTCGGTGTCCATCGCCGACCTGAAGGGCGATGGACATCCCGCCCTGGTCGTGGTCGATGGTGATCCGGCTATTCGGTGGCCCGATCCTGCCAGTCCAGGGAGGTTCCTACCCCCGGTTTGGTTGCGGCAATAGCTGGCTGATATTTCCGATTTTGTTTTTTTGAGAGAGTTCCATCAACCCCTTGCGTCGCTGCTATAGTCCGAGGAAATCAACCGAGGAGGATGCAATGCGCAAGGGTTTCCTTTTGGCCGTCGGCATCAGTTTGGTTCTGGCAGGTGCGGGTGTGGCCGTCGCTCGCCCAGCTTTTCTCCAGGCAGCAACGCCTGCTGCCCCGGTGGCTGAAGTAAAAGTTGGAACCGGCATCGAGAAGATGGAAATAACGGGCGAAGCCGCTTCCTTCAAGGTGGCTCCGGGCACCAAGATCTATGTCTGGACGAAGGTTTCGGGTTGCGCCGATTCGACCATCTCCATCGCTTTCCATAAAGGCGAAAAGGCCTCCACACCCCAAGAACTCAAAGTGCCACGTTCTCCCTATCGCACCAACGCCTATCGAACCTTCCGTGCCGGGGACGAAGGCGCATGGGTGGCCAAGATCCTTGATTCCGCAAGCAAGGAAATTGGATCGGTAGCCTTCACCGTTGAACTCGAAAAGTAGGATCCTTTTCGCCTCACCCCATGGGCTAGCCCTTGTGGCTGGACCCATGGGCTAGAGCGGCCGCGACGATCGTTCTTAGCTCTCGGAGCCGGTAGGGTTTCTGAATGAACCCAGCAAGCCCTTTGCCGAGGAATTCCTGGACGGAATCCTGCTCGTTGTAGCCGCTGGAAATGATCACTCGCACGCCAGGCCGAATTTTTCGCATGGCCAGGAAGGCTTCTCGCCCATCCATGCGCGGCATGGTGAGGTCCATGAGCACGAGATCGATGTTCGCCTCCGCCTGAAAACGCTCCAGGCCTTCCTGCCCGTCGGCGGCGGTAATAACCCGCATTCCAAAACTCTCGAAGGCGTTTTGAAGGGATTCGCGAATCGTGGGCTCGTCATCCACCACCAGAACGGTACCGGTGAGGTTATTTGAATCTTCTTCCGGGGGCAGTTCGGCGATCGAGGCCTTGGAAGTGCCTGCCGGGAGAAAGACCTTGAAGGTGGTCCCATGCTGGGGTTCGGAATAAATCTTAACGCCGCCACCGTGCCCTCGAAGGATGCCCAGCATGGCCGACAGGCCGAGACCACGCCCCGAGGTCTTGGTCGTGAAAAAGGGATCGAAGATCTTTTCCAGAATCTCGCTGTTAATGCCGCAGCCGGTGTCACTCACTTCCAAGGTGACGTATTGGCCTGGAGCTAAATCCTGGGTGGAAAAGGTCTGGGCGATGTAGGGTTCGTCCAGCTCTTGAAGATGGGTGGCAATGGCGATGATGCCTTCCTGATCGCCGATGGCATCCGAAGCGTTGGTGACCAGGTTCATGATCACCTGCTGAATTTGGGCAACATCGGCATAGATGGCTGGAAGATCGGGCTCAAGCTTGAGGCGCAGGGTCACCTTTTTGGAAATGCTCACGTGGAGCAGATGTGCCATCTCTTGCACCACTTCGTTTAGATCGTGATTGCGAACCACGAAACGGCCTTTGCCGGAATAGGCGAGCATTTGTCGCGTGAGATCGGAGGCTTTCAAAACCGTCCGCTCCACGGCCTCCAGGTGCGGTTGCGCGGGTGCCTCGGGTGACAATTTGAGTTGAGCCAGATTGAGATTGCCCATGATGGCAGTCAGCAGATTATTGAAATCATGGGCAATGCCGCCCGCCAAGACGCCCAGGCTTTCCAGCTTCTGGGATTGGCGGAGAATATCCTCGGTCTGATTCCACTGGGTCATATCGCGGGCGATCAAGTTGAGCTGCGTCAGGCCGTCGCTTTCGAAGTGCAGGTTGATGGTCCAAAGGAGATCGTGCACTTCGCCATTGAGGCTGACATTTCGGTTTTCAAAGGTGGTCGATGGGACTCGTTCCTGGATCCAGCCCTTGAATGCGTTTTCGGTGCGGGCTTGGTCCTCTGGGTGAACGAACTCGAAGGCTCGTCGCCCAATCAGCTCTTCCGCTGGGATACCAAAAATCTTGCTTGCCGCCCGATTGACGTAAAGGAATCGCCCCTGCCCATCGATCTGAGTGACTAGGTCATCGGTGCCTTCCACGAACTCTCGGAATCGGGCCTCGCTGTTGCGCATTGCCTGTTCGGCCAGACGCCGCTCGGTGATGTCTTCGTGCATCAAGACAAAGCGTTGGGGTACGCCATCCTTTCCCAAAATCGGAAAAGCCGCCATACGAATCCAGACGGGCCGATCCGGAAACTCTGGGTAGATTTCATGGGGGTTGTGGTAGAACTCGGGAAATTGAACGACCTGTCCTTCCCGCATTCGATGTAGCAATTCTTCGAGGCCCTGTTCTTGCAGGAGAGGGTCGAGGAAGAGCGAATAGTCGGGTGGCGGAACGGCCTGGAAAAGGCGGGTATGGGCCGCATTGACCTTGAGTGTGTAGCCCGCTTTGTCGAGGAGTTGGATGGAAAGCGGATTGAACTCGATGATGTCTCGCAGCATGGAGGATTCTTGCAAAAACGCTTCCTCCATCCGATGCCGCTCGGTGATATCTTCCACGATTCCGATACCCCCAAGGGGGTGACCATCGCCCGCTTGAATGCCGTAGGTATGGAGTCTTAGAACCGCTTTCCGCTTGCCGGTTACCGAAACGTAATCGCCTTCAAAAAAGCCTCGTCGGCCCTCCAAGGCTTCTATTACCGCATTTCGAACGGCCTCATTGGTAAGGGTTTTCACCATGTCCAACCCGATCAGCACCTCGCGGGAGGTCACCCCCATTTGGGCAAGGTAGGTGTCGTTGCAAAACTGCAGAATGCCCTTGTGATCAAAATGCAAAATGCCCAGAGGCGCGTGGTCGATGATCAGGCGGTACCGTTCCTCGCTGGCCATCTGGGAGGCTTCGGCGACCTTGCGCTGGGAAAAATCCCTGGAAATGAGGAGTGCCCTCCATTCTCCTGAGGGTGTCAAAAAGGCGTTGCCCGTGGTCTCCATCCAGCGCCACGAGCCGTCGGCACCCTTGAATCGATATTCAAAACGCACCAACTCATTGCGCTCGAACAGGGGGAGAAGCTTTGGCATCAGTGCTTCACGGTCATCTGGATGAAAAAGTTCGAGATCGAATGGCGTTTTGCCAAGCAGCTGTGCTGGGTCGATGCCTAGCAACTCTGAATAATTGGGACTGACCTCTAAGTAGCGTCCCTCGCGATCAATCTCGCAAAGAAAATCGAATCCGGAAAACCCGAGGAAATCCCGCCAGCCATCCGCAACCACCCTCAGGGTTTCAGGCATTGTGTGACTCCTCGGAAGTTCCTTATTCGCCCGTGCGGGATTCTCACATCGATTGCGAGGGCAGACTATCGGAATTCCTAGCGAGTTTTATTCGTAATCTCCAGACCATCATTTTTGCGCACTACCTTTGCCTTGCCGCCCTTCTGCAACTTGCCAAAGAGCATTGCATCGGCCAGGGGCTTCTTTAAGTGCTCTTCGATGACGCGCGCCATGGGGCGAGCGCCAAAGGCTGGTTCATAGCCCTTTTCCGCAAGCCATTCCTTGGCCTCTTTCGAAACGTCGAGGACGACGTTTTTCTCGTCCAGGAGTGCCTGAAGTTCCTTCAAATTCTTATCCACGACCCTGAGGATTTCAGCCTTGCCCAACGGCGCGAACGTCACGCTCGCGTCTAATCGATTGCGGAACTCCGGTGTGAAAAGTTTCTCAATGGCCCCCTTGGCGCTGCGGTTGGCGCCGGGATCGCTGAAACCTACTTTTCGGGCACTGAGATCCCGCGCTCCTGCATTGGTGGTCATGATCAGCACCACGTGGCGGAAGTCGGCCTTGCGGCCATGGTTATCCGTGAGGGTGGCGTGGTCCATCACTTGCAGAAGAATGGCGAAGAGATCCGGATGGGCCTTTTCAATTTCATCGAGCAGGAGTACGGCGTGGGGGCTCTTCCGGACGGCATCCACCAACAGGCCGCCTTCATCGAAGCCCACATATCCGGGCGGCGAGCCGATGAGGCGGGCCACGGCATGTTTCTCCATGTATTCGGACATATCGAAGCGCAGGAATTCCACGCCCAGGACTTTGGCCAGTTGCTTGGCGAGTTCGGTCTTGCCCACGCCGGTGGGGCCCGCGAATAGGAAAGAGCCAACGGGACGCTCGTGGCCGCGCAGGCCCGAGCGGGAGAGCTTGATGCTGGAGGCCACCGTGTCGATGGCGGGATCTTGGCCGTAGATCACGGCCTTGAGTTCTGGCTCTAGGGTCGAAAGTTTCAGGCGGTCGTCGGAGCTGACTGCTTGCACGGGAACCCTTGCCATGCGCGCCACCACGGCTTCGATTTCCGGGACGCCGATCTTCTTCTTCCGGGTTCGGGCGGGCAGGAGTTTTTGCGCCGCTCCGGCTTCATCGAGCACATCGATGGCCTTGTCGGGGAGTTGAAGATCCCGGAGATGGCGCACGGAGAGGCGCACAGCGGCTTCCAGGGCCTCATCGGTGAATTTCACGGCATGGTGCGTTTCATACTTCGACTTGAGGCCCTGCAAAATCGCCACGCTATCGGCCTCGGTGGGTTCGGAGACATCGATCTTCTGAAAGCGCCGCGACAGCGCGCGATCCCGATCAAAGCCTTGTTTGACATCCTGGTAAGTTGTGGCGCCGATGCAGCGCAATTCACCGCTCTGCAAGGCGGGCTTTAAGAGATTGGAAAGATCCAGGCTGCCGCCGGAAACGCTGCCTGCGCCCACCAGCGTATGGATTTCATCGATGAAGAGCAGGGCGCCAGGCCGTTTGGCCAGGGCATCCAGCACCGCTTTGACACGGGCTTCGAAATCGCCCCGATAGCGGGTGCCTGCCAGCAGGGAGCCCATATCCAGGGCGAAAAAGGGAGCGTCCTTGAGAGTATCGGGCACTTGGCCCGCCACCAGTCGCAGTGCCAAGCCTTCGGCGATGGCGGTCTTCCCCACGCCAGCTTCACCCACAAGCAGCGGGTTGTTTTTGCGGCGACGGCAGAGCACGTGAACCATTCGTTCCACTTCCGCTTCGCGTCCGATGAGGGGGTCGATGCGGCCTTCTCGGGCCCGTGCCACCAGATCCACCGCGTAGGCGGCCAGGGGATCTTGGGCCGGAGCGCCTTCTTCATCCTCGCTGGGCGCCGGTGAGGTCGGCTCTATGGGCGTACTGGGCGTGCTTGCGGTTAATGCGCCATGGGAAAGGTGTTTGAGCAAGGGTAAGCGGGTGACGCCCTGCTTTTGCAGGAAATGGGTCGCATGACTTTCCTTTTCCGGAAGAATGGCCGCCAGGACGGCTCCACCATCCACGATGCGGGCCTCGGAACTGAGCGCATGGACGATGGCGCGTTCCATGACGCGATTGAAGCCCAAGGTCGGCACCGGTTCACGGTCTTCGGTGGATGGCAGCACCTCCAACCGGTCTTTCAGGAAGGCTTCCAGCTGCGTTTTTAATTCAGCAGGTTTTCCCCCGCAGGCCTCCACGGCCTGTCGCACGAAGGGATCCTCCTGCAAGGCCAGCAGCAGATGTTCAAGCGTCAAGTATTCGTGGCGCGCGGCGCGGGCCATGAGAAAGGCGTGCTGGATACACGTTTGCAGCGCAGGGGTTAGGGTGGGGGAAGATCGGGGCATTACTCAGGCTCCAGGGTGCATAGCAGGGGGTATTCATTGCGTTCGGCCAGTTCCTTGACCTGCCCGATCTTGGTATCGGCCACATCAAAGGGATAGATGCCGGCCACACCCTTTCCGCGCCGATGCACATCCAACATGATCCGCACGGCTTCCCCTTCGACCTTGCGAAAGACCTCCTTCAACACCCACACGACAAACTCCTGGGTGGTGTAGTCATCGTTGTGGAGCACAACTTTCCACATCGTCGGCGGCTGCAATTTGGCTTTGGAACGGGTTTTTGTGGCGGTGCCGGGGGTGGGCGAAGGGCGTGGCATGGGATGATTCTACTGTCCCACCCCGAACTCTGGAGGATTCGTGCTTATGAATCGGTTTCGCACTTTGCTCTTGCTGCTTCTCGGCGCCTTGTTTGCCGGGCACGTGGAGGCTGCCTCCGAGGGGCGACTTTTGCGCTATCCCGATATCCACGGGGATTTCGTGGTCTTCGTCCACGGGGGCGATATCTGGCGCGCCTCCGTCTTGGGAGGGCAGGCACGGCGGCTCACGGCCCATGCGGGTCAGGAACTTTTCCCGCGCATTTCCCCCGATGGGAAGTTGATTGCCTTTACGGCTGAATACACCGGTTCCCGGCAGGTCTATGTGATGCCTGCCCTGGGCGGGGAAGCCAAGCAGTTGACCTTTTACACCGATGCTGGGCCGATGCCCCCGCGGGGCGGGGTGGATAACTGGATTCTCGGCTGGAGCCCCGAGGGCAAGATCTTGGTTCGCATGGCCCGCACGCCCTGGGGCGAACGCATGGGGCGCTACCACTTGGTGGATCCCAAGGGCGGTTTGGAAACGCCACTATCCCTGCCGATGGGGGGCAGTGCCTCCTTCTCGCCCGATGGCAAGCGCATCGCCTATTGTCCGGTCGATCGCGAATTCCGCACCTGGAAGCGCACGCAGGGTGGGCGTGCCCAGGATGTATGGATCTATGACTTGGTGGCCAATCGCTCGGAACAAATTACGGATTATCGCGGCACCGATAACTTTCCCATGTGGCATGGCGACACGATCTATTTCACCTCGGACCGCGACCGCACCCTGAATCTTTTCGCCTTTGATCTGAAGACCCGCGCCACGCGCAAGCTCACGAACTTCACCGAATTCGATGTGCTTTGGCCTGCTCTCGGAGGCAATGCCATCGTCTTCATGAACGGCGGTTGGCTGTACCGGCTGGATCTCAAGACCGAAAAATCCGAGAAGATCCCCATCGAATTGGCCTCAGAAGCGCCCTACATGCAGCCCTACTTCAAGGATGTGAAGGGCAATATCGCCGGGGCAACCCTATCGCCCAGTGGTGCTCGGGTGGTATTCGAAGCGCGAGGTGAATTGTTCTCGGTGCCCGCCAAGAATGGCCCCACCCGCAACCTCACGCGCAGCCAGGGCATTCGAGAGCTATCGCCCGCCTGGAGCCCGGATGGCAAATGGATCTCCTACCTTTCCGATGAAAGCGGCGAGTATGAAATCTACCTGCGCGCCCAGGATGGTTCCGGCCAGCCCCGCCGGCTCACGCGCGACGGCGAG
Organism: Deltaproteobacteria bacterium; assembly: GCA_020048105.1. Classification (GTDB taxonomy): domain Bacteria; phylum Acidobacteriota; class Holophagae; order Holophagales; family Holophagaceae; genus JAYREN01. The sequence continues at coordinate 5,651 of JAIFMW010000173.1, read as the reverse complement.
GTCTGGCGCTACGCGCCCACCTGGAGCCCCGATTCCACCAAACTCGCCTTCGGGGATCGCAAGCAGCGGCTGCGAATTCTGGATGTGACGACCTTGGCTTTAATCGAGGTGGATCGCGGTGAGCAGGAGGATCTCAACGATTACCGCTGGTCGCCGGATAGTCGCTGGCTCGCCTATGAAAAGAGCCATTCCTCTCGCCTGACGGGCATTGCCATCTACTCCCTGGAGCAGAAACGCAGCTTTGCCGTGGGCGATGGCCTGAGTGCGGATTGGAATCCCACCTGGAGTGCCGATGGTAAGCACCTCTTCTTCTGCTCCAATCGCGATTACAACCAGGCCTTCAGCAGCTTCGAATTCGATTACCTGTACCACCGTGCCACACGAATTTTTGTGGCCACCCTTACGCCCGATGTTCAGCCACTTTTTGCCCTGAAGAGTGACGAGGAAAAGGGCAAAGACGCCTCGGTGAAGAAGGACGAAAAACAAGAATTGGCGAAGCCCGTGGTAGCAGTCGTGGCCGAAGGCTTCCTGGGTCGCACCCTGGCCATGCCCACTCTGGTCGCGGGCACCTACGGCGCCATGGCGGCCAGCGAGGAGGCCCTCTTCTACACGCGGGCGGCGGATGGGGGCGGCATGACCCTCTTTCGGTTCGATTTCAAGGAGCGCAAAGAAGAAAAAGTAATGGATGGCGTCAACGGTTTTGAGCTCTCGCGCGACGGCAAGAAGCTGCTGTACCGCACCGGGGCGAATTGGGCCATTGGCGATGCGAAAGTCGGGCTGAAGGCCGAGGATGGGCGCCTTGATCTGGCAGGGCTGCGTGTGAAGTTGGAGCCCAAGGCCGAGTACCAGCAGATCTTCGAGGATGGTTGGCGCATCTTCCGGGATTGGTTCTACGACACCAAGCTGCATGGCGTGGACTGGAAACTCATGAAAGCGCGCTACGGGCAGCTAGTGCCCTTCGTAGCGCATCGGGCGGAATTGGATTGGATCTTGGGTGAAATGATCGGCGAACTGGAGGCGGGCCATACCTACATCGGTGATGGCGATGAGCCCCGTGTGGCGCGGGTCGAGGGCGGCATGTTGGGCTGCGATTTTGAAGCGCACGCCTCGGGCCGTTTCCGCATCCAGAAAATCTTGGAAGGCGAAAACTGGGATGAGTCCTTCCGGTCGCCCCTCTCGGGGCCGGGGATCAAGGCGCATGTGGGCGATTTCCTCGTAGCCATCGACGGGGTGGAACTCAAGACCGACGATAATCCCTTCCGCCTTTTGGAAGATAAGGCAGGAAAACAGGTGCAGTTGACGCTCAATGGCAAACCGAGCCTGGAGGGCGCCTGGCAGGTGACGGTCAAGGCCCTGGCCAGCGAATTGGATCTACGCTACATCGATTGGGTGAAGACCCGCATGGCCCTGGTGGACAAACTCTCCGGGGGTCGCATCGGCTACATTCACCTGCCGAACACGGCGGTGGAAGGCAATCGCATGTTCCAGAAACTCTTTTATGGTCAGGCCGTAAAACCCGCGCTGATCGTGGATGATCGCTTCAACGGCGGCGGCTACATTCCGGTGCGCATGATCGAATACCTAGCGCGCAAGACCCAGGCCCTGTGGGCGCAGCGCGGCATTACCAGCATGCGCTCACCGGGCTTTGCCCACGATGGGCCTAAGGCCATGTTGATCAATGGCTATTCCAGTTCCGGCGGAGACGCTCTGCCCTATTGGTTCCGCAAGAATGGCCTAGGGCCGCTCATTGGCACGCGCACCTGGGGTGGCCTCATCGGTCTGTCGGGCAACCCGGCCTTTGTGGATGGCGGCGGGGCCCAGGTTCCGACCTTCCGAATTTACGATGGCAAGGGCAACTGGATCATCGAAAACGAGGGTGTCGCTCCCGATCACGAAGTGGTGGATCTGCCGGAAGTGCTGTTGAAGGGTGGCGATTCTTCCATCGAGAAGGCGGTGCAGCTGTTGCTGAAGGAACTGGAGCTGCATCCGGTGAAAGACCCAGCGCGACCGGTGCCTCCAACCCTGGGGCGGTAGTTTCTATGCGCTCCGCCTTCATCCAAAAGGGTGAAGGCGGGGTGCGTTCGTAGATTGAGCATAGAAAACTGTGCCCTTTCGGGAAGCCCATCGCGGCCCGGTACTCTTCGATTGTTAACATGCGAAACCAATCACCATCGACGAGGCCAAATCCGTCGCGAGTCGTGACACTCCACAGAGGCCGATCGATTGATAGGGCGTGTGGCTGCGGAAATAGCGGTCGGATTGGAGGCTAACTCCTGCCAGTACCAGCGTGGGTTCAGAATCGACTGTTGGCTTTCCGTGGGACGGAAGATGAACTGCTGGATTCGGTCGAGAAGTTGCAGTTGCTGAAAAATCGCTACCGCGCCTTAGGCCTTTCGGATTTGGAGGATCGCAAGTATTCTTCGGCCCATCCCGGTTTGGTTGTACCTCACATAGTAACTTCATTAGTAAGCGGGGAAATATGGAAAAGGCACTGCTGCTCTTCGTGTCGATTCTCGTCGCAGGTCCTTTGATGGCTCAATCGGACTTGACTTTTGAGGCTTTGCTGACGCGCGCGAAACCTGACCCGACTCAGCTTCGGGGCGAGGCCGATTTGGCGACGCTGCACCGCGAGTTGGCGGCTACAGGTGGCATCTTCAGAGAAGGTCCGACCATCGCCGTGGAGGCTGGGCGCCGGGTTTCTTCGACCGGGAACAGCACCGACAAGGTTGCACAAGTGGATGCTCCTTTGCTGCTGGCCCCCGGCGTGCGGCGCACCGCTCGCCACGCCTTGGAAGCCAGCACCCGGACGAGTCTGTCCCTGCTGAAGGCGGAGTCACGACAGCGCCTCCGAATGGCCTATCTGGAGGCCTGGTCTACCCAAGCCCAATTGCAGGTGAGGGAATCCCAGGTGTTGGCCACGGAGGCCTGGCTTCGCGTGGCTCAGGCCAGGGTGGCTTCAGGCTCAGACCCAGCCTTTCAGGTCGATCTTGTCCTGGGAGACCAGTATCGCCAGCATGCAGAACTCGGTGAGGCCCATCGGCTGGCCTCAGAGGCCTGGGCTCATTTGCGCAGCTTTGCCGATCTGCCCTTGGAACCCCTGTCCCTGGCCGATCCCGGCCCAGCCGAACTTCCGGATCCGGCCACTCCGGCAAAAGCATTCGAACGAAGCCTGCTGCGCCGGGCCGTCACGGAACGCCTTGCCCGAGAACAGAGCCAATTCGAATTGCAGCAAGCCCTGCATGGGGCCCGATGGAGCCTGCGGGGGAGCCATGCCTCCGAGGGAGATGAAACCGTCACACGGTTCGGCATAGCCCTTCGGTTGCCTCGGTCCGGGGAAGGAAGGGCGCTCAGGGGCGAGGCCTCCGCGGTCCGGAGGGCCCTGGATCGAGAGCGTGAATACGCCATCCTTCAGCTTGAATCGCGGTTTCAGACCGCGCTCGCGCGGTTGCGGACCTTTGGTGCGGTGCCTCTGCCTCTGGCCTTCGAGAGTGCGCTCGCGGCGGTTGATTTGAGACTCAGAGAAGGGAAAGAGCGTCCTTCGGATGCCCTGCTTTTGCGGCGCCAGGTCTTGGAGGCTCAGATTGCCTCGATTCAGCGCCTTCGTGATGCTCACGCCCTTCTGGCCGAACTGGAAGTCATGACCCTTGGAGATCCGTCATGAAGATCGTTCTTTTTTCCGCAATTGCAGTTCTATCCCTGACGTTGGGATGCCAGGGTTCCAAGCCTCCCACGCCCGAAAGCCCGGAACCCTCCACCAAGGGACTCTCTGGTCGGGTCGTTCCCCTCAGCAAGAGCGTGGACTACCGCTGCGTAGAGGTTCCCCTTGAAGCCGATCTCATCGCCTGGCTTCCGGGCCAGGCGGTGCACGCAGCCTCGGCCCAGGCCCTGATCTCCTCGCCCGTCAGCGGTGTGATTTCTGGCACGCCCCTCATGACTGGGCGACCTGTGGCCAAAGGGGCACCCCTGGTGGAAGTGCGAAGCCCCGAATTGGCCGAGTTGAAATCCCGCTGGCTCAAGGCCCAGGCCCAGTTGAGGCGCGCAGAGGCGGATCTTGCTCGGGAGCAAAGGTTGGCTGCGGCTCGGGCGGGTTCAGCCCGGGAGCTAGAATCCGCCGAAGCAGAGCAAAGTGCTGCCGTGGCTGAGGCCGAAGCGTCGCGTCTAGTGATTCTGGCGCGGGGGATCAACCCAGAGAAGGCCACTGAAACCTATGCCATCCACGCCCCGATGGCGGGTGTGGTTGCGGAGTGGAAGATCACCCAGGGCCAAGGGGTGCAGGCGAACGAAACCTTGGGTTCCTTCCATGCTATATCGGCCAATCAGGTGCAAATGGAGCTTGCCGCTTCGGTGCAACCCGCTTGGGCCCTTGGGGCTCGCACCCAGGTTCGGAGCGGGTCCGGAGGTCTCTGGTCCGCGCAAGTGGAAGGCCTGCCACCGGGGATTGAGCAGGGCACCCAGCGCCTGACCTATCGCCTCAGCCTAAGCGGAGCCCCCATGCCTTTGCCCGGGTCCTTTTTGGAGGTGAAGGTCCCGGTGGGTAGGGGGATGCGAATCCCCACTTCAGCCCTGCAGCAAATTGAAGGCACCTGGGGGGTTTTCTTGCGAGAAGGAGATGTGGCGCGTTTCCAGGAGGTTCGGCGTGGTCCCGACACAGAGCGAGACACCCTGGTGCTGGGCGGGCTCAGTGCCGGCACCAAGGTCATCATTGATGGGGCCTTCCTGTTGAAATCACAGCTTATTCGGGCACAGGCGGGGGGGGGCCATGACTGAAGAAACCCACCGTTTGCTGACGCGCTGGTTTGCTTGGCTCCTTCCCAAGAGGGGTTTGGTGTTTGGTGCAACCCTGCTGCTTGCTTTTACCGGGGCTCTGACCTTTTTCAATTTGAAGCGCGATCTCATTCCGGATCTCTCTCTGCCTTCACTTCAGCTGTTGATTCAGAATCCCGGGAGGGCTGCCTCCGAGCTGGAACTCAGCGTCGCGCAACCCGTAGAGCAGGCGCTGGGTGGGCTGCCGGGCGTGCGCAGGGTCGTGAGCACGGCTCAGCCGGGGCTGGTTCAGGTTGTTATCGCCTTCGAAGGAGGCACCGATCCCTGGCGTTCGCGGCAGCAGGTGGGTGAGCGCCTCGGCGCCATCGCGAGCAGCTTTCCTCCGGGAACCCTGCCTCCGCTGGTGACAAGCGCGGCGGGGCGGCTCCAGGAGATCCAGGAGTTGGTGCTGATGGGGCCTGCGGTTGGGCCGGTGGCGCTGCGTGATTACGCAGTGAAAGTGATTCAGCCCCGCCTCCAGGCGGTCCCTGGTGTTGCGCGAGTCGAGGCCCTGGGGGGTGAAAGCCGCCAGCTGCAGATCCGTGTCAAACCGGAACAGATGCGCCTTCTGGGAGTTTCTCTCACGCAGGTAATGGATGCACTGGAGGGAACCGACCAGGACATGGGTGGGGGGGTTCTGGAGCTCCAAGACAAGGGGTGGTTTGTGACCCTGGGGAGCGGTGCACCCAGTCTCGAAATGCTGCGCCAGCTCCCGCTGTCCACTCAGAAGGGCACCGTGGCCCTGGGTCAAGTCGCGGAAATTGCGGAGGGAGCAGGGTTCCGGAGAGGGTTGGCCGAGTACAAGGGGGCCGAGGCGGTCTCGCTTCGAGTGGTGAAGCAGCCCACCG
>JAIFMW010000149.1 GCA_020048105.1 Deltaproteobacteria bacterium | reverse complement strand
CTGCAGGCCCTCAGTCGCCATCCCGATGTGCGCGGCGGTTGCGTTTCCACGGATTGGATCGCTGCTCACCTCGCTGAACTCAACGCTCCGCTTCTGCCGGAGGCCTTGGATACTTTCCTGAATGGGGATGCGTTTCATCGGGCTCTCGATGAAACCCTTCGAGGCCTGGGCCAGCCGAAACACGGCCCAGCCGCGCGCTTCGCGGCGCTAAGCCATTCGGAATTGCAGGTGGGTGGTCCGTGCTCAGCCGTGCCGTTTCGCGTGAGTATGGGAGTGGAGCTTGGCGAATTTAGCTTCCAGCATCCCGTGCTCGCCCCCACGGCATTGAAGGGTTGGGCCTGTCGGTTGCCAGAAGGTGGCCTGCATTTCTCCATGGAAGGCGAAACCCTACGACTGGCCGCTCCAGAGGCGAAGCATCGCCAGACGGAAGCCGATTCCGATGGTCTGGTGCGAGCTCCCATGGCGGGCAAGGTGGTGGAGATTTGCGTCGCAGTCGGCGATGCCGTGGAAGAGTCGCAGATCCTTTTTATTCTGGAATCCATGAAGATGCAGATGGAAGTGCGCGCGCCCAAAGGCGGCAAGATCCTGTCGGTTTCCGTGGAACTCGGTCAGATTTTGCCAGGTCCCGAGGTAATGGCGGAGGTGAGGTGAAAACCGCCGGATTCTTCCTAAACGGGCGTAAACCTGGAACCAAGTAATCGCGCAATCCAATTTCGTTGGTGTCAGTGCCGCGACAGGAAAAGGGCTTACTCGCCAGGATTCGCTAGGAAATATCCTTGGCTTCATTGTCGTCCGGGTGCGTTTCCTGAAAGGCTTCGCCGCCCTGGGGATTTATCCATCGCAAGGCCTCGCGATTGGTCGAAAATATTTTGAAGGTGATTAGTGGATTTGTGTTGATTGATATAAACATTCTCGCCATTCCAACTTCGCTGGGCTGTGAAGCTATGAATGCCGATTTGATGGGGGCGGAAAACCGCTTTTTGCTTCGCTGCAGGGCAATTGGGAAAAGGGAACTGAAGTCCAAAGCTATATCTGTGGCCTTAGTTAAGTCAGTAATTCTATCGAGTGGGGATGCCGCCAAATCCTCAAGGTGGTTTACCTCGTTAAATAACTGACCTAGTTCCTGAGTGGTGAATCGGCCCGAGAGCTCTAAGTAAAGATGGGTGCCAAGGTCAGAAATGGTGTACGGCATTGTCATTCCTGAAGGCGGGCCGAGGTTTTGGGGGTGGGTTGGAAAGGAAAGTGTAGCTTGAGAGGGAGGCAAGGGCCAGTGACCTCCAAGGTGGTTATAGGCGCTGGAGGAGGAGCGATTACGTTAAATCCCAGGCGCATTTTTGCGCTTCCCATAGTGCGGCTAGGTTCATTTCCAACTCGCCCAATACTCGGCATTCTCCACCAACCCCGCCGCCGGCGTAGCGTGCAGCGGCCGGAAGGTATCCACCATGATCGCCACTTCGTCGGTGCGGTCCTTAGTGCGGCTGGCGGGGATGGCCTTGGGGTGGGGGCCGTGATGGATGCCCTGGGGATGCCAGGTGAGCATGCCGGGGCCGATGCCTTCCCGCGAAAAGAAGTGGCCGTCGCTGTAGAACAGCACCTCGTCATAGTCGATATTGGCGTGGTAGAAGGGCACGCGCATGGCGCCTTCTTCTTCCTCGAAGGGGCGGGGCAGGAAGGAACACACTACGAAGTTGTGGGCCATAAAAGTGCTGTGGGCGCTGGGGGGCAAGTGATACCGGGCGCTTAGGATGGGGCGAATATCTTTCACATTGATGCGCCACACCGTGAGATCACCCTTCCAGCCGACAACATCCAGTGGGTTGAAGGGGTAGAAGACCTTGGTGATCTCGTTTTCACGCTTGATGTGGATGGCCCACTCCCTCGCCTGATCATCGACGGGGGCGAGTTCGGGGGTGTCGATCATGGCTGGGTCGAAGAGCGCGTTGGGCCCCAGTTGGTTGCGGTCAGGAATGGTGATTTCGCCCGCGCTCTCGATGAGCAGGTACCGCTGTTCGCCTTCTGCGGGGAGGAAACGATAGGTGGTGCCGCGGGGAAGCATCAGGTAATCGCCCTTGGCGTAATTCAGGTTCCCGAACACGGTCTCCAGGCAGCCACCACCCGCGTGGATGTAATACAGATCATCGCCGTCGGCGTTGCGGTAAAAGAACTCCATGGTTTCCGGAGCGACCCAGTGCAGGGCCACATCATCGTTATAGAGGAAACAGATGGGCGCGAAGGAGGGCTCCACACTGCCAAACATGGAAACGTGGATGGCGTTGGAATTACCCGACACCAGGCGATTCAGGTCATAGCTGTGGGGGCGCAGGGGGCCTTCGATGCGGGTCCAGGCCGTGACTGGGTGCTTGCGGTAGAGGTGGGTGGTCTTGCCGAAAAATCCGTTCCGAGCGAATTCTTCCTCGAAAGTGCCTTCGGGAAGGTTCACATGGGCTTGGCGGGTGATGGTGCCTTGGCGCAGGGGAAACAAAGGGGTTTCATTGGAAAGGCGCATGAAGTCTCCGGAGATCCAAGTTTCTTGGATGCCGATACGCGGGCTTGGTCACCGGCATCCAAGGGCGAAACGTGTTTTCTCTTGGAGTCGCCGTGTCCGAACCCACTTTTGCCGTGAAAGCCCCCTTGCAAGCCAAGACCGCAACAAACCCCCTCGGGCTGGAAGGGATCGATCATTTCCAAATGACAGGGTCCATCACCAAGCTGGAGGATCTCTATCGCCGATTGGGTTTTGCGCGGGTGGCCAGCGGGTCAGGGGCTTGGGGTAGGGTCATCCATTTGCAGCAGCAGCGCATGGATATCTTGATCTTCGAGGCGGATGAAAGCCATCCCGCGGGGCGCTATTTTGCCGCTCACGGGGAGGGCGTTTGCGCGCTCAACTTCGCCGTCAAGGATCTGGACAGCGCGGTGACCGAAGCCCGCAGCCGGGGCGCGGCCGTCACCTTGGAGCCTGAAACCCATCAACTGGGTGCAGGCGTCCTGCGGTTTGCGGCCATTCAAGGGGTGGGCGAGGTTTGGAACTACCTCATCGAGCGCCAGGGAGAGTTGGATGCCTTTTGGCCTGGCCTGAATCCTGACCCAGCACCTGCGCTTTGTGAGCCAGGCCTCGTACGGGTGGATCACCTTACGAACAACGTAGGTCCCGGCGAAATGGAAGCCCTGGTGGCTTTTTATGAGCGGGTCTACGGCTTTGTGGTTACGCGGGAATTCCATATTCGCGGTGCCCTGGGCACGGGGCTCGATTCCAAAGTCGTGCAGAGTGCCGATAACCGCATCATCATCCCCATCAACCAGCCCACGGACGAAAAAAGCCAAATTCAGGAATACATCAAGCGCCATAAAGGGCAGGGCGTGCAGCACATCGCCATGTCCACCAACGATACCTTTCACACCCTGCGCACGCTCAAGGAGCAGGGCTTCCGCTTTCTCCAGGTGCCCGATACCTATTACGAACTGCTGCCCGGGCGCATTGGCGCCGGTGGCTACACCGTGACCGAATCCCTGGAAACGGCCCGGGAGCTGGGTGTGCAGATCGATGGCGATACCAGCGGCTACTTGTTGCAGCTCTTTACCGAAGATCAGATTGGGCCGTTGTTCTTCGAAATCATCCAGCGACGCGGGAATATGGGCTTCGGCGAAGGTAATTTTAAGGCCTTGTTCGATAGCATCGAACTGGATCAGAAGAAGCGGGGAACGCTGTAACTCTGCCGCCTCGCAGGGCTTAGAAACCTAATTTTCGAGTTGAAGCTCGGCCAGGGATTCCATGACTAAATCCGCACAGGCCTGATAGCGTTCTCGGCCCGTGAGTTCCGAGGGAATGCCGGAAAAATTCACCGGAGGTCCGGGCACGATGGTGATGCGGCCTGGATGGGGTAATTTATCGCCACGGGGCCAACACTCGTAGGCGCCAAAAATGCGCAATGGAACCACGGGCACTTCGCATTTGGCAATGATGAACCCGATGCCCGCCTCGGCACTTTGGAGTGCGCCATCGGGTGAGCGGGTGCCTTCGGGGAAAATGAGCACGCGGTTGCCATCCTTGAGCAGGCCCAGAATGCGTTTCATGCTGGCAAGGTCGCCCTTGCCGCGGTCCACGGGGAGCACCTGGATTCGGGGCAAAAGCCAACCCAGAAAGCCTTTGAAAAGAGATTTTCGCGCTAGGTAATAGATGGGATTCCGAAAGGAAGCTCCGACCATCGATGGGTCCAGGTAGCTCACGTGGTTGGCCACGATCAGCGCGCCGCCATGTTCGGGGATGCGCTCCTGGTGCGGCGTGTGATGCCGGAAAAAGATGAATCCGACGATGCGGGCAAGGGTATGGGCAATCCAATAGATCATGGGTCGCAATCAGGAAGGCTACTCGTTAGGGGTGCACTTAGTGGGATTCTTGGTACCCCAATACCACCAATAGGCAGGGGCCGTTGGCTATGACTGAGAGACCTGCCGCTTCGGCCATGCGGATGGCCTCGGGATTCTCGGCCCCTGGCTGCATCCAGATATTTTTCACACCGGCGCGGATGGCTTCCTGCACGACTGACTCTGTGATCTTGGGCGGTGTGATGACCGAAATACCCTGCACCTGCTTCGGTAAGGCTTCCAGCGAAGGGTAAGCCTTGAGGCCCTCGATTTCGGTTGCCCTTGGATTGATGGGGAAGACCTCCAGGCCATGCTGCTGGTAGCACCGCAGGACTTTGTTTCCATATTTCTCGCGGTTGGAACTGGCACCTATAACTGCAAAAGGGCCAATTTTGAAAAAGGCTTGGGTTGTGGATTCGAGGGGTGAAGACATGGGCGCTCCTGCGGGGCATCCAGAATACCTGCTGTCGGCCCTCCCGTTTCCGTTGACCCCATTTTTCCGCGATCATGGGGGCAGGAGAACGGCATGCGCACCTTCCTGCGATTTTTCTTTTCGGCTATTGGGCTTCTTGTGGCTTCGGTGCTGGTGGCAGGGCTTCACCGGGGCACTTTCGTCGAGTTGTTGGTTGTGGCGGTGCTGCTGGGTGCCTTAAATGCAACCCTTGGCGTTGTCCTTAAGTTCATCGCCTTCATTCCCGTGGCATGTTCCCTAGGCTGCTTTAGCCTGGTCATCAATGGCCTGGTCTTCTGGCTAGTGGGCAATCTTTCCACGACGCTCGGCCTAGGCTTCCGGGTGGATGGCTTTTGGTCGGGTTTTTTCGGAGCCCTGATAACCAGCGTGGTGGCGGCATTGCTTGAACGAATTTTGCTGGGCAAGGAACAGCCCCAGCGCCCTGAACGACCTCGCCAAATTAAGATCGTGAATTAAAAACAGCCCCCGAAGTTCGGGGGCTGTTTTTAACGTGCGAAGAAAGAATTAGTCGACGACGGCGAATACGACCTTGTCGTTCTTGAAGCGATCCTTGGTCAGGAGCTTGATGGTGGCAGTCTGCTTGTCTTCGCTGATGACCACGGAATAATGCTCATCCTTGACGTAGGAACCAGGCACAACATTGACCTTGCCGATCTTGGCCAAGCCCACTTCGGTGGCCTTGATGACGAGGCTGTCGGCAGAGCGGAGATCCAGGGACTTATTGAAGACATCGTCCTTCCAGGCCTTGCCAGCGCGATCCTTGGCGAAGACGGGCACGATGATGACGCCACTCTTCTCCAGCTGCTTGCGGTCGCCAATGACGTAATGCAGGCTGTTGAGCTTGGCTTTCTGGCCTTCGTTGGTGGCGGAGAGGGCGTTCATGTCCTCGATGAGCTTAGCCTTTTCGGTGCGCATGCCCTCGATTTCAGAGGTGATCTGGGCCTTTTGGCTTAGCAGGTCGTTGACTTCGTCTTGCAGCTTTTCGCCCTGAGCCACGGCGGTGTCGCGCTCGCCTTCGACCTTTTCGCGCTCTTCGCGAACCAAATCGTTGGGGGTGATCTTGGCCTTGCCCTGGCTGACCCAGGTGCCATACACGCCGTTGCTGTAGAAGTGATAGACCTCGAAGCCGGGGGCCAACTTCTCCATGATGTTGACGCGGCTGATCAGGCGCTTGGCTTCGTTTTCATTCACGCCCTTCTTCTTCAGGAAGCGCACGGCCATGGTGTAGTGGTTGTCGTTTTCCCGGGCCATATCAGGCTTGGGAAGCTGGGCCTTGAGCTTGGTCATCTTCTCGTTGAGATCCTTGATCTCCTTGTCCTTGTCCAGAACTTCCTGGAGCAGGGCCTGGAAGGTGCTGTTCTTCTCGGCCTTGATGCGCTCTTCGAGGGCCTTTTTCTGCTCATCGGTGAGCTGCATGGTCTCGGCGTTGGGCTTGACGTCAGCGACACCGGCTTCCTTCAGCTTGCGGCTCTGCTCCTGGCCAGCGGCGTTGGCCTTCTGGCTCAGTTTGTCCATCTCCCCAACCTTCTGGGTAATGTCCTTGAATTCCTTGGGCTCTTCGGGGCCCTTCTTGGCACAGCCGGCGGAGAACATCAGCAGGGCGATGGCCGCCGCGCCGACCAAACTTTTGACGAAACGAGTTAGATTCACGAGAGACTCCAAAAAGATAATGCTGGTGAAAGGCTCGAAAAGTGCCTCCAACATACCATGAAGCCCGGCTTGGGGCCGGGCTTCGATGAGGTAGGGCTAGTGTTAGCCCTTTTTGGCAGAGAGAAATTCCTTCGCGGCTTTGACACCCGCGTCGAAGGCTTGTTCATTCAAGGGAATGAGTTTGGCCTTATCTTTCAGGGCCTGCTTGATGGCGGCCATGAAGGTCTCTTTGGGGAAGAGATTCGTGGCGGCCTGCAAGGCGCCTAGGGCGACAATATTTTTGACAACCATATTTCCAAGACCCGCGGCGATTTCGGCGAAGGGCACGCCCACCACCGTAATGCTGGGATCCATGGGCTTCACATCCTTGGCAATGGAACAGTCGTAGATGATGCAGCCGCCCTTTTTCACCGTGATGCCGAACTTGGCGAGACTCGGGGCGTTGAACGCCAACAAAATGTCGGGGGTGGGGCTGGCGGGGTTCAGGACTTCGTCCTTGGCCACGTGGACATCGGCGTAGCTTGTGCCACCGCGGCTTTCGGGGCCGTAGGCGGGAATGTGCGTGCCATCGAAGCCTTCGTTGATGGCGGCCGTGGCGATGAGCATGGCGGCGGTCTGAGCGCCGTCACCGCCCGAGCCAGCCAACTTCATGCTGATATCAACAGGATTCAGGTGGGTGGCAAAGGAGGTGCAGAAGCGATCGGTGGCGTCGGAGCTGGCGCCCACGGCCTTGACGAAATGCTTGGCATCGAAGTCGGGCTCGGCCAGCTTGAACCAGGGCTCCACGACGGTGTCTTTCTTTACGCCGAGGGGGAAGATGGGAACCATGTTTTCCTTGACCCACTTCTCGGCCTGGTCGGGCATCAGCTTAAGATGGGTGGGGCACTCGGCCAGTACTTCGACGAAGGCGTAGCCACGGCCTTCCTTCTGAATTTGGACTGCCTTCTTGATGGCCTTGGCAGCCTTGCGGCGTTCGGCGGGGCTGAAAAGGGCCACGCGCTCCACATAAACCGGGCCATCCAGCTGGGCGATGAGCTCGGCCATCTTGATGGGCATGCCGTTGAACTGATTGCGACCGTCAGGGCTGGTGGCGGTCTTCTGGCCCATCAGGGAGGTCGGGGCCATCTGGCCGCCGGTCATGCCATAAATGGCGTTGTTGATGAAGATAACGGTGATCGGGGCGCCCAGCTGGGCGGCGGCCACGGTTTCAGCCAAGCCGATGGAAGCCAAGTCGCCGTCGCCCTGATAGGAAATGACGGTGGCCTCAGGGTTGGCCATCTTATGGCCAATGGCCACGGCGGCGGCGCGACCGTGAGCGGCCTGGGTGTTGCCCGTATCAAAGTAGTAATAGGCGAAGACAGAGCAGCCCACGGGGCTCACCAGAACGGTGGTGTCCTGGATGTCCAGTTCCGCAATGGCATCGGCCAAATACTTATGGGCGAGCCCGTGCCCACAGCCGGCGCAGTAATGCGTGGATTGCCCCTTGAGGCCTTCACCGTGGGAGTGGCGTTCGAATTTTTGGTAGAAGACTTTCGACATGCTGGTCTCCTTACTTGCCGAGGATGGTTTTTACGTGCTCGACCACTTCGGTCTGCTGAGGAAGCAGGCCGCCGAATCGTCGCACGTGGCTGATGGGGGGCAGCTTTTCAACCCCAGCGAGACTGAGGGCTAGGCGCAGTTCGTTTTCGATCTGGCCGCCGGCGTTAGCTTCCACCACGACGATGCGCTTGGTGGTGGGCAGTAGAGCCTTGAGCTGATCCACGGGGAAGGGCCAGATCGTGATGGGACGGAAGAGTCCCGCCTTGATGCCCATATCGCGCAGGTTCTGCACGGCGCCCTTGGCGGCGCGGGCGGGTGTGTTGCAAGCCACCAGCAGCACTTCGGAATCGTCGGTGAGGAAGGATTCCGAGCGGGCTTCAACCTTCATGGAGTCGTACTTGGTCTTGAGATATTCGTTGAATTTTTCGAGATCCGATTCCTGGAGCTGAATCGAGGCGATTAAATTGCCACGGTGATTGCGATCACCATAAACGGCCCAGGTGGGGATGCCCGGCTTGATCATGTGATCGGGCAGCTGCACCTTGCCGGTCATCTGGCCCAGGTAGCCATCGGCCATGAGCATGACGGGGCTACGGTATTTGAAGGTCAGCTCGAAAGCCAGGATGGTGAGATCGAGCATTTCCTGGGGCGTGCTGG
>JAIFMW010000047.1 GCA_020048105.1 Deltaproteobacteria bacterium | reverse complement strand
CGTCCGGAACGCTCGACCCAGGCGCTGCTCCAGGCCGCCACGTTCTCGCGGGTATGGGCGCGCAGGGCCTTCAGGAGATCGGGCCAGGAGGCGCTGGCGTGGCTGTGGCGCTTCAGGTAGGTGCGCAGGCCATCCCGGAAGGCCGTTTCGCCCACCAGGTTTTCCAGGTTTCGCATGGCGATGGGGGCCTTGTCGTAAATGATGGGGCCGTACAGACTGCCTGCTTCTGCGAGGTTGCTAAGGGGCTGCCGGATGGGATGGGTGCCTGGCGTGCGATCCACGCCGTAGGCGCTGGGATAGGTGCCGAGCAGGAAGCGCAGTTCGTGGTTCATGTCGGGGAAGGTGGGATTGGTGATCTTGGAGGCCATGAGCCCCGCGAAGACTTCCTTCATCCAGACATCGTCGAACCACGTCATGGTGACCAGATCGCCAAACCACATATGCGCGGTCTCGTGGGCGATGAGGCTGGCGCGGCTGAGCTTTTGGGCCAGGGTGGCGGATTCTTCCAGCATCAGGCTGGAGGCCTTGTACAGCGTGGCTCCGGGGTGCTCCATGCCGCCATATTGGAAGGAGGGAATGACCACCCAATCAAACTTGCCATAGGGGTAGGGAATGCCCGTATAGGCCTCGAGCCAGGCCAGGGCACTGGCGTGCAGATCGAAAATGGCCTCGCGATTGCGGGCGAATTTTTTCGCATCGGTTTCCCGATGGAACATTCGCAGCGTGCGTCCGGCCCGCTCCGCGGTGGTGATCTGAAATTTTCCAGCGGCAAAGGAAAAGAGGTAGCTGGGCAGCGGTTGGGTTTCGGCGAAGCGAAGGTGGAGTCTTCCGTCCTTCTCGGTTCGCTGAATTTCAGCGCCGTTGGCCACCGCCTGCCAATCCGAGGGAATATCCAAGGCCAAGGTATAGCGAGCCTTCAGATCGGGCTGATCGAAACAGGGAAAAACTTCCCTGGCTCGCGCGGGTACCAGCAGGGTGTAGAGAAAATCGGGCTGGCGGTTCAGAGGGCCGTTTCCAGCGACGAAATCGATTTCCACGGAATTAGCGCCGCGCTTTAAAGCGGAAGCAGGCACCACCACATGGCCGTTCACGGCCCGCCAGGGAGCGCTGTTGCCGCCCACGGTGAGGCTCTTGATGCCTTCAGTGCCTGGGGTGAAATCCAACACCAGTGGCCGATCCGAACGCGTCAATTCCACCCGCACCACGGCGCGACCCGTGACGGGTTCGGCGGGCGTAGCCGGAAGGCGAAAGCTCAACTCCAGGCGCGGATTCCGCAGGGTTTCCCGGCGCTGTCGGGCCAGTTCAAGGGGTACACCGGCGGCGGGATCTCCGGCCCAAAGTAGGAAACCGAGGAGAAATAGGAAGGAGGCGCGAAGGGTCGACATGGAATTACGGTACCTCGCGAAGCCCTGCCGGTTCTCATTTTTTTCAGTGGCTTCCGGTTTTGGAAGGCTGCAAACACGTGAAAATTCGCCCGCCGCCGCTATGCTTGAAGCAGATCCAGGAGCCTACATGTCCGCTTCCTTTACAGCCCTTGCGTCCCTGATGACCCTAAGCCTCGTCTTGGGTGCGCAGGAACCGAAACAACCGGTACCCGCCAAGAAGACCACTGCCAAAGTCAAAGTCGATCCGAAGCAGGGTTATGCTCTGGGCCTCGAAGCCGGCGCCCGGCTCAAGAAATTGGGAACCCCCGTGGACCTCGCGGCCTATACCAAAGCCGTGGAAGATGTCATGAAAGGACGGAAGACTCGTATGACCAACGAAGAAGCCACCAAGCTCGTGCAGCAACTCGAAGCAGAAGGCACCAAGCTCGCGCTTGAGCGAAACCGGGCCGAGGGGGCCAAATTCCTGGCAGAAAACAAAGCCAAACCAGGGGTGCAGACCACCGCCAGCGGCCTGCAATACCAGATTCTGCGCGAAGGCGATGGTGATAAGCCCGGAGCCGACGATACGGTGAAGGTTCACTACCGTGGTACGTTTCTGGACGGCTCGGAATTCGATTCCAGCTACAAGCGCAACGAACCCATCAAATTTCCGCTCAAGGGTGTGATCAGGGGCTGGACCGAAGGGTTGCAGTTCATGAAGGTGGGCTCCAAGGCCAAATTCTTCATCCCCTACGATTTAGCCTATGGCGAACGAGGCCGGGGAGGCATTCCTCCGGCGTCGCTTTTGCTGTTCGAGGTGGAACTGTTGGCCATCGACAAGGCCGCTCCCAAGCCAGCCGTTAAATAAAACAGCTCAAAGGGCTTTGCGGCTTGAATGCGCTTGAGGCACTTCCTGGCCTTGCTGTGCCTACGTTTACGAGCGGTCACCCCTTCGTGACCGAAGCCAATGGGAATGCCCCTAGAATGGAGCTTCTGGAGTATTGATGCCTGCCCCACCCGCCATTGATTCCATCCTCGATCTCATTGGAAATACCCCGTTGTTGCGGCTCAAGCGCTTTGCGCCTGAGGTGGAACTCTTTGGAAAATTGGAATACCTCAATCCCGCCGGTAGCATCAAGGACCGCATTGGGATTGGCATGATCAAGGCCGCCGAGGCCCGGGGCGAGTTGGTCCCTGGCCAATCCACGGTCATCGAAGCCACGGCGGGCAACACCGGTCTGGCGCTGGCGCTGGCCTGCAAGGCGTTGGGCTACCGCTGCATCATCGTGATGACCACGAAATACAGCCAAGAAAAAATGCAGTTGGTGAAGGCCCTTGGGGCTGAATTGGTGGTGCTGCCCAAGAGCCTTGGCATGAGTGGCGCCGTGGCGCATACGGAGGAATTGGCCCGCACCATTCCCCACGCGTGGCTCAGCCGACAGTACGACAACTGGGATAACCCCGGCACCCATCGCACCACCGCCGAGGAAATCTGGGAGCAAATGAAAGGGAGTGTGGATGCGATCGCCATCGCGGCCGGCAGCGGTGGTTCCTTTACGGGCATCGTGAAGCGCCTGAAAGAACTCAATCCCCGCCTCCTGGCTTGCTGTGTGCAGCCGGTGGGTTCTTGCTACGGCGACAAGGAAGTGGGCGAATGGACCGTGGAAGGTATCGGTAGCACCTACGTGCCTGCCGTTCTGGAGCTTTCTCTGGCGGATCGCATCATCGATGTGAGTGATGAAGATAGCCTTGCCACGGCTCGGCAGCTCATCGGGCTGGAAGGCTGTCTGGTGGGCGGCTCCAGCGGCTGCAATGTCTGGGCGGCCATGAAGCTGGCCCAGGAACTGCCCAAGGGCAGTCGTGTCGTGACCTTGCTTTGCGATGGCGCCGAACGCTACATGAGTAAATTTCCCGTTGCCGATATCAGTCAGGAGCTTCCATGACCCAACTTGATCTTGCCGCCGGATTGCTCGACGTTGGGGCCGTGCGCCTTTCACCTCGGGAGCCCTTCACCTGGGCCAGTGGCCTAAAGGCGCCAATCTACTGCGATAACCGCCAGTTGCTGGGTGATCCCGCCCTGCGTGCTCAGATTGTGGAAGCCCTGGCCCAGCGCGCTGCGGAAGTCCGCCCAACGCTGATTGCAGGCACCTCGACGGCCGGTATTCCCTGGGCGGCGCTGGTGGCGGATCGCTTGAACCTGCCCATGTCCTACGTGCGCCCAGAGCCCAAGAAACATGGCATGGGGCGCCAAGTGGAAGGTCCGAATACGCAGGGGCATCGCGTGGTGCTGTTGGAGGATCTCATCTCCACGGGCGGTTCCAGCTTGAAGTGCGTGGAGGGGTTGCGTGCCGAAGGCGCGGAGGTGCTCGAAATTCTGGCGCTCTTTAGCTACGGGCTCCCCGTGGCGGAAGCGGCGTTTACCGCGGCGAACGTGTCCTTGCGGGTGCTGGCCACTTTCGATGAATTGGCTCAGCGGGCCGAAGCCAAGGGCATTCTCGTGGGCGATGACCGGGCTTCTTTAGGCGAATGGCGACGGGATGCTGGTGCCTGGAGCAAAGCGCGCGGCGGAGCCTGAGGGGCACCGATCAGTGCCAAAAAATTCACCACGGAGATGCATCAGGTATAACGACTTACCTGTCCTATTAGCCCTTTCCTTTTTTCTCGGTTTTTCTCCGTGCTCTCCGTGTCTCCGTGGTGATTTGTTTTTTAAGTTCAATCACACTATCCGAATAAATTAGCGGACCATTCACCCTTCGAGGAACCATGAGTCGACTCTACACACGCACCGGGGATGAAGGCACAACGGGCCTTTTCGGCGGCAGGCGGGTTACCAAATCCCACACGCGCCTGGAGGCCTACGGCACGGTGGATGAACTGAACAGCGTCATTGGGGTGTTGCGGCTTCACGTCTCCGAAGCTTCGGGTGCTCGCGAACGTTTGCCGGAGATTCAAAACGATCTTTTTGTCATCGGGGCCGTGCTGGCCACACCCTCCGAACAACTGCCCAAGCTCGGCGTAAAGATGACGCGTCCCACCTGGGAAATCGCCGCCATGGAAGGCGATATCGATCGTCTTTCGGCCCTGGCTCCGCCCATGGTCAATTTCGTGCTGCCAGGGGGTGGCCCAGCCTCTGCCTACGCTCATCTCGCACGCACCGTGTGCCGTCGCGCCGAGCGGGAAGCCGTGGCTTTGGCGGCCGAGGATTCGGTTTCACCGCTGGTGCTCACTTACCTCAATCGCTTGAGCGATTGGCTGTTTGCCCTGTCCCGCGCCGAAAATGCACTGTCGGCTGTGGGCGATGTGGAATGGGTGCCAAAGGGTTGATCGGCATTAGTTGGGTGTTGTAATTTTCCAAAAAAAGTTCACCACGGAGGCACGGAGAGCACGGAGAACTGAGAACTGAAAAGTCAGGGGCGAAACCCGTCAAAGTTCCGTTCCTCAATTTTTCTCCATGCCCTCCGTGACTCCGTGGTTCTTCTTTGGTTTTTCATTTGCAACTGCATCTGGGGTGAATCAGCGCTAAGTGCCCACAGGGAATTCCAGTGGCACCGATACGCTTTGGGCATTCCAGATGTCCTTCGCATATTCCCGCACGGTGCGATCGATGGAGAACCGTCCCATGCCAGCCACGTTGAGGATGGACATGCGGGCCCAATCCTTGGGACGGGCGTAGGTCTCCGAAGCGCGGGTCTGGGCTTCCAGATAGGCGGCATAGTCGGCGCAGTGGAAGTAGTGGTCGGATTCCAGCAGCATGCGCGCGATGGGCTCGAAACGGCCGCCATCCAAGCGAGCGATGGTGTCGATGGCGCGCTGCAATTCCGAGTTTCCGGCGGCCCATTCTCGGGGGCGGTAACCCGAATCGCGAAGCTCCACGATGCCTTGGGCGGTATGGCCAAAGATGAAGATATTCCCTTCGCCCACTTCATCTTTGATTTCCACGTTGGCGCCATCGAGCGTGCCGATGGTGAGGGCGCCGTTGAGGGCGGCCTTCATGTTGCCGGTGCCGGAGGCTTCCATTCCGGCCGTGGAAATCTGCTCCGAGAGTTCACAGGCGGGGAAAATTTGTTCGGCCAACGAAACCCGATAGTTTTCCAGGTAAGCCACCGAGAGTTTGACCTGGCAGGCGGGATCGGTGTTGATGGCCGAAGCCAAAGCGTTGGCCAGTTGAATGATGTGCTTGGCTACCCAATAGGCCGGAGCGGCCTTTCCGCCAATCATGACCGCGCGGGGAACACCGGCATCCTGGCCATCGCGCAGACGATTCCACAGGGTCGCCACATGCATGAGGTTGAGCAATTGCCGCTTGTACTCGTGAATGCGTTTTACCTGCATATCAAAGAGGTAGGTCGGGTCGAGGATCGTGCCTTGGGCTTCTTGAATGGCTGAGGCAAAGCGTTTCTTGTTGGCGAGCTTGGTTTGGGTCCAACGCTCCTGAAAACTCGCGTCCTCGGCAAAAGCGGTCAGGCCGCGCAGTTCATCCAGATCCTTCATCCACCGCTCGCCAAGGGCCTCGGTGATCAGGGCCGCTTGTCCGGGATTGCATTTCAGCAGCCAGCGCCGGGGAGTAATTCCGTTGGTCTTGTTGTTGAGGCGACCGGGGAAGAGTTCGTTCATTTCGGAGAACGTGGAGGCCTTTAGGATATCGGTGTGGAGCTGAGCCACACCGTTAACGGAATGGCTGCCAACGATGGCAAGGTTGGCCATGCGCACGCTGTGGCCGTTGTCGATGATGGCGAGGCGCTGCAATTTGGCCTCGTTGAAGGGGTAATGCTCCCGCACGACGATTCGGAAACGACGGTCGATCTCTTCGATGATTTCGAAATGACGAGGCAGCAGGTTCCGCATGAGCGCCGTAGGCCAAACTTCCAGGGCTTCGGGCAGAACGGTGTGATTGGTATAGGCGCATACCCGCTGGGTTAGATCCCAGGCAAATTCCCAGCCTAGGCCTTCCTGGTCCATGAGGACCCGCATCAGTTCGGGGATCGCCAGGGCAGGGTGGGTGTCATTCAGTTGGATAGCGACTTCGTCAGGGAATTCAGGCCAGACCCAATGCGGACGTTTTTTGAAACGGCGGACGACATCTTGCAGGGTGGCTGACACGAAGAAGTATTGTTGTTTGAGTCGCAACTCTTTGCCCGCGCTCTGATCGTCGGCAGGGTAGAGCACCTTCGAGATATTTTCGGAGACGTTTTTGTCTTCCACGGCCTGGACGTATTCGCCCGCGTTGAAATGGGCCAAGTCGAACTCCCGGCTGGACTTGGCGGACCAGAGCCGGAGGGTATTGACGGTGCCATTACGGAAACCGGCGATGGGCGTGTCGTAGGCCATGGCCCAGACATCCTGCGTGTCCACCCAATTCACGTGGTACTCACCCAGTTCGTCGGTATAGCCCGAGGTTCGGCCGTAGAACCGTACGGGAAAAATGGCATCGGAGCGCTGGATTTCCCACGGGTTTCCGTAGCGCAACCAACTATCCGGAGACTCGACTTGGGAACCGTCGATGATTTTTTGCCGGAAGATGCCGTGTTCGTAGCGAATGCCATAGCCGTAAAAGGGGATCTCCAACGTGGCGGCTGCGTCCAGAATGCAGGCGGCAAGGCGGCCCAGGCCTCCGTTGCCCAGACCGGCATCCCACTCTTTTTGGGCGATGTCCTCCAGTTGAAACCCGAGCTGTTCCATGGCCTGGGTATAGGGGCCTTCGGCGGCTAGATTGAGGATGTTATTGAGCAGGGATCGTCCCATCAGGAATTCAAGGGACAGGTAATACACCCGCTTGGCGTCCTGGTGGTAATAGGCGTTTTGGGTTCGGAACCACCGTTCCATCAAACGATCGCGAACCGCGAAGGCCAGGGCATGATAAACATCCAGGTCGCGGGCGGTGTACTGATCCTTGGCGATGGAATACATCATCCGATTCGAGAAGGCATCGATGATGCCAGGCACATCGATTTTTCCGGCAGCGGGTTGGGGAATCTTACGAATTCCGATAACCATGGTGAGTCTCTTTCGAAGGGTGGGGCAAGGACTGTAACGGGCTTCTATTCTTCACCCTTGAGTAATCGTTTTTCTGCCAGACGGATCCAGTGCTCGGTGGCCAAGACGCCCTCGCCGTGATTCATGCGCTGGAAGTGGCCCAAAATATGGCGCAGTGTGCGGGGAATGGCCGGGGCAAAATAGGTTTTTTTGCGCTGAAGCAGTTGGAAGCCGAAGGTTCCCAGGGCCTTGAAATTGCGCTGAAGGGCGCTCAGGCTCAGTTCTTCCCACAGGGTTCGTTCGGACCAATTCAGTTCCTGCCGGACACGATCCACCAGCAAATCGCGCGCCTCGGGAGCCCAATCCCAATAGCCATCAAACAGGATGGAGGCTAGATCATAGGTGGCAGCGCCTCGCCGGGCGTCCTGGAAATCCAGCACCACGAGTTGATCCCCGCGAACCATTAAATTGCGCACATGGAAATCCCGGTGCGCCAGATAGCGGGCACGGGGCTCCAGCCCGGCGTGGATATCGGCCATGAGGCGCTCCAGCCAACCGGGGGGATCCTTTTGAAGGAAGTCCTGAAAGAAATGCCGACGGCAGTAATCCCATTCGAACTGAAATTTTTCGTGGTCGAAGGCGCGCAGCATGAAAAAAGCTCGGCTCGGTGCACCGTCTGTCAGCAGTCCCAGCCAGGTGGTGAGGAGATGGGCGACCTCTTCGGCCCTTTGCAATTCCTCCTCGGGGTGCAAGGTCAGGTGGCGTTCCAAGGAAACATCACCGAGGTCTTCCATCAGCATGCAGCGCTCTTCGTCGGCGCATTGAATGATGGTGGCCACGCGGACCACGGGATCGAGGAAAGCCTGCATCGCCCGGTAATCGAAGTAGGGATCATCGAGCTTTTCGGGGTCGTTGAGCGGGTAGAGCACCACCAAGGCTGTCCCCAGTTGGGGGTGATCCACCCGGAAATATTGGCGAGCGCCTGCATCTCCACTCAAAGGCCGAGGGTTGCGGCATTCCCATCGATCGAGCACGGTCTGAAGTCGGGGTTCCATGGTGCCAGTTTATCCAGGATGGGTGATGCCTCTTCGATTTCTGAGGGTCGCTGCCGCCCCTCGGTACAGCAAGGTTTTCTGCACCAATGGAAATGATCGGATCAAAAACCTGGATCAAGGCCCAAGCGCACCTGCCGTCCGGATCTTTCGAACCAAAGGGCATTGGTATCGTTAATTCCGGGGGGTGGTTGGGCTCCGGGTCCGAAGACGCAGCGCTGGAAGGCGCCCGTGGGATGAGCCGTGGGATGGATGTAGCAACCAGGCATCCGGCCTTCTTGGTCGGGTGCAACCTGCCTTGCGGCGGCAATCAAATGATCGGGACTGCCGATATCCAGCCAGGGAAAAGGTTCCACCACGATGCCCGCATGATGGCGCAGGCGGGGCA
>JAIFMW010000139.1 GCA_020048105.1 Deltaproteobacteria bacterium | reverse complement strand
GATTCGGCCACGCCCGCAGCGATCACAGCGGTGTGAACGTGCATTCCATACATCCCCGCACCGCCAAATTCCGGAAGTAAGCCGGGATGTATGTTGAGGATTCGCGCCTCCCATTCCTTGGGAACCACGAGCTTTTTTAGCCAACCACAGAGGCAGATCACCGTGGCATCGGCGGCTTCCACCTGCTTCAGACAGGCCTTGGAATAGGCGGCATCGTCCTCAAAATCCTTGCGGGAAAGCACGCAGACAGGAACGCCTTCGTTCCGAAGGCGTTCGATGCCAGCGGCCTTGGGATTGCTGCAAATGGCCAGGACGGGCTCGGCGGGCACCCTGCCCTCTCGGCAGGCCTTCAGAAGGTTCAAGGCGTTCCCACCGGTTCCAGAGATGAAGAAGGCGATTTTTTTCATGGGATCAAAGGTCCACCAAAAAAGCCGAAGGCTCCATGCCCGTGCGGTTCAGAAACTGATCCCCAAGACTGGGCACACCGCAGTTGGCCTCGTCGAGGTACACCGATTCCACGCGGTGCATGGGATAGAAGCGACTCGCGAGGGAAACCATCTCCAGCTCTCCTCGGCGAACCAATCCGAGAATTTCCTCCCAGGGGCTCACATCCACTCCGCGCAAGGCAATACCTGCCGTTTCCAGGCCCAGGAGCCGCCCCCAAAGGCGTTCCCGAGGTTCCCGGAGAAGGACAACCACCAATTGGCCGTGTTCGAATGGCAGGGCAAGACTCATAGTGACTCCGGGATTGCAGTCCTTGATTCTAGTCATTATCACTGGCTTTGCCGGGCACGGCTCGTCGTATGATGAGGCTTGGGCCCAATGGGTGCAGGAGGCATTTGTGGATTGCACAACACTGATCGAAGGAACCAAGGGCATCGTAAAACTCGATGGCCGTTTTACCTTCGACGCCGGTGCAACCTTCAAACAGAGCACCCAGGCGTTGCTTACCGAAAGCAAGATCTCCGAACTCCATTTGGATCTGAGTGGCCTCACCTACATGGAATCCAGCGCCCTTGGCAACCTGCTCTTGTTGCGGGAAAAGGCGGAATCAAAGGGCGTCAAAATTGTTTTGCTACGCCCAGCACCCAGCGTGCGAACGACCCTAGATGCCGTGCGGTTCCATACGATTTTTGAAATCCGAGGCTGAAGGCAGTGCCGGACCCGATCCAAATTTCAAACGGTGTCGTGGTTCCAGCCGAGGCACTTACCGTGAAGGCCGTTCGCTCCGGTGGCCCCGGCGGCCAGAACGTGAACAAGGTTTCCTCCAAGATCGAGCTGCGAATCCAACTGGAGGCCATCACAGGAATCACCCCCGAGGCGCTGAATCGACTGCGCCACGCCGTTCGCAATCGCCTCGATGGAGATGGTCGCTGGATGATCATCAGCGAGAAAACCCGAGACCAATCCAAGAATCTTGAAGACGCCAGGGCCAAGGCCGTTCACGTCATCGCCGAAGCCCTGATCCCACCGACTCCGCGCCATGCAACCCGCCCGACGCGAGGCTCCAAGACTCGGCGGCTTGAGGCCAAGCGCCAAGTCGGAGACAAGAAGCGCCAACGGGGCGGTAAGGATTTCGATTAAGGGCTACATTTCGAGATAGGTGTGCATCTTTCGCTGCTCTGACAACAAGGCCTTCAGGGCTTCTGAAGCATCGCTGTCGCTGCGCTTAGTCTTGCGGGTTGGGCCTTCAATGAGCTGATCCGGATCGTAGTGCACACTGCGCAGTACATCGTCGATGGTCTGGGCGGGCACAATCTGCTGAATGCGGAATTCCTCGTCTTCACTCACGATGACGTGAGCCTCATTGGGTGTGCCAAACAGGTTGTGGCGCATACCCAGGGTGTCCTGGTAGGCACCCGTCAAGAAGAAGGCGATGAGATAGGGCTCACCGAGCCTTGGCTCATGCATCGGAAGTTCGTCGCGCACATCTTTCAAGTCGATGAACTTATCGACCTTGCCATCGCTATCGCAGGTGATATCGCAGAAGGTGGTGGAAAGGGTTGGCTTTTCTTTCAGGCGATGGATCGGCATGGCGGGAAAGAGCTGATCGATGGCCCAGTGATCCGGCAAGGATTGAAAGACGCTGAAGTTGGCGATGAGCTTATCGGCGAGACTCTTGTTCAAATCCTGGAATTCTTCAGGAATGTATTTCAGGGATTTGTAGCTGAGAATCCGTGAAAGCTTTCGGCACACTTCCCAGAAAATCGTTTCACCCTTGGAGCGATCTTCCAGGCTTAAATAGCCAAGATTGAAAAGCGTCAGCAGCTCATCTTTCTGAGTAATGGCGTCGTGGTACATCTCAGAAAAGTTCTTAACGGAGATCGCATCACGAGTGTACGCCAGATCCTTAATAATCTGAGGTTCGTTGCCCGAGAGCTCCACGGTGTATTTGGAATAGGTGGTATCGATGAGCCCAATGACATCGGTGACTACCACCTGATGAAAGGCAACAATGGCGCGCCCAGACTCGCTCAGAATGTGGGGCATCGGTACCTGTTCCTGGGTACAAATGTCCTTGGTGGTCCACACCACGTCCGAGGCATATTCCTGCACGGTGTAGTTCATGGAACTACTAAAGGTCGTTCGGCTACCGTCGTAATCCACACCCAAACCGCCACCCACGTTCAGGTATTGAAGCGGCACCCCCATCTTCTGCAGCTTGGCGTAAAGACGGGTGGCCTCCTTGAGCGCAACCTTCACGCGGCGAATATCCGTAATCTGGCTGCCGATATGGAAATGCAGCTCGATGATGCTGTCCAGCATGCCGCGCTTCTGCAGCACCTCGATGGCATCCAGGATTTCTCGCGTCGTCAGACCAAACTTCGCGTGGTCTCCAGCGCTGGATTCCCACTTGCCCGCACCCATGGCACTCAGCTTGGCGCGCAATCCAATCAGGGGTTCCACCTTTAACTCTTTTGCCACTTTCAGGATCAAAGGCAATTCCGTCATTTTCTCGACGGTGATCAGCACGTTGCGCCCGGCTTTTTTTGCCAGAAGTGCCATGCGAATGAAATTTTCGTCTTTGTATCCGTTGCAGAGAATCAGCGCCTCAGCGTGGAGATTCATGGAAAGCGCGATCATCAGCTCGGGCTTGGAACCAGCCTCCAGGCCATAACGATATTTGTACCCCGCCTTCACCACTTGATCGACGACCTCTTTCATCTGGTTGGTTTTTACCGGGAAGACGCCCTGGTAATCCCCTTCGTAACCAGATTCCTTGATGGCCTTGCGAAAGGCTTCGTTGATCTCCTGCACCCGGTTGGCCAGAATCTGCGGGAAACGCAGGATCAGCGGAGTGTGGACACCCTTCTTGCGCAGATGCTGAACGATTTCATAGACATCGGCTGAAAGGTTTTCGTCCTGCGTTGGATACACCTCGAGGTGACCCTTACCGTTGATTCCGAAATAACCATCCCCCCATTCCTTCACTCCATAAAGCTCGGATGCATCTTGAATCGTGAAGGGTTTCATGGCCATCGATGTGGTCTCCGGAATTTCGCCTGACTGCTCGTTATAGGGAAAATCGGCGCGTTAATCCAATGAAATATGCGAGACACCTCCAGATTCACCCATCACACGCTTCAAGGTGGCGATCCAGTGACGATGTCGCACCCGACGCAAGGCGGTCCCTCGGGTGCGTTTTTGCCATTGGGCCGTGCCGCATGGAAGGTCTGCTGCCGGGGAAGTATGCAAAGGACTCGGGCCACCCCAGAGTGCGGGGTCACCCCAAGCGGGGCTGCGATTCCAAGGGCACACATCCTGACAAAGATCACAACCTGCCACCCATCCGGTGGCAGCCATCATTCGAGTGACGATGGGCGGAGGTTCTTGCTCCGTCTCTAGATTGAAGGTCGACAGACAAAAATTTGGATCCAGGCGAAAGGGGCTCAGCGCGCCACTAGGACAGGCGTCTAGGCAGGCCGTACAGGCCCCGCAACGGTTTCCTTGAAAGGGCTGATCTGGCTCCAATTCAATATCCAAAAGGAGCACACCGAGAAAGCCCCAACTGCCGCCTTTACCGGTAATCAGAAGGGTGTGTTTGCCTTGCCAACCCAGGCCGGCCCGAACGGCGAATTGGCGTTCCAGAATCGGGGCCGTATCCACACAGACTCGGCCTTTAAGGTTCGGCAGATGTTCTTGCGCCCGCTCCAGGAGCATTTTCATTCGCCCCTTCATGATGGTGTGGTAATCCGGCCCCCAGAGATAACGGCTGAGCTTGAGGCTCCCCGGCGCAGCTCCAGGAATGGCCTCGGGTCGAGCGTAAGGAAAGAACCCCACCAGGGCCGTGCGGACACCAGCAAGCCAGTACTCTGGCTCCAAGCTATCGGCACGATCCAGGTAGGGAAACAGCTCGCGCCCCCCCGCCGTGAGCCATTCGGTGCGGCGAACCTGCTCACTCGTAAAGGGTTCACAGGTCGCAAATCCCACCCGGTAAAAGCCAAGGGCAAGAGCCTCCCGGTGCAGCCAGGTCTTGATATCGAATGAATCCCCACCCAAAGCCAATTAGACTCCTTACTGGTATCCCACGATTTCACAGAAGTCACCTCCCGCGGAGCCACGGAGTAGCCATGGACATCCTGACCTTAGAAATCTTCGATGTCACGGTTTCCCAAGCCCTGTTGAAGGTAAGGGGGGCCATCGAGCAGCATCCGACCATGCCCCTTCGAATCCTCGTGGATTCCGATGAGATGGTCCGCTCCAACCTGGAACGCTTCCTGGAGCGCCAGGGTCGACCAGCCACGACCAAGGCCATGGGTGATCACTGGCAATTGGATGTGGCTGGGGGAACCGTACCCCAGGAAACCTTCTCAGCCTTCAAGCCCGTGGCACCCGCGCCAGTGGTCGCGAGGCCTGTCCTCCTTCTCCGTAGTGCCTTTACGCCAGGGGATCGGGCCCTGGGCCGCCAACTGCTTCTCGGCGTGCTAAGCGCCCTTGAAACAGGAACGCCCTGGATCCTGCTGGCCCACGACGCCCTGGAACTGTTGGAAGACCCCAGCGCTGTTGAATGCCTGGAAAACCTACAGCAACGTGGCATCCCAATCCATGTTTCGGAGGCGAGCCTGCGCTATTTGGGGCGATCGGCATTGCGCTTCCTGCCGGTGAATGACAGGCCTTGGCAATCCTTACTTGCCAAGGGCGAACTAACGGTTCTCTGAGTGGTAGGCTGAAGGCTCCTTTTGCTTCTTTTCCCAAGGCTTTTTTATGAACCTGCCAAACTACCTCACCTTCGCCCGAATTCTCATGGTCCCCATTCTCGTTGTGGTGCTCATGACCCGGGTGCAGCACCATCAGATCATCGGTGCCGTCGTTTTTTGGATCGCCTCCATTACCGATTTCTACGACGGCTATTTCGCGCGAAAGTATCGCCAGATCACAGTCCTAGGAAAATTGCTGGATCCCCTGGCTGACAAGTTGCTGATTTCCGCCGCGCTAATTTCCTTGATCGAGTTGGACAAAACGCCGGCCTGGATGGCCTTCATCATCCTCTCCAGAGAAATGGCCATTACCGGCCTTCGCGGCATTGCCAGCGAAGAAGGCATCACCATTGCCGCCGATTCGATGGGCAAATGGAAATTGGGCGCGCAAATCGCGGCCATTTCGTGTTTGATTTTCGGGCCTGTACTGGATGGTTGGCTCTTCTTGTGGACAGGGCTTCCGGTTTTCCAGCAATGGAGCGTAGCCATCTTTTTCCGGGGCGCACTGCACACCACCGAGCCCTGGGGCCTATTTGTGGGCTTTGGCCAGATCTTGATGTGGGTAGCCCTAGTTTTAGCAGTCTGGAGCGCGGTGAATTACTTCCGAGCCTTCTGGCTTAAAGTCGGAGATCGAATCCTGAAAGGCACTAGCCGCCTGACGGGCGACGAAGGCGCCGAGCGCACCGAGAAGGATTGAGGATGTTCCGGAAATACCTCCTGGCAGGCTTGGTAACGCTGCTTCCTGCGGTTGTCACCCTGTGGCTGCTGAAGGCCATTTTTTCAGGTCTGATCAACATCTTTAGGGGTCCCTTCACCTGGGCCACTCACCTAT
Source organism: Deltaproteobacteria bacterium (assembly GCA_020048105.1). Classification (GTDB taxonomy): domain Bacteria; phylum Acidobacteriota; class Holophagae; order Holophagales; family Holophagaceae; genus JAYREN01. The sequence goes on along the minus strand of JAIFMW010000139.1, from coordinate 2,811 downwards.
TAAACTTGCCCGTTGCACCAACCTGGATGCTGGCTTTGGTTTCGGCCGCCGCAACCCTATTGCTGTTGTTTACTGTTGGCCTCCTCGTAGGGAATTTTCTCGGACGACAACTCCTGGCCTGGATCGATGAGCTTATGCTTCTCATTCCTGGCGTGAAGGGTATCTATGGCGCGACCAAACAGGTTCTTGGTGCCATCCAGAGTGGCCAGGGTGGCAGTTTCAAGGAAGTCGTGTTGGTGGAATGGCCCCATCCGGGTTCGGTCACGCTCGGTTTTTTAGCTCGTCGAGATTGCAGTTGGGCCGTACCGGGCGGTGAATCCATGGTGGCGGTCTACATTCCCACCGCTCCCAACCCGACCTCTGGCTATGTGGTGATGTTAGAAGAGTCGAGAGTTCGCCCCGTGGATATCAGCCCCGAACAAGCCTTCACCTGGGCCGTGAGCGGTGGTGTTGTCGCGCCCCAACCCAGATCTCTGGAAAGCTCGTCATGAAATCCCTAAAAGGCAAAGTGATCCTTGTAACCGGTGCCGGGAGTGGCATTGGACGAACGGCAGCGCGGCTTTTTGCGGCCAAGGGCGCCCAGTTAATCCTGGCGGGACGCCGCATGGAGGCCCTGATTGAAACGCTGCCCAATGCCCTCCATTTCACCTTGGATCATTCGGACGAATTCGCCGTGGCGGCCTTCGTCAGCGAATGCCCTGCCCTCGATGGCATGTTCCTCAGTGCTGGACAATTGGTGACGGGCAGCGTCCAAGACACGCCCATTCGGGATTTCGACACTATGATCCAGGCCAATTTGCGGGGGCCCTGGCTTCTTTGCCATCATCTGGGGCCCCGACTAAAGAAGGGTGCGAGCGTGGTCTTGGTCGGCTCCAACATTGCTTTGCGGGCCATCCCGGATTCCGCGGCCTATTCCGTATCCAAGGCCGGTGTTCATATGTTGACCCAGGTGCTTGCCCTGGAATGGGCCTCGCGGCGCATTCGGTGCAATGCCATTGCGCCCGGCCCAGTCTACACCGCCATGCTGGAAGCGCGCCTTCGTCAGAGTTCCGACCCCGATGGTGATCTCACCAAACTCGCTCAGGTGAACCCCATGCAGCGCCTTGGCCGCGAAGAAGAAGTCGCCAACCTGGCCGCCCATTTGCTTTCCAACGAAAGCGCCTGGACGACCGGAGTGGTAATTCCCATCGATGGCGGGGCGGCGGCGGTCTATTAGCTAAGGCCGAGTTTCTTGAACGTCCGCTTCTTCCCATCCTCCACGGCGGGTTGGTCGAAGGGATCGACTTCCAGCGCGAAACCGGTGAGCCCTACGATGAGCTGCCAAGCCATCATGAATTCGCCCAGCATGCTTTCGCTGACCGCAGGCAGTTGCCAATGCTCAACGGGCACGCCTGCCCCCTGAAGGGCTTCCATGGTGCCCTCGGCTTGAGCCTGGACAATCTGCGCACCCTGCAATTCCGCGAGCTTGGGGTACGGACATCCCGCAGGAACCTGAAGTGTCTCGGGCACCGTGGGCTCATCGATGGTCAGCACGATCACACCCAGGTTACGCGGTCCCGCCATCCAACGCTGAAGTTGACTGTGCTGATCGATCGGGCCGACGCTCCGAATCGGGGTGATACCACGCCGAGTTCCATCCTGAGCGACTTTGCCGAGGCTTTCGGCGACCAATTGCACCCACCAAGCGGTGAGCGTTTCGAGCTTTAAGCAATAGGGAATCAGCACCCATTCCGTGATGCCCTTTAAATAGCCCTGATGCAGGGTATCCACCATGTTCCAGACCCGATCGTTCCAAACGCCAGTGCCATTCTTCACGGATTCCACCACCCTGCGCCCACCATCTAAAAAGGCGTGGGGGTCCCCACCCATCCAAGAAATCGGAAGGGTTCCGACTGGGGTAAAGGCGGAATAGCGACCTCCCACATTCACGGGAATAGGCAGAATCGGATAGTCCTCACTCCTCGCCCATTTCGCCAGCGGGTTTTGATCATCTTGCGTGATAACAATTGGAGGGCGCTCGAGGTGGGACCAGGCGGGCATGGCTCTCAAGCGGCTAATCCAGGTCCACAATTCCAGGGTGTTGCCGCTCTTGGAAACAAAGACAACCTGATCGTTCTGGCGAAGTTCCACAGCCATGGGCTCGGGTGATGCCAGGGGCATCCAGGCCTTTTGACTCCGCTCACAGCCCAAGGCGCGCACCAAGGTTTCAGAAGGCAGCAGGGAGCCTCCGATACCGCACCAGAGCAACCGGGAGGCGGCTGGAATCGGCGGCATCGGGACCGTAATGGGTGCACACCAGCCGGTGGTGGGGTGGGCTTCCAAGACCTTCAGCAATTGATTGCGATTCATGGTGTGGCTCCTCAAAAAACCCAGCTCGGGTGAATCATCCCACTAGCCCTTGGTACAACTCTAGGTATCCCTTTGCCGAGGCACGCCAACTAAAATCCTGGCGCATCCCGTGCTGCTCGACACGAGCCCATTCCCTGGGTTGATGATGGTACAAGTCGCAGGCACGGCCGAAGGTTCGGCCCAACGCCTCGGTATCCACCTCATCGAAAACAAAACCTGTCGCATGGCCATCTTCCAAGGTCACAGAATTGGTGTCCACAACGGTATCTGCCAATCCACCCGTCCGCCGCACCAGGGGCAGAGCTCCATAGGCCAAGGCATAGAGCTGAGTCAGGCCGCAAGGTTCGAATCGGCTTGGCACCACCAAGGAATCGGCCCCTGCCAACATTCGATGGGCCAGGGCCTCGTCGTAGCCAATTTTTACGGCCACACGACCTCGGTGGTGGTGGGCTGCCGCACGGA
>JAIFMW010000028.1 GCA_020048105.1 Deltaproteobacteria bacterium | reverse complement strand
CGAGAGCACCTGATCATCCAGGCCACCGAGAGTCACAGGGCCATCGGTGAGGAGCGGTTCGCGGAGGGCTTCAGGAAGGGCCACGGCCTTACTCATGGGCGGCTCCTTCGCGGTTAGAGGCCAGGGCAGGATTTTTCAAATCCGCTAAGTACGTGATCGCTGGTCGTGCGCCTAATTCTTCCAGCACCTTGAAGCCCCGCTTGGACTTGGCGAGCTTGGAAACCTCGCTGTTGGGATCCTTGAGATCGCCAAAAACAATGGCATGACTGGGGCAGGCGGCGGCGCAGGCGGGCTGCACTTCGCCATCCTTGATGGGGCGGTTGTCACCCTTGGCGCGGATCTTTACATCCTGGATGCGCTGCACACAGAAGGTGCACTTTTCCATGACGCCGCGGGGTCGCACGGTCACTTCGGGGTTGTAGACTAGGCTTTCGGGTTCGACCTTGTCCGCCGTGAACTCAAGGAAGTTGAAGCGCCGCACCTTGTAGGGGCAGTTGTTGGCGCAGTAGCGAGTGCCCACGCAGCGGTTGTAGGCCATCTGGTTCAGGCCATCGGGGCTATGGTTGGTGGCGTTTACGGGGCACACGTTCTCACAGGGGGCGGCATCGCAGTGCTGGCAGAGCATCGGCTGATGGACGACCTTGGGATTATCGATCTCGCCTTCGTAATAACGGTCGATGCGCATCCAATGCATTTCGCGGCCCTTGGCGATTTGGTCGGGGCCTACGCTGGGAATGTTGTTCTCGGACTGACACGCCAGGGAACAGGCACTGCAGCCGATGCAGGCGGAAAGATCGATCACCATGCCCCATTTGTGATCGGGGAATTGTTGTTCCGGATAGAGAGTGGGATGTTCGTGGGCTTCGTGGTGGTGCTTGGCTTCCTTGGCGAATTCGGCCAGGGAGAAAGAACGCACCAAATCGCGACCCTCCAGGCGGTGATGACTCTGGGTGACAGGTAGATCCATGTGGCCACGAGCCTTGGTCACCCTTGCGCCGAGGCGCAAATTAGGTGCAGAGCTACCAATGGCAAGAAGAGAGAAGGCGTTGAAGCCCACGCCCCGCGCGACGCCACCGGTCTTGCGTCCGTAGCCAAGAGAAAGCGCAAGGGTGCCCTTGGCTTGGCCGGGCTGAAGAATGACGGGATGTCGCAGTTTGGTGCCCGCGACCTCCAGTTCCACCATGTCCCCATCTTTCACGCCGAGTGTCTGGGCATCTGCCACGGAGAGGGAGAGGGGATTACCCCAGGTGGCTTTGGTGATGGGGTCCGGAAGCTCCTGCAGCCAACTACTGTTCCCGTAGCGCCCATCGTGAACCTGGGTGCCAGGGCGTAACAGCAACTCGAAGCCATCCGTCGGGGTGCCGAGTGCGCGAACAGCCATTTCGCTCACAGCCGCGGTCTTGAAGGCTGGCGTTGCCGAACTCTTTCCTTCCAGTTTCACCACACCATCGTGCAAGGCGCTTTGAAAAAATTGATCAAAGGAAGCCAAGCTTCCTTTGCCGTGGACTTCCTTTTGCCAGCGGGCTTGAAGGTAGGCGTGGTAGTCCGCTGGCTTGGCGACACCGAGGCCCTTGAGCAGGGTCAGGACTAGGTCTTCGCCCTGCTTGGAATCGTAGAGGGCGCCGATGGTGGGCTGCTGGAGTGTGAGGATCGTGCCGTCAGTGTGATCGCCCCAGGCTTCCAGCCAGTGATGTTCCGGCAGGACCAGGGAACACTGTGCGGCGCTTTCGTCTTCAATCAGCCCGATCCAAGCCCGGACGGGAATTTTTTCGAAGGCCGTCTTCCATTCCGCTGTTTTTGGGAAGGCATAGGCCGGGTTCACATCCCAGAGAATTACTGCGGCGAATTTGCCGGCATTCATGTCGGCCAGTGCGGCATCCAGATCCTTAAGGGTGGCCAGGGTTTCCGCGGGTCGAGCCTCGAAGGCCTGGGATCCCAAGATGGAATTGAGCAGTGCGGTGGCTACGTGAGCCTCGGCGGGCATGGCTTCACCGCAGAGCACCACGGCATCCCGCCCGGCAGTCTTCAGGTCGTGGATAAGCTTCGTCCAGGCTTCGGCTGGAATGCCGAGCTTTTTGGGTGTTGGCAGCGTGGGGATTTGGGCCGCGCCCAACTCCTTAGCCAGGGCAAAGGCCAGGGCGGCGATGCGAGAAGGGAGCACGGGAAAACGCTGATCGGCATTGGTGCCCGTTAGACTCATGGCCCCTTCCAAGACCCAGAGCCGATTCATGGATTCCACAGGTTCCGCCGGGCGCCGTTTGGCCATGAAGGCAGCGATGGCTTCGGGGTCATCGCCATTCAGGAAATCGGCTCCAAGGGAAAGAATGACCTTGGCTTGTTCGAGGCGAGGACGGATCTCCAGTGGCGCGCCATACGAGGCTACGGCGCCTTCTTGGGCGCCATCTCCCAGGGCGGGTTCCCAGGCCAGGTGGCGAAGCGTGGGAACGGCAGCTTGAAGATCCGCCAGAAGCGCTTTGCGGGTGGGGCTGCTGGTCGCACCGGTAAGCAGGAGCACGGGCTTGGCTTCACGCTTGGCTGCGGCCAGGGCGGCCAGAAGGGTTTGCTCGGCCTCAACCCAGGAGGCGGGACGGCCATTGATTTTGGGGGCTCGCAGCCGATCAGGATCGTAGAGTCGCAGGACATCGGCTAGGGCCCTGGGGCTGGTTTTGCCTTTGAGACCCGGATGTTCGTCATTGCCCGTGATGTGGATGGGGCGGCCTTCGCGGGTCTTGACGAGCACGGAATAGGCGCGACGACCCTCGGGGAAGCTGCTGGCGTAATAGTTGGCGACGCCGGGCACCACCTCGAGGGGGCGCTTGGTATAGGGCACAACCGTGGACCGGCCCTTCTTGTCGCAGGCTACGGTGGCGGCCAGGGCCGTGGTGGCGCCGACGAGGGTCAGGAAGGTGCGACGCGATAGATTCGTGCTGGGCCGGTCCGAAAAATTCATGGCGCCAGGCTTGAACTCATCGTGGGCCGCTTGGCGAGCCTCGGGGGTTTCCTCGCGCTCATCGAGGGACCGCCAATGACGGGGAGACCCGATGGGGAGAAGGTCAACTGGATCGTGATGAATGTGTTTAGTCACGTCGCTTCACCGAATGGGCAGGAGGGTTGATCTCGAGGGGAAGCTGAGGCTTCGTTTCGCTTTGGAGAAAAGTGCTCACGATGGCTTCTTTACCGAGCACCAGGGGGGCAACCAGCAGGGAGGCCACGCTTCCCAGAATGTCGCGACGGGCTTTGATTTCCATCGACAGGCTCCTATCGGTGGCAGGCGGCACAGTGCTCGGCCGCGCGGGTGATTTTGGAATCCTTGGGCAATGCCGTGTGGGGATCCCGGTGGCAGGCCAGACAGTTGCCCATGCGCATGCCCATCTCACGGGTGACGACCTTCATGTTCTGGACCTCGCCGTGGCAGGTCTGACAGGCGACGCCCGAGTTGACATGGGGGCGGTGATCGAAGAACACGTGATCGGGAAGGGTGTGCACGCGTTTCCAGGGCAGGGCCTCGCCAGCATTGAAAATGCGCGTCAATTCCTTAATGGCGGGCGTATCAGTCTTGGTCACTTTATGACAGCCCATGCAGGTTTCCACGCTGGGGATGCCGGCCGCTCTGGATTTGGTGACCCCGGAATGGCAGTAGGTGCAGGACATCTTGAGTGTTCCCGCGTGGAGCTGATGGGAAAAGGGAATAGGTTGCTGCGGGGCAAAACCCTTGGCATAGCGATCGGGCTGGGTGAACCAGCCCACTGTGAGGACCGTTCCCAGCACTGCGACTGCGCCCAAAGGCAGGACGAGACGGAATGCGCGGTCAAAAAGATGCATGGAAAACCTCCAGAAGTACCGAGCCCGTTCCCCCGGCTGGGATGGAACCGACTCAAATGGGACGCCGGATTGTCATCGGTTGTTCACGGCTTTTTTACACCTGATGGCTTTTGGGTGGGGTTTTATCTTCGAAACCCTTGGGAATAAGGCCTGTTTTGCTCGGACGTAAAATTTATATAAGCCACATTCTGATAGACTGACCCCATGCCCTCCCCCTGCTCCATGATCCGAACCATCTTGGTTCCCGTGATCGGCTCATGAGTCGGGACTGGCTGTTAGGTGGCCGCTGGTACGTGCCGCAATCGGATGTGGGCGAGGCGCAGGATGGCGCATGCTCTTGGCATCTTGTGCAGAGCCAGGAAGGCGGAGGGCCCATTCTTTGCCAGCGCTGGGCAACACGTCCCTCAATTCCAGAATTGGACCAACTGCGAGAGACCTACCTGCAGCGGTTCCTGGACGCCGAGGCCATGGATCCAGCCTGCTGCCGCTTTGGTTTTGGTGAAGACAGGGCCTGGTTTTTGCAGGAATTGCCGGGTGTGGCTCTTTCCGATGTCTGGCCGGAATGGTCTCCCGCTTGCCGGCGGGCCTTCTTGCTTCATTTGAATAGCCTTTTGGCGCGCAGCCATCACCAACGGTTTTTGGCTCCCTGCGCCATTCGCCTTCATCCTGGACGCATCCTGGTGCCCATGGTGCTCGGGAAGGCGCCCTTCGATTGGAAAGATCTTGAAGGGGCATTGGATGCCTTGAAGGGCTCGGGCAATCTGGACGGCCCTCGGCTCTGGGAGCAGGCCCCGGAGATTTCCGATGATCTGGCGCGGCCCGTTCGGGGTCGCTCCCAGGAATTGACCTACCTGAAATCGCTGGTCTTTGGACTGAATGCCCCGGCCCCCATGGAGCGGGTTTTGGTGCTCACAGGCGAAGAGGGTTTAGGGCAGGACCCGCTGGCCGATTGGACTGCCGCCGCTGCCGAGACCGAAGGCATTTGGGTCGGGGCCTACGCGATCGAACACAAGGAAACCGCCGGGAATTTTTTCGCTCGACTGCTTCAGGATTTGTTGCGCGGGTTCGAAGCGGATTTCTATGCTGGCCGCCCCGAAACGGCCAGAATCTTGGCCCGCAGGCTCGAATCCTTCGCCTTCTTGCGCGGTGGCCGCAAGGCGACTCCCGGGAGCGCTGCGGTGGAGCCTCGGGAAATCCAGGCCGCTCTTGAGGTTTTTGCTTTCGCCACCGGGCTCCATCCTCGGATGCTTTTCGTGCGCGATGTTGATCGCGCCGAGGAGGATCTGCAGCGCTTACTTTCAACGCTTGCCGTTCAGTCCAGCCTGCCCTGGTTCTTTGCGCTAGCTGCCGCGGGGCAATCGGGTGCCCAACGAGAATTCCTGGGACCGATGAAGGGGAATCCCGCCGTTTCTTTTGTCACCCTGAATCGCCTTGAGGATTCCGATCTGCGTCACGTTGTTGCCGATCTGCTGGGCGCTCACACACTGCCGGAATCCTTTCGCTTGGCCATACTCAACGCCAGCCTCGGTAATCCGGGCCTCCTGCGCGGTATTTTGGAAAGTGCCCAATTGGATGGAACGCTCAAATGGGGCCCAAGTGGATGGGCTCCTGCTCCAGGCCGCATGGGGAATCTCAAAGTTCACGAGGACCTCGGCGTGCAGATTCTTGCGGGCCGGCTTCAGCGGATTGGGCCGTCGGGCTTGGCTGTTACGCGTACCTTGGCCTTGGCCGACCAGCCACTGGAGCCTCGGACCCTTGGCATGGCGCTTGGCATTGCCGGGGATCCACTGGATGAAGCCCTTCGGGCAACCGTCAGCGCGCGCCTTGTCCATCTGAAGGATGGGCGGGCCTCCCTGGCGGATCCTCGGATTCAGGATTTAGCGTTGGCTGGGAGTTCTGCCCCGGAAACGCGACGCATCGCCAAGTCGCTTCTGCGGGCACTGACGGATGCAGCGGGACGGCCCGTGCTTTCCGTTCGTTTGCAATCCTTGGCCTCCGATGAAAAATCGGCCCTTGCGCATGTTTTGCGGGCCATCGAACAGGAGCCACCACCCCCGCAGGATGCCGAGCGGGTGGTGAATCAGGCTTTGCAGCTGGCCCCCAGTGCGGCCCAGCGAGCACGTCTGTGGGAATTTTTGGCAGATGCTTGGACCCTTGGCACCTTGGGGGGACGAGTGCCTGCTGCGGTTCTCGCAACCCGCTCACCCCGTGAATTCGCACTGGACGCACTTGGCCTGGCCGAAGTGGCCTTGAGTGAATGCCAGGAGACCAGCGATGCGATTCGGGGTCAATCTGCGAGAGTCATGCGCAAACGCGCGCTGCTTGAAATTCGAATGCGAGATCTACCCTCGGCCATGAGAGCCATTCAGGCAGGGGCCGAGGCTCTTTCGGGTCTGCCTCATCATCCCGAACAGGCTCGACTCTTTCTGGCCCTAGGAAGGGTCCACATGCTGGCCGGGTTCTATGGCAAGGGCAGCAAGGCCTTTGAGGAGGGCTTACAGGTGCTCGGCCCCGAAGGCGAAATGAGCGAGCCCAGAGATCGCTTTGCGCTACTGGTGGAACAAGGCCGCGGCCAGTATCAAAAGGGTCATTTTCAGCGTGCCATCAACACGCTGCAATCGGCCCAGCGCCTCCTGGAGCGCGACCGTGATTTGGATGGAAGAATCGAGGTGCACGGGGTGCTTGCCCAGACTCGGTTCGCCATGGGGCAGTCCGATCCGGCCTATGACCATCTGCACGAAGCCCTGCATGCGGCACGCATGCTGGATGATCTGGAGCAGCAGGGTCAGTGTCACCTGGATATTGGAATTTTCCGGAGTCTGGAGCAGAACCTAGAAACGGCGCTTCAGCATCTCGAAAATGGGCTGGGGCGATTCACGGCCCTGGGCGATAAGGTCGGTATGGCCCGAGCCCGGGTCTGGCGGGCCCGAACCCTGGCAGCCTTGGGGGAAGCCGTTGAGGCCGAAATGGAATTACTCAAGGTGCTGGGCATGCCTCCGGAGCACCTCACCGCTGCCGAGCGCGGCGAATTTACCTTTCTCCAAGGGGAAGTCGCGAGCTTCCGGGGGTCCCCAGAGGATGCCGGTCGTCTCTTCAAGAGCGCGGCCCTTCTCTTTCAGGAAGTGGGGCAGCTCTGGTGGGAGCGCATCTCCCGGCTACGAGAACTCCAAGCGGAGGCCCTCACGGCCTTGAATGGGGCTGCTCCGCGCTCGATGGAAACGACCTGGGCCAAGCTCGAGCACCTGAAGGCTCCCGTGGAGGGTTCCGGTTCACGGTGGCTGGAAATGGAATGGCAACGGGCACACGCACTGCTGCTGATGGCGGCGCCAGACCCCTCTGATGCCCTGGTGGCGGAAGGTCTCGCGGCCTGGAGTGAGGTTCAATCCGCTGCCCGGGAACTGAAGTGCCTCGCCGTGGCGCTGGAAGCGAGTGCCCAGAGCTCCGCTCTACTTCTGACCCGAGGTGAAAAACTGGGTGCCCGATCCCGGCTTCAGGAGGCTTTTGGCACCTTCCAGGAACTTTGGTCAAGGGTCCCGGAGGCCCATGGCATGGGATTCCTGGGGCGGCCCGATATGCACCAATTCCGCCAAGCGGTGGAAGCCGCCGGCCTCCGATTTGTTCTCCCCGAGCGCGTGGACCCTCTGGCAGACTGGACCCCCACTCAGATCTCGTCTCCGTTGGTGGGTTCCTTGCGAGGGGGTTCATGAGCCACGTTTCCAAGTCTCGATCCCAGGTCACCGTGCCGGATCTTGCCCGGTTCAAGGCCCAGGGTCGGCGCATCGTCATGACCACGGCCTATGACGCGCCTACGGCTCATATTGCCGATGCGGCTGGTGTGGACTCGATTCTGGTGGGGGATAGCCTGGGCAATGTTTGTCTCGGGTTTGAAAACACCCTGCCCGTAACCCTGGAAATGATGCTTCACCACGTGCAGGCAGTGGTTCGCGCTCGACCCAGGGCGCTGCTTCTGGCGGATATGCCCTACCTCAGCTACCACATCAGCGTGGAGGACACCCTACGCAACGGTGGCGCCCTTCTGAGGGTCGGTGTCCAAGGCGTGAAGCTGGAAGGTGGATCGGTCCGGGTACCGATGATCCAGGCGTTGGTGGGGGCAGAGATCCCCGTGATGGGGCATCTGGGACTGACGCCGCAATCCATTCACATCATGGGCGGTTATAAAGTGCAGGGCAAAGAGGGCCAAGGGGCCATCACGCTAATCGAGGATGCCTTGAGGCTGCAGGATGCAGGCTGTTTTGGATTGCTGCTCGAAGGCATTCCAGCGGATCTGGCGGCCAGAGTGACCGATGTCCTAGAAATTCCAACGATCGGTATCGGTGCTGGCCCGGATTGTTCCGGTCAAGTCCTTGTGTTTCATGACCTTTTGGGTCTGCTGCCTGGGGACGCGCCTAAATTTGTTCGAAAATACCTGGATGGCTACGCCTTGATGGTTGAGGCTATGTCGAATTGGGCCAGCGATATACGAGAAGGTGACTATCCGGGCCCCGCCGAATCCTATATTCTGCCAGAGGCCACACGGAAGCTCTTGAGCACTTGGGCGCCCCCGAAAAATTGAGCGTCCGAACCCAAAAACGTGAACAGGAGTCATCCCTTTGTCTATGCGAATCGTCCGAACCATTCCCGAGCTGCGCGCCTTGCTTAAGGCATTGCGTGAGGGTGGTTCTCGCATCGGTTTCGTGCCCACCATGGGGTATTTGCACGAGGGTCACGCAGCCCTGATTCGGCAGAGCACGGCTCGCTGTGACCACACCGTGGTATCGGTGTTCGTGAATCCCACGCAGTTCGCCCCTTCGGAGGATCTAGCTCAGTATCCTCGGGACCTTGAACGCGATCAGGCACTTTGCTTGAAGCATGGCGTCTCAGTGCTCTTCATGCCTGAAGCTGCCGAGGTTTACCCCACTGGATTCTGCTCGGTGGTGGAGCCCGGTGAGTTGGGCAACATGCTCTGCGGCCAGTTTCGTCCCGGGCACTTTCGCGGTGTCGCCACCATCGTCACAAAGCTCTTCAACATGGTTCAGCCAGATCTGGCCTTCTTTGGCCAAAAGGATTTGCAGCAGACAGTAATCATCAGCCGAGTGGTGCGTGATCTGAATCTTCCGGTCGATATTGTTGTGGCGCCGACGATCCGCGAGGCCGATGGATTGGCGCTGAGCAGTCGGAATGCCTATCTGAGCCCTGAGAATCGGCTTCGGGCGGTTTGCCTGAGCCGCGGTCTGCTGGCCGCTGAAAGCGCTTTTCGTGACGGCGAAAGGCGTTCGGAGCGCCTGTTGGCCATCGCCCGCGAGCATCTGACTGAAGTGGATGAGTTGCAGTACCTTGAGTTAGTCGATACGCAATCGTTGGAAACCCTGGGGGCGGTTGTCACCCGCACCGCTGCCATGTGTGTGGCCGCCATTGTGGGCCAGACCCGGCTGATCGATAACGTGCTGCTCACTCCCGATCCCGATTCGGCCCATTTCATCAGCCATTTGGAGATGGACTAAGTTTATTTTTAACCTCGGCCCCCGCGGGCTGCATCCTATAGATAGGCCGGGACCTCCCTGGAGGCCTGGACCCGGAGGTGGGCATGCTTCGACAATTTCTACTCGGGAAAATTCATCGCGTCACTGTGACTCGGGCTGACCTGGACTACGTTGGTTCGATTACCATCGACCCGCTTCTGATCGAAGCCGCGGGTTTCATGGAAAACGAAAAAATCGATATTTACGACATCACCAACGGTTCGCGCCTCTCCACCTACGTCATTCCAGGTATCCCTGGGTCTGGGGAAGTGGGAATAAACGGGGCGGCCGCCCATCTGGTGGCTCGGGGCGATCTCGTGATCCTGGCTGCCTACGGCTATCTGAATGAAGAGGAAGCCAAGCGCCACCTGCCCAGGATCGTTTTCGTGGATGAGCGCAATCGCATTACCTCCAAGGAGAGCCAGGAGCGAACCCCGGCCTTGGCCCATGCTTTTGATTGATTTTTTGCATAAACCCTTCCCAGGCTGTTGGGGTAATGGTAAAAAATGGAGGTCCCCTGGGCTGGTATGTCCCAGTGGGGTTTGGGAAGCCGCGTGTTGCGTCTTCGCCGAGTTCAAAGAGAGGTTACAGCTATGGAAGTCCGCCGGTCCCTGGTGGTCAATTCGACCCCCCTGGAGACGCGCATCGCCCTTCTTGAGAACGGGCAGGTGTGCGAGCTCTTCATCGAACGCAGTTTTCACGTCAGCCAGGTTGGTGATGTCTACAAAGGGCGCGTAGCCAAGCTTCTTCAGGGCATGCAAAGCGCCTTTGTGGCCATCGGTGGACCCAAGGATGGTTTTCTCTATCTTGACGAACTCGAGGCCCATCGCCTTGGCGCCGAGGAGATCGCCGAGGAAGATGACAAAGAGGCCGCGCTGGAGTTTGCCTCGCTCCCGGTTACCTTGCCCCCGGTCCGAGAAGGGGAAGAAGTGCTCGTGCAGGTGGTGAAAGATCCCATCGGCACCAAGGGGCCACGGCTATCCAGGCACATCAGCTTCCCGGGGCGCTTCCTGGTCTTCATGCCCGGGGTCGAACATGTGGGCATCAGTCGGAAGATCACGGACGGGGAAGAACGGGAAAGGCTTCGGCAACTCATCAAGAGCCATGCCCTACCTGGCGAAGGCTTCATCGTTCGCACCGCAGCCATTGGCGAAAAGGACGAAGACCTGGTCTCCGATGTGATCGCCCTGCGGGAATTGTGGGCCGAGGTCAAGACGCGCAACGCGGCATGCCACGCCCCTTGCCTGGTCTGGCAGGATTCGCGGTTGTTGCAAAAAGTCCTGCGGGACCTATTCCGCGAAGAGGTCGCCAGCCTTTGGGTGGATCATTCAGACACCTACCAGGAGGTGGTTGATTTTGTTGGGCATCTGCACCCCGAATGGGTAAGTCGGGTAAAGCACTTCACCAGTGATCTGCCTATCTTCGAAGCCTTTGGTATTGAAAAGGAAGTCGATCTGGCGCGCTTTCCGAAGGTGTTTCTCAAGCGTGGTGGCTCCTTGGTCATCAATCAGACCGAGGCGCTCGTCAGCGTGGACGTGAACACTGGGAAATTTGTGGGGAAAAAGGATCTGGAAGAAACGGTTTACCTGACGAATCTGGACGCCATTCCCGAAGTGGTTCGGCAACTGCGTTTGCGCAATTTGGGCGGGATCATCGTTATCGATTTCATCGACATGATGGATCCGGATCACCGGGAAACCGTGATGAGTCGCCTGCAAGAAGAGCTCCTGCGGGATCGCAACCACGCGCGGGCCGTTGAAATTAGTGAATTTGGTTTGGTGGAGATGACCCGAAAACGGACGGGCCCAAGCCTGGAACGTCTTCTGACTTCGGCTTGCCCCCATTGTGAAGGTTCCGGTCGGCGGATCAGCCCAGAATCCGCGTTACTCAGCGTCTATCGCGAGATGGCTCGACAAGGCGAGAAGCTCCGAGGCGCCACGATTCGTATCACCATGCACCCGGATTACCGTGCCGCCCTGGCCCCCGAATCCAAAGATGGCGTGTTCCAGCTTGCGCGGGCCTTTGGCGCCCAAGTGACTTGGCTTGATCGTGCAGATGGGCCTGCGTCGGCGGTAGGTTTCGAAGTTTGTCGCTGAGTTTTCACCACAAAGAACACGAAGGCCACAGAGAAAGAAAAGGCGGTCACAAAGATGAAAAGAAAGGCACCAAGCAAAGCCTGTCCCAGTTAAAGGGCCTTTCTTTTTCGCCTCCTCTGTGACTTTCTTTTTACCTTTGTGTCTGTTTTTCTTTGTGCCCTCTGTGTTCTTTGTGGTGAATTTTGTTTTTGGAGTTCGTCGATGACCACATCCAAGCGTTCGGTTCTCAAAGATCAGGTCTTCCTTCGCATGGCGCTGGAAATCAGTCGTTTGGGAACCTGCTGTCGGCTGAAGGTGGGTTGCATTCTGCTTCGCTCCGATGGCGGCATTGCTTCGGGCGGTTTCAACGGAGCGCTGCCAGGCATGGCCCATTGCACCCCGGAAACCTGCGGCCCGGATAAGCGCTGCCTGCATACCAGCCACGCCGAAGAAAATGCCTTGGGTTTTTCCGAAGGCGCCGTCGCCGTCGCCTACGTCACGGATGAGCCCTGCCTTACCTGCACCCGTGCTCTGGTTCGTAGGGGTGTGCGGCGCGTAGTTTTCCTGCGCCCCTATACCAGCATGGCCGAACAGGAAAAGGCGGAGCGCACGGCGATTCTTGCGCATTTCGGAGTGAAGTGGGAACAGGTGGAACTGCAAGCGTGAGGCTGCGCTTTCCAGCTAGCAGGTCATTCTTTGAATACTTTCTGGAGTTAGCATGTCGCACGAATTCGTTCTCCCTCTTTTTCTTGGCTCCTGTGAACCCGATGTAGCCGAGATCGCGCTCTTTGGTGTTTGCTGGGATGGCACCAGTTCCTTCAAGGCGGGCTCGCGCTTTGCGGGTTTTGCCGTCCGGGAAGCGTCGTTCGGTATGGAGGAGTTCAGCTTCTATCAAGAGCGCAGCCTGCTCGATATCAAGTTCGCAGATTACGGCGATTTGTTTCTCCCACCGGGGCAGAAGGATCGGGTCTTGGCCGATATCGAATCGGCGGTGAAGGAGATCCGCGCCAAGGGCCAGTTTCCCATCGCTTTTGGCGGTGAGCATCTGGTGGCATTACCGCTCATTCTGGCGGCTTTCGATGAACATCCCGACATGGCCTTGATTCACTTCGATGCCCATGCAGACCTACGTCCGGATCTCTGGGGCGATACGCTCACGCACGCTACGGTCATCGGTCGGGCGGCCGATCGTGTCGGTTTCGAGAATCTCTTCCAGTTCGGTATTCGCAGCGGTTCGGTGGAGGAATGGCAGCTGGCTCAGCGACACAAGACCCTTCGTCCCTTCACCCTGGAAGCCATTGATGAGGTGCTGGCAAAGCTTGGCGATCGGCCCATCTACATCACCCTCGATATGGATGTGCTAGACCCGAGCCTCTATCCAGGCACGGGAACTCCTGAGCCGGGGGGCATTGGATGGGATCTTCTGATTGCAGGGCTCAAGCGCTTTCGAGGTCGTAAGCTTGTTGGCATGGATTGCCTGGAGCTAGCGCCCCATTACGATTCAACCGGCGTGTCCGCCATGACCATGGCCAAGACCCTGCGGGAAATGATCATTCTGGCGCAGGATCGAAAGCGCTAGCCCTACTTGACCTCGATATCGCGGAGATCCTTACCGGCCTTGAAGCGGATGCTCTTGCCCTTAGGGATTTCCACGCTCTGACCGGTCTTGATATTGCGGCCCAGGCCGCGTTTGCGGGGCCGAGGTTCGAACACACCAAAGCCGCGGATCTCAATGCGTTCGCCATCCAGCAAGGCCTTCTTCATGCGGTCCGTAAGAAGATCGACGACCTGCAAAGCCGTAGCTTTGGAGACAGGCAGCGTCTGCATGAGGGCATTGGCGATTTCGATTTTGATCATGGAAGCCTCGGCCTTAGGGAAGTCTCAAAGGTTTAGCAGGTCAGGACGCAGGAAGGAAGGGGGAACCTCACCACACCGGATTTTTCGCAAGCAGTTCTTCTGCTTGCGCGGCTGGAAGGGGGCGTGAGAAGAAATAGCCTTGACCCTGATCGCAGTTGAGGGCCCTGAGCATTTCCAGTTGTTCGGAGGTTTCGATGCCTTCGGCGGTTACTCGCATGCCCAAGGACTTTGCCAGGGAGATCACGGCACCCACGATGGCAGTGCTTTCGGCGTCCTTGCCGAGGCCGTCCACGAAGCTCTTGTCCACCTTGAGGGTGTCGACCGGGAAGCGTTTGAGGTAGCTGAGAGAGCTGTAACCCGTTCCGAAATCATCAATGACCAGATGAATATCCAGACCTCGGAAGACCTTCATGGCTTCAAGGCTGGCCAGAGGATCGCGCATCATGACGCTCTCGGTGATTTCGAGCTTCAGGCAGGAAGCCTCGAAACCTGTGATATCGAGGGCTTCCGTGACGGTGGTGATAAGTTCGCGATGTTGGAATTGCCGCCCAGAAATATTTACATTCATAAGTCGGGGCGGTTCGGAGTGGAAATCGCTGTGCCATTTGGTCGCTTGGCGAATGGCTTCCTCGATCACCCATTTTCCGATTGGAACGATCAGGCCTGTCTCCTCGGCCAGTGGAATGAAGTTGAGGGGTGGGACCATGCCTTTTTCGGGATGTTTCCATCGGATTAGGGCTTCCCATCCTTCAATCAACCCGGTTCGAAGGGAAACCAGGGGCTGGTAGAAAAGGATGAATTCGTTCCGTTCGAGGGCTCGTCGCAGTTCTCCCTCGATTTGGAATCGCTCTAGGGCCTGGGAATTCATGCTGGGATCAAAAATCTCGATGCCGCCTTCGCCGCGAGCCTTGGCGCGATACATGGCAACTTCCGCGTCCCGCACCAGGTCCGAGGGAGAGGTGCTGGCCAAGGTGCAAAGGGCGAGCCCCATGCTGCAGGTGGCGTAGATCTCTTGAGAGTCGAGGAGGAAGGGTTCCTTCATGCTTTCGGATACCCGTTCCGCGACGTTCAGCCCGTCGTTGATCGTAATAAGGTCCTCGAAGAGGATGACGAATTCGTCTCCGCCCAGGCGAGCGACGGTGTCCTCGGGGCGCAGGCACCCGCGCAGGCGCTTGGCGACTTGGACCAACAGGTGGTCGCCCGATTCATGCCCAAGGCTATCGTTCACTACCTTGAATCGATCCATATCCAGGAAGAGCACAGCCGTGGATAGTTTGCGCCGCTCTGTGCGCAGAATGGCCTGGGCAAGGCGCTCCATGAAGAGGGTGCGATTGGGAAGGGAGGTCAGTCGATCCCGAAAGGTCTGGATGGCCAATTCGGTTTCAGCCGTGCGTTTTTTGGTTACATCTTCGAAGGTGACGATCACCTGATTGACCCTGCCTGCTTCGTCGAAGCGAGGCTCCGCAGAGACGGAGGCCCAGACCCAGTCACCATCTTTTTCATGTTCAACGCCCAGGACCACATCCTGCACGCGTCGGCCCGTGAGCAAGGCACGGTTGAGGGGGCGATCCGAGGGCTCCATCGGGTTGCCATCGGGTTGAAGGACCAGAAAGTCTGGGTGGGTCCAATCCAGAGTCTTGGCGGCTGTTTCGGAGAGTCCGAAAAATTCGAGAGCCTTCTGGTTGCAATAGAGCAAGCGCCCCGTTGCGTCGGTGATCTCGGTACCAACGGGAAGCAGGTTCAGGAAGACCTCGAAATCGCGTTCGGCATCCTCACGCACCGTCTGTCCCGCCGCCGCAAGGCTGGTCCGCACATGGGTGTGGATCATCAGGGCCGCGACAACACCGATGCCTCCTAAACCAAGCAACAGCAGTCCCACAAGAGAAGCATCCCCAGTGAAACGGGCTCCCCATCGCCACACGAAAAATACCCAGAGCACCGCCACGACGGCGAAAAGGGGGACCATCCAAAGCGGCGGGCGGCGCCGGAATGTTTTCGGTAGGTGGGTGGGCGTCATTTTGTGGCTTTGGACATGTTGTTCCGAACCTATCCTAAATCCTTTCGGGGATTTCCCCCCAAGGGTTAACTTGAAACAGGGAAGTTTCTTTTGGGAGTGAACGATGGAGATCCTCGAGCCTTTTCTTGTGGCCGCTCGCGCCTCCTTGAGGCATGCCCAAGACCGCCTGCGAGCCGAGGCCTTGATCCTGCACTGGGCTGCGGCTTGGCAAGGATCGACCCGGCGACTCGTTCCTACGGCATCGAATCACGGCCACTACCTCCATTTTGATCAGAAGATCGGCGCGGTTTGGACGCAGGTTTTTCACTTCCATGCCTCGCCCCGAGTAGGGCTTTCGATGCGCGGGCCGGATCCTGACCGGGGTCGCAAGGCGCATCGACATCGGGACAAAAAATTGGACAGGAACTCCCTCGATGCCCTGTACGACCTTTGGGCAGCCCATGGCGAGGCCCACCCCGCGAACAATGCGCTGGAGTTCCTCCTGGTGGAAACACCCGACGACACCTGGGAGGCGTGTCTGCAAGAGGCGCTCACCTGTTTGAATCCTTGAAACTCAAAAAGAATCACCACGGAGACACGGAGAGCACGGAGAAAAGACTGAGGGAAAAGGAAAAGAATCTGAGGAAGTGATTCTGTTTTTTCTTTTCTCTATTTTTTCTCTGTGCTCTCCGTGTCTCCGTGGTGAATTTTCTCTTCAGGCCTTGGTCCACCGCAGGATGGGCTTACGGGCCGCGGTGGTTTCGTCCAGACGGCGAACCACAGTGGTGGTGGGTGCCTGGTGCAGGAGGTCTGGATTTTCGTCCGCTTCCTTGGCGATCTTCTTCATCGCATCGACGAAAGCGTCCATTTCCTCTTTGCTCTCGCTCTCCGTGGGCTCGATCATGAGCGCGCCGTGGACGATCAGGGGGAAGTAGATCGTGGGCGGGTGGAAGCCGTATTCCAAGAGGCGCTTGGCGATATCCAGGGTGGAAACGCCCTTCTTGGTCTGAATGGAATCATCAAACACGATTTCGTGGAGCGTCGGTGTGTCGTATTCCAGGTGGAAGACGCCGGTGAGTTGCTTGCGGATGTAGTTGGCATTCACAATAGCTCGCAGCGTGGCAGCCTTGAGGCCATCGCCGCCGTGGCTCAGGCAGTAGGTCATGGCGCGAACCACGATACCGAAGTTGCCAAAGAACGCATGCACCTTGCCCATGCTTTCGGGGCGATCCCAATCCAATCGGTAGGAATGTGTGGCCACTTCGCCTTCGCCCACCTTGGTGGTCTCACGGACGATCACAGGACGGGGCAGGAAGGGCTCCAGGGCTGCGATGCAGGCCACGGGGCCAGAACCAGGTCCGCCACCGCCGTGGGGCGTGGAGAAGGTCTTGTGGAGGTTCAAGTGCATGACGTCCACACCGAAATCGCCGGGACGTGCCGTGCCCACCAGGGCGTTCATATTGGCGCCGTCCATGTAAAGCAAGGCGCCGATGCCGTGGAGGATATCGGCGATCTCCTTGATTCGGTATTCGAAGATGCCAAGCGTGTTGGGATTGGTGATCATGGCGCCGGCAATCTCATTGCCGAGCTCGGCCACGAGGGTAGCGAAACCCTTGCGGATCTTGCCGGTGCTGGGATCGGTGACATCCTCGAAGCTGATGGTGCCGTCCTCGCGGGAGGGCAGTTCCACCACGTCGTAGCCCGCCATGGCGGCCGTGGCAGGGTTGGTGCCGTGACCGCTATCGGGAATCAGGATCACGCGGCGATGAGCGCCCTTGGACAGGTGGTAGGCGCGCATGAGCATGACGCCCGTGAGTTCGCCGGCGGCGCCCGCGCTGGGGTGGAGCGTGACCGCTGGAAGGCCGGTCATTTCCTTCAACCATTCCTGGAGTGTAAACATCAGCGCCAGGTTGCCCTGTACGTGGATGTCCTGGGCCATGGGGTGGCTTTCCGTGAAGCCGGGCAGTGCAGCCGTCTTTTCGTTAATGCGCGGATTGTGCTTCATGGTGCAGGAACCCAAGGGGTACATTCCGTCGTCCAGACCAAAATTCCACTTGGAGAGCCGCGTGAAGTGGCGGATGACATCCACTTCGGAAACGGAAGGCAGGGCCTCGAACGCGTTGCGCTTCAGGTGCGCGGGGCGCGTGTCTTTGGCAGCTGGCACATCGAGATGGGGCAGATCCATACCGATCTTGCCGGGCACGGAGCTTTCAAAAATCAGGGATTCGCGGGTTCGGAGGGCCATGTGTGTGTCCTCAAGCCAGGCTGGGAATGCGGGCCAGCACTTCGACCAGATGTTCGATCTGCTCGCGGGTGGTGGTCTCGGTGGCGCACCAGAGCGTGCAACCCTGGAGGGCGGTGGCGTAGGAGCTAAGGTCCAGGCCAGCGAGGATGTCTTCGTCGGCACAGGCCTTCTGCATGGCCTTCACGTCCCCCTTGTAGCGCAGCACGAACTCGTTGAAGAAGGGCTGGGTGTTCACCGCTTCGAAGGTCGGCAGCGCCAGCAGGCGCTGGCGCAGATACTGGGCCTTGGCGGCGTTCTGCTCTGCGATGCCCTTAAGCCCTTCGGGGCCAGCGAGCTGCAGGTAGATGTTGGCGCGCAGGGCAACCAGGGCCTGGTTCGAGCAGATGTTGCTCGTGGCTTTGTCGCGGCGGATATGCTGCTCGCGGCTGGCCAGGGTCAGAACATAACCCGTCTGCCCGTCGAGATCCTTGGTCTGCCCAATAAGGCGGCCAGGAATTTCCCGCTTGTAGGCGTCCTTCACGGCCAGGAACCCCAGGAAGGGGCCGCCGAAATTGACGTAGTTGCCGAAGCTCATGGCCTCACCGCAGGCCATGTCGACGCCCAGCTTGCCGGGGCCTTCCAGCCAACCGAAGGCCATGGCCTCCTGGGTGACGGAGACGAGCAAGGCACCAGCGGGCTTCACGATTTCTGAAATGGCCTTCAGGTCTTCCACGCATCCGAGGAAGTTGGGATAGCCGACCATGACGCAGGCCACATCGGGGCCAAGCTTGGCCTTGAGATCCTCGAGATCGGTCACGCCATCCTTGAGCGCCACTTGCACGAGCTTCAAGCCTTCGTGGGGCGTGATGTTGGTGCAGAGCACTTCCTGGTAGTGGGGATGCAGGCCCTGGCTGATAAGGATGGTGTTTTTCTTCTTGGCCTGACGCACGGCCATGAGCGCGGCTTCCACCGTGGCAGTGGCACCGTCGTACATCGAAGCGTTGGTGACTTCGAGGCCCGTCAGATCGCAGATCAGAGTCTGGTATTCGAAAATGGCCTGGAGCGTGCCTTGGGCAACTTCGGGCTGGTAGGGCGTGTAGGCCGTGAACCATTCCTCGCGGCTGGTGATCATGTCCACGGCGGTGGGCACGAAATGGTCGTAGGCTCCGGCACCCAGGAAGCGGGCCGTGAAGCGACGGTTCTGGGCGGCAAAGGCCGTCATCGTGCGCAGCACGTCCAGTTCCGAGGCCTGGGGCGGCAGCTCCAGTTCACGATTGAGGCGAAGTTCCGGGGGGATACCCTTCAGTAGGTCCTCAGCGCGTCCAACGCCAATGGCGTCCAGGAGCGCCCGGTCCTCCGAGGGGGCCGATGGCAGATAGCGCATGGGGCATCCTTCGAGGTGGGGGGATGACGCCGCGCCATCCCGCAGGGCCAGAGTACCACGTTGGCCGGGTCTCCAAGCCTTTGCGCATGGTCACATCGAATCTCGGGGCAGAATGGAGGCAAACTCGGAGGTCCCATGCGCCTATTTCCCGCCCTTGTTCTCGGTGTCCCCATGATCGCCCAGACCCTTTCCCCGTACCAGGAGCGCGCCGAGCGCTTTTTGCAGTTGGTGAACCCCAGCTATCAGTCCTTAACGGCTATCCAGCAGGAAGCCCTTTGGGCGGCCAGCACCAACGTGAAGCCTGAAAATGACGCCGCCGCCGAATGGTCCAGCAAGGCGGCAGCGGCGTTCAACGGCAACCCATTTCTGATCAAGGAAGCGCGCGAGCTTTTGCAGCACCGTGCCGAGCTGAAGCCCATCACCGTGCGGGAACTCCAGCGGGTGCTGTTCAACGCCGCCGATGCTCCCATGACCAACCCACAGCTCACGGGTCGCCGCATCGCCATGGAGACTCGCCAGGCCTCCACCCAGAATGGCTTTACCTTCAAGCTGGATGGCAAAACCATTTCCGCCAACGGTCTCGATAAAATTTTGGAAGAGAGCAAGGATCTGAGTGAACGCCAGAAGGCCTGGACGGCCTCCAAAGAAAACGGTCCGGTGCTCCGGGATGGGCTGATTCAGCTTCGCGATCTGCGCAATGGCTGCGCCCAGGAATTGGGCTACAAGGATTTCTTCGCGCTGCAGGCGGCCAAGCATGGGCTGACCAGCGAGGAAATGCTGAAGCTTCACCGGGATTTCCTCACAGTTCTAAAGCCCCTCTACCTGCAGCTTCACACCTGGGCCAAGTACGAATTGGCCAAGAAATACCAGCAGCCCGTGCCAAAGGCCTTGCCCGCCCATTGGATTAACAACCGTTGGAGCCAGGATTGGACCGGCATGGTGGATGGTGTGAACTTCGATGCCTTCGTGAACAAAGAGAAGGGCTGGACCTCCGAAAAAATCGTGAAGACCGCGGAGAACTTCTTCCTGAGCATCGGCTTCTCCAAGCTCCCAGAAAGCTTTTGGCAGAAATCTGATCTCTACCCCGTGAGCCCCGGCGAAACCCGCAAGAAGAATAGTCACGCCTCCTGTTGGCACATCGATCTCGATCAGGATGTGCGCTCGCTCATGAGCGTGGAACCCAACTTTCAATGGTTCAGCACCGCCCACCATGAATTGGGCCACGGCTATTACCAGTTGGCCTATTCCAATCCCGCCGTGCCGCCCCTGCTGCGCGATAGCGCCACCACGGCCTTCCATGAAGCCATGGCAGAATTGGTTTCCCTGGCTACGCGCCAAGTTCCCTACATGAAGGCCACCGGGGTGCTGCCTGCGGACTACAAGGCCGACCCGATCCAGGTGCTATTGGCCGAAGCCCTTGAAACCGCGATCCCCTTCATGTTCTGGGGTAGTGGCACCATGACCGAATGGGAGGCTGATTTCTACGCCGGAAACATGCCCGCCGACCAGATGAACACCCGCTGGTGGAAGCTGGTGCGCGATATTCAGGGCGTTGAGCCCCCGAGCCCTCGCAGCGAAGCATTCTGTGATCCCGCCACCAAGACCCACATCAACGATGCCCCTGGCTACTACTTCAACTACAACATCGCCTTCGTGCTGAAGTTCCAGTTCCACGACTACATCTGCAAAAACATCCTGAAGCAGGATCCCCACGCCGCCAATTACGCCGGCAACAAGGAAGTGGGCAAATACCTGCGCACCTGGCTAGAAAAGGGTGCCACCGAGGATTGGCGCAAACTCCTGAAGGATGCCACCGGAGAAGAACTTAATACGCGAGCGATGGCCGAGTATTTCGCGCCGCTCACCAAGTGGCTGGAGAAGCAAAACAAAGGCCGTCAGGTTGGTTGGTAACAAGAAAAGAATCCACCACGGAGAACACGGAGAAAAGAGATCAAAGAAAAGGAAATTCTCTGTGTTCTCCGTGTCTCCGTGGTGAATTTCTATTTTTTTCAATCCGGCAAATGCATTCGAATACTCGTCACGATGACGCCGGGTTTCAGCATGAGCTGGGCCTTGATGCGCAGGGCCATCTGGCCATGCAGCACGCGCTCCCACCAGCTCTTGGTGACAAACTCCGGCAGGATGATCGTTAAACAGACATCGGGTTCCGCGAGTTTGAAGCGATCGACTTCGGCCAGGATGGGCTCGACGATTCGGCGATAAGGGCTGGGCACACTGCGCAGAGGCACGCCGAGTCCGTAGTAGACCCAGTCCGAGCGGAGTTTTTGAATGGCAGGGCTATCGTGAAAGCCGTCCGAGCCCAGGTCCACCGTCAATGCTTCCACGCGATCGCCGCTGATCAATCGGGCGTAGCGAAGGGCTTCGACTACCCCTTTGTGGAGGCTCGATACCAGCACGATGGCGTGATGTTTATTGGGCAATACCGCGTCCGATCGACTGGCAGCAAGCTTCGCTGTAAGGCCGATGTAGTGGCGATGAATATTCAGAAAGAGCATCACCATGGCGGGGATGATCACCACGATGATCCAAGCGCCTTGGCTGAACTTGGTGATCGCAATGTCCAGCATCACGACGCCAGCGGTGATTGCTCCAATGCCGTTGACGGTGGCTTTCACATGCCAATGGGGTTCTTTGCCTTTCAGCTTGATCCAGCGCATGACCATCCCGGCCTGGCTTAGGGTGAAGCCCGCAAAGACGCCCAGGGCATATAGGGGCAGGAGGAGATCCGTATTGGCATTCATTACCCAAACCAGAACGCAGGAAACCACCGTCAGAATGATGATGCCGTTGCTGAAGACAAGGCGATCACCCTGGCTGGCGAACTGTTTGGGCATGTAGGCGTCACGTCCGATCATGGCGGCGAGGCTCGGGAAACCTGCAAAGGCCGTGTTGGCTGCCACCACAAGAATGGCGAAGGTGAAGCCCTGGGTCGTGTAGTACATGAGTTTGGGCAGTCCGTGGGTTACATCCCCATAAACGGCCTTGGCTAGTTTGGAGAGCAGCGTTTCAGCCACGATTTCCGGGTTTGCACTATGGGCGTACACGACGCCGTAGTGATTGGAGAGGAGCGTGATGCCCAGGAACATGATTCCCAGCAAGGTGACCATCCAGACCATCGTGTAGGCGGCGTTGCGTTCGGGTGGATCGCGAAAAGCCTGCACGCCATTCGAGATGGCTTCGACCCCTGTCAGTGCCGTGCAGCCCGCGCTGTAAGCGCGCATGAAGACCCACACAAGGGCGAGACCGGAAAGGTTCTGCGCATGATCAAAGGCGCCTTGGACCTGCTGGGGTGTGGGCGCTGGGGCTCCGGGGTTCATGACCCAGCGCGAAAATCCGACCGAGAGCAGAATCAAAATGCAGGCTACGAAGCCATAGGTGGGAACTGCAAAAAAGGACCCACTCTCTTTCACGCCCCGCAGGTTGGCCATGGCGACGAATACGATGCAAACGATGGTCAGTAATACGTTGTGTCCATGAAAAAACGGTACCGCCGCGGTAATGGCGGCTACACCCGAAGAAACGGAGGTGGCCACCGTCAGAATGTAATCCGTGAGCAGAGAGGCACCGGCCACGAGAGCGGCCATTTCACCAAGGTTTTCCTTGGCCACGATGTAGGCGCCGCCTCCTTTAGGATAGGCCAAGATGGTCTGTCGGTAGCCTACCCCGAGGATGATCAACAAGCCTACGATGCCAAAGGCCACCGGAATGGACATTCGGTAAAGCGGATTTATAGCCCCTGAAAGGGCGATAGCGGCGATGCCATGGGGAATGGCCAAGGAGAGTGAGGCCATGATTTCCTGGGTGGCGTAGGCCACCGAGGAGAGGGCATCGGAACTGAATACGGAGAGGCCCACGAAGTTATTCAACTTCGTGTGCTCGGTCTCGTCGGTGGCTAAGCGACGGCCCAGGAGAAAGCGTTTCAGATCAGACATAGGAATGAATAAAGACTAGCTCCATTGCTTTCAGAATGGCGTCAAACCTTCGGTATTCGCGCTATTCCAGATCCGAGTCCAGGTGATAGGGAATGGAGATGACTACCGTTTTGGGCTTACTGATCAGGATTGCTTTCAGGCGCAATGCGGTCTGATTGTGCAGCAAGTTGCCCCACCATTTGGCCGAAACGAATTCGGGCAGAACGACCGTAAAGGTTAGTTCCGGTTCAGCGGCGCGCATTCGATCCAGCTCTTCTTCAATGGGTTCCACGATTTTGCGGAAACCGCTCTCAATCACGCGGAGTGGAATCCCCTCGCAGTAGCGGTGCCAATCGGCTTCCAGGCGGGCCCGTTCGGCGCTGGGCTTGCCGTGGGCATCCGGGAAATCCACGGTGATGGCTTCGACTTGGCCGCGTTCGGCGATGCCCTTGGCGTAACGGATGGCTTCCAGCGTGCCGCGGTGAATGCGCGAAACCAGCACTACCACGCGGTTTTTTCGCGCGTAGACATATTCAGTTCTACTGGCGGCCAGTCGCGACTTAACTCGAATGTAATGGCGATGGATGCGCTGGAACACGATGACCATCACGGGGATTAGCACCACAATAAACCACGCTCCATGCGTGAATTTTGTGATGGCGATATCGACCATCACGATGCCCGCAGCAACGGCTCCAACCCCATTGGTGATGGCCTTCGTCAGCCACCGAGGTTCCGTTTTCTTCAGCTTGACCCAGTGCATAACCATGCCGGTCTGGCTCAGTGTAAAGCCGGTGAAAACGCCTAAGGCGTAGAGGGGCAATAACAGACTGGTGTTGGCGTGCAACAACCAAACCAGGAAGCAACTCACCAGCGTCAGAATGATGATGCCGTTGGAAAAGACGAGTCGGTCGCCTTGGCTGGCGAACTGCTTGGGAAGGTAGTTATCGCGGCCCATGAGGGCGGCAAGGCGGGGGAAATCCGCGTAGGCCGTGTTGGCGGCGACTACCAAGATTGCAAAGGTGAATCCTTGATTCATTAGGTAAAGAAGCTTCGGGAGCCCATGCGTGACATCGCCATAGATTGCCTTGGCCAGTTGAGAAAGCAGTGTTTCGGGAACGAATAGTGGATCCGGATTGTGGGTTGCGATCACGCCGAACTTGCTGGCGAGAAGCGTGATTCCAAGGAACATCACGCCAAGCAGAATGATCATCCAAACCATGGTCTTAGCAGCGTTTTTGGCTGAAGGTTCTTTGAAGGCCTGGATGCCGTTGGAGATCGCCTCGACACCCGTTAGAGCTGTGCAACCGGCACTGAAGGCCCGCATAAAAATCCACACAAGAGCTAAGCCTGTAAACGTCGACGCATGGGGATCGGGCGCTGCCATGTGGGCCAAATCCGGAGTGATCGCCGCAACAGCGGGCACGGATTTCAGGGTTCCCCATAGGAGAAGGGTCAGCATCATGACCACAAAGCCATAGGTGGGGACGGCGAAGAGCGCGCCGGATTCCTTGACTCCCCGCAAGTTTGCGATGGCAATGAGCGCGATGCAGGCGATCGTGAGGGCTACGTTGTTGCCTTGGAGGTAGGGTGCCGCCGATGTGATGGCGGCAATACCGGCAGCCACCGACACCGATACCGTAAGAATGTAATCGGCCAGGAGCGAGGCTCCAGCCACCAGGGCCGAAACTTCGCCGAGGTTTTCTTTGGCCACAATGTAAGCTCCACCACCGCCTGGGTAGGCCGTGATGGTTTGTCGGTAGCCGATGCCAAGGATGACGAGGAGCCCTACGATGCCCAACGCCACGGGGATCGATAGGTGATAGATGGGGTGAACGGCCGCTCCGATCGCGGTGACAGCCACGATGCCATGCAGGTTCGTCGAAAGGCTCGCCATGATTTCCTGAGTGGCATAAGCCACCGAGGAAAGTGCATCGGAGCTGAATACGGAAAGGCCGATGAAATTATTGACCTGAGTGTGATGCGTCTCGTCATTCGCAAGCCGACGACCGAGAAAGAAACGTTTGAATCCGGGCATATCTTTTAACCACCGCTCTGCGTGAATCCGCAAGGGAACTATTTGAACACGGAACCAAGTAACCTTCGAAGCTCAGCGCAATTTTGTGCCGAAAGCCAAAGCCTCTGTTAGATGGAGCTGGTCTGGACCCAAGGGCCACAGCCAGCGCGATTGATGCAGAATTGGGTGGTTTTTCAATGCGGCCAGGACGTCTACCCCGCAGAGGGGATCCCAGGCTTCCAAATGGTCAGCGCCGCTCAGCTGGGCTCTCCAGTCCGGGGTGAAGGGATCGAGTTGCAATTGGGAGTTGGCCTCCAGTACGGCGCGGTCATGAACCAGCCAAAGCTCAGCACCGCTCTCGGTAAGTTCATGCAACAGGCGGCGTAACTGGCGTTCGGTCCAGCGTTCTAGGGCTTCCCCCAAGGGGTCGTTGGACTCCGGATCCTTTTCCCAGGGCCAGTGCGGGGCAAAACTTCGTTCCAGGAGGTCTTGGGCCAGGGGCGCTAGCTGACCCATGAAATTGGCGGCAAGAATACTGGCAGGCCGGTGGCGTTGGATCCACCGACGTAGGGCGATGGGGTTGGCGGGGAGAGTCGGCAGGATGGCAGCGAGGCGCAATCGCGCGATCTCTACCGGCCGTCTACGTCCCGACCAGCTCTCTTTTACGCATCGCTGCGCAGCGGCTTGAAGGGGCGCGAAGCCACCCGTGATATCCCCAAAGTTCCAGGGAGCAAAACGCCCATGCCGAAGCAGGGTGCGAATTCGGCTGGAGGGATCCGCATCCCATCCGGTCGTTTTTGGGGGTGCTTGGCGCCAGGGAATTTCAAGGCCCGAGCCCGCCCCCAGGATCAGAACGGGGCGCTTGGGGTCGGCCCGTTCCAAGCCTTCACCGAAGAATTCGCGGATGTGGGCCAGATGGATTTCCCACTCACGGCGATCCCGGGCGAGAAACGCCCATTGCTCACACGCGAGAAACCGCTGCAGGGGATTGAACATGTCTCTTACTTTAGGCGCTGTCACGGAAAAATCATGGTGATTGCTGGTGGCCAGCCGCGTGATCCGACCAGGAAAGCGGCGAAGGGGGATGCGGGACATCCTTCGAGCCGGTTGACGCAGTCGGGCGCTCCGTGAGCTTGCGAACGGGAGCCGCACATTGTGCGGCGTAAGGTGGAGCGCCTAGTGTTGTCGATGGCCCTTGACATGGAACCACCATGCCTGCGGGCAATCTCCTACCCATGCTTGCCCGGCGCTCTGCACAATCATCATGGTTTTTCCGTGACAGCGCCTGGACGCTGTCGCCATACCGTGACGGTTTCCCATGAAACTTCCGGCAAACTGAATTAGAGGTGTTGGATGCCCCGTTTTGCCAAGCGCGCCGGTCGAGAAGTGTTGGAGGGTCATGTGCGCCTTCCTGAATGGATTACCCGAGATCGCGTCAAACTTTCGGATCTTCACGGGATGAAGACGGGCCTGCGCGAATCCGGGTTGCACACGGTGTGCGAAGAGGCACGCTGCCCCAATCGGAGCCACTGTTTTACCCACGGTACGGCTACCTTTTTGCTCATGGGAGATACCTGCACGCGGGCGTGCGGCTTCTGTTCCATCAAGAGCGGCAAGCCGAATTTGCTTAATCCCCACGAACCCGAGGAAACCGCCGCCCGGGTTTTGGAATTGAATTTGAAATTCGCGGTGCTCACCAGCGTGAACCGTGATGATTTGCCCGATGGTGGGGCCGCTCATTTTGCCGAAACGATTCGCGTCATTCGTCGCCAATGCCCTGGCGTGGGTGTGGAAGTGCTCGTGCCCGATTTCCTGGGTGATCTGGAAGCGGTGGCGACCGTCGTGGCGGCGGGCCCGACCGTTTTTAACCACAACACCGAAACGGTACCGAGCCTCTATTCCGTGGTGCGGCCGGCGGCTCGTTTTGAGCGCAGTCTGGCGGTATTGCGGGAGGCCAAGCGCCTTGGAACGGCCCTCTTTGGTGAAGAGTTCCGCATCAAGTCTGGGCTAATGCTGGGGCTGGGTGAAACCGAGCCCGAATTGATGGAAACCTTTGCGGCCTTGGTCGAGGTCGGCGTCGATATCCTGACCTTGGGGCAGTATCTGCGGCCCACGCGCCATCAGCTTCCTGTGAAGGCCTACATTCATCCTGATGATTTTGCCGAACTGGGCCGAAAGGCGAAGGCCCTGGGCTTTCGCACGGTCTACGCCGGTCCACTCGTGCGCTCCAGCTTCAATGCTCACGAAGTGAGTCAGTACGAGGGCATCAGCATCGCCTGAAGTCTTAGCCTTCACCCCGCATGGCCAGGAGCCAGCGTCCTGCCAAGATTCGACGAAGATTGAGCGCCACGAGCACGGCCAAGGTAAGTGTGAAATTGAAGGTCAGTTCATGAACCCACTGGTATTGCCAGCGCGGGTGATAGATCCACATCTGTATGAAATCCAGAAGGGTGAAGGCCACGGTTTCCAGAATGGGCTGCCAGGCGGGGCGGCCCTCAGAATGGCGTTCCACCAGGTAGCCCGTGAAAGCCCCATACATCAGGCGGCTGTATAGGAAACCGCGGCGGCCGGTTAGGCCTAGCGGGATCGCCAGCAATGCGCCGAAAACCACGGAGATCAGCAGGCGGCGCCCGGGGCTGAAGTGCTGCCAGCGGCTGCGAACCAGGAAGATTCCGGTACCCACGGCAAAACCATGGGCCGTTCCGAACACCAGGGCGAAATACCAGGCCCAGCCGCCCTGAAGCCAGAGAAAGCCGCCGGTGACCAGTCCCAACAGGGCGCCGGCAATCAGCGCGGTTTCGGAACGATGGCTGATATCGCGGTTTTCGCCGGTGGCGATTTCCTTGGCCAATTGTTCAGGAGGTTCTTTTTCCGAGATGAGGGCGCGGAATCCGGCTTCTTCCGAAATACCACGAGCCTCGGCCTCATCCAGCAAGTGCCCTTCGAGTTCACGAAGCACCAAACGACGACGACTAGAGCTCAATTGCTTGAGCCCTTGAGCGACCTCATCTAGGTAGCTTTGAACTGCCCAACTCACGGCAGGATCCTCCAGGGAGGCAAGAAAATCAGGCTTTGGGACCTACGAAGACATCGACCATGGCGACGAAGCGGCTCCATTCTTCCTTTTTGGCCGTGAGGAAAGCCTTGCCCGCGGGCTGAAGGGAATAATATCGGCGATCGCGGCCATTGGGCTGGGTCTGCCAATAAGACGTAATGAATTCAGCGGCTTCCAGCTTGTGAAGGGCCGGGTAAAGGGCGCCTTCCTTCAACGTGTACGTGCCATCGGTGCGCTGACGAACGGTCTC
>JAIFMW010000158.1 GCA_020048105.1 Deltaproteobacteria bacterium | reverse complement strand
TGGCCATGGCGATGTCGTTGAAGGGATTGTTCTCATATCCACCACCGGTTTTATCTAGGACCTTCCAATCCGTGGGGAGGCCTGCGCGCAAGCGCTTCAGGCCGGTGGAGGCGTCGGCCATCCAGGCCATTAACAAGTGCTGGCCGGTGGAGGTGAGGGCCCTTCCGGTGAGGAGCAACTGGAGGGTTGCACCCATGGCCTCGGGGGTTGAGGTGTCTCGCAGATCGCCTGGAGCCATGAGGTTGAGTTCAGGCTCGTAGCGATCAAGGCGCGTAGTGGAGTCGCCAATGCTGCGTAGCCATGTCGTGAGAGCCGCAGGTCCGCCCATCCGGCGCAGCAATAGATTGGCAGCGGTGTTATCACTCACCTGGAGTGCGGCGGCGCAGAGATCGGCCACGCTCAGGGCACCCTCCTTCACACGTGCCCGGCACACGGGGGCATGGGATTGAAGGTCCTTTTCCGTGAAAGAAAGGCGCTCATCGAGTCGCAACTTACCCGCGTCCACCCAGGAAAGCACCTGTCCCACAAGTAGCACCTTAAAGGTGCTGCAAAGGGTGAATCGCTCTTTAGGGCGGTGCTCAAAGCGCGAACCCGTTCCGGTGTCGAACACCACGACACCCAAGCGTCCCCCGCTGCGCCTTTCCAACTCCGCCAAGCGCGCCGTTGGATCGGATACCAGGGTCGATATCAGGAGACAGATGGGGAGGGACATGGGTCCAGCCTAACGCGAACGAAGAAGCGTGGGGCAGCTCACGGATGTGCTTTCACACATCATCATCCAGGGAGAGGCGCACGTCATGTTCGAGAAGGAGGGGGTTTCCGCCGCTCACCTCAGTGTTTGTTCTTTCTTGGTGGGCCTGTCTGCCCCCGTGAAGGTGCCCCGCAAATTTGCGATGTACCTTTCCTTGAGGCGCCTGTGGTTTTGATGAGTGCCCTAGGTCGGATCCAGGTAGGTCGGCGGACAATGGCGATCATGCCAATCGCCCCAAGATTTGAATTAAGATAAATACCGCTTCTCCAGGAGAACACCTTGGGGCCGATCAATGCTGCCACTAGTGTGTGCAAACGGACCTGCGTCCTAGGCCTGCTCCTCGTGGTGGGGTGTCACCGGGCCACGTTGGGGCCATCGAGTAGCAACGGACCAATATCGCCAGTAATGCAAGACGGGGCCACTTACTGGCCCGATGCAACTTGGCGTACGGCCAACCCGGAGCAGGTTGGCATCGACGCAAGTCTCATCCAGCGCTTCGACGAGCGAGTGGCCAGTGGGCGCTGGCGCGGCGTGGATTCCCTGCTCATCATCCGCCACGGCTATCTTGTGATCGAGCGTTACTATATTCCTTCCAGCCGGGAACACGTCCACACGATGCAGTCCGTGTCCAAGAGCGTGACATCCCTGCTGGCGGGCACCCTCGTGGATGCGGGTCGACTCGCCCTAGAGACGCCAGTTCTGGAAGCCCTGCCCCAGTACCGGGATCTCGCAACGACGGATCGCCGCAAAACGGCGATCACCCTGGACCACCTGCTCCAGATGCGCTCAGGAATCGATTTTTTCGAATCACCTTACGAGGGCTCGCCACTGGAGCGCCTGAATAACTCCAGGGGCGACTGGGTCCGCATCGCACTCGACCTCCCCATGAATGCCGATCCGGGAGCCATCTGGCAGTACAACAGCGGCGGTGTGATCGCCCTGGGAGCCGCCCTCTCCCGAGTGTCGGGCGCCCCCTTACCGGATCTGGCCAACGAGCTTCTGTTCGCCCCCGTTGGCGTATCGAGCGCTCGGTGGGTCTTATCCTCCTATAACAGCACTGCCCACGCAGGCGGCGGCCTTCACCTAACAGCCCTTGACCTCGCCCGGATAGGCTACCTAGTGTTGCGGGAGGGGCGCTGGAAGAATCAGCAGGTCATCTCCCGAGCCTGGATCTCGCGCTCGGCGACGCCAACGACGCTTCAAGCGTCCAGGATCCTGGGCCTGCGGCCCACGGCTTACGGGCACCTCTGGTGGCTACTGCCTCTGGATTCGGCCCGTCCGCTCCGGTACCCCGACAACGTGGCCCTTGTCGCTGCCGGCAATCTCAACCAGTTCCTGCTCGTGATACCTGCCCAGGATCTAGTGGTAGTGAGCACCGGCAGCAGCAATGGCCCGTGGCCGGCGGCGGTGGATTTTGTCATGGGGGAACTCCTCCCTGCACTTCGTGACCAGTAGTCCCTTGCACCAACCCCACCCCTAGGGTCTGGAACCAGGAAAGAAATGTCGAAATCTCAGACGTCCATTGCAGGGGTCTGCCTGTCCACGACGTCTCGAACTGCCGCATCAATGGCCTCAAGCTGCCTCTGTCATTCTGATCCGGATGGTTGCCCTGCCCACTCTTTGAAGGGATGAGCGAATGCGGGGTTCCCGTACAGCACCAGGCAGGATCGGGCATCAGGAATTGCAATGACCTCTGCCCTCTCCCTCTCCCGTGGGAACCATGGAGCCAAGCACCATCCGCGTGAGCTGAACCCGATTCTTTGCTCCGGTCTTCTGGAGGAGGTTGGCCACGTGCTCCTTGGCCGTATGGGCGGAGATGAAAAGGCCTGCGGCGATCTCCTTATTGGTATTGCCCTTGATGATCCAGGTCAGGATCTCCCATTCGCGCGGCGAGATGCCGAACTGCTTCACGAAGGCACCAGAGGCGCTGAGTGGAGCCCCCTGCTCCCCGGTCAGGGATCGACCATACTTCACAAGCCAACGGGCGATGAAAGCGTTGTGGGCCAGGATGACCGCTGAATTGAAAAAAATCCCAATCGAGGGGTAGCGCAAGCGCAGATACCCCATTGCGCTCCACCAGATGCCAAGCAGGGCCGCGATTCCAATGGTCCAGACAGCCAGGCTCCGGAGCGCATCTTTGCTGCCCCGGGCCTGGGAACTGCCCGCACTCGACCACACCCAGAGCGCTCCCCCGAACAGCCCGAGCGTTACGGAATAGTCCACGAATTGGCAAAGGGTTCCCATGACGCTGTGCCGTGAGGTGGCCTGAAACTCCATCATGCCCATGATGGCCAGCAGAATGAAGGCGATGAAGGGGAGGGGTACCCAGCGCACCAACCCTGGTCGGGGCGGAACCCCTAACAGGCGCATCGTGAACAGGGCCTGGGCCGCCAACCAGCCCATTTCCAGCAGGCAGGTAAGAGCCCCCATGAGTGGGTCGCCGCCTCTATTGCCACTCACTGTGAGGATGAGCGATTCGGCGAGGAGGGCCAAGCCGAGGGCGTTGAAGATGGCCATCGTCAGAAGCAAGGGGCGGAGGAGGCGTGGATCCACGACCCTTCCTTTGCTTCGGAGCGCCGCTGCCAATCCCAGGAGCGATAGGAGGGGAAGCCCCAGCACGAGGTAATGCAGGGAATCCAGAACGCGGTGCGGGTCAGTCGGCATGCTTCGATGGTAGCCGCCCCTGGTGCACACCCTCCATATGGCGCAAATTTCCGCATACCCCCCATCGGAGGGGTTCTGAGAGTCGGTCACCTACTTACGCTGCTGAGTGTCAGACACACTGCGATGGGGGAAACATGAGGCCGTATCCATGTGAATTCGGCAGGCTTGGCGGAGCGATCATTCTGATCCTGTCGCTGGCCTGTGGCGGCGGTGGGGCTTCGGATCCGCCCGCCGCAGCAGTGGTTCTTTCCATCAGCATCTCACCGGGGTCGGCAAGCATGGCCTCTGGCGGCCAGCAATCGTTCACGGCGACGGTCACCGGAACGGGGGCCTACAATCCCGGCGTCACCTGGCGGCTCACGGGCGAGGGATCCCTCAGCAGTGCGACCAGCAACCCCACCACTTTCATGGCCCCACCCACTGTGGGCACCGTCACCCTCACTGCCCAGAGCCTCCAGGACTCCTCCAAGCTGGCGACCGCCACCATTTCCGTGCAGGGCGGGGCCGGAAACCTGAGCATCCCCCTGGGCGTGGGGGTGGTCCTGGATCTGGCTCCCATTCCTTCAGGCACCTTCACCATGGGCTCCCCCGCCGGAGAGGCGGACCGCGGGGACATTGAAGGCCCCACCCATACGGTGTCCCTCACGCAGTCTTTCCACATTGGCGTGAAGGAAATCACCCAGGGCCAATGGGTGGCCGTCATGGGCAGCAACCCGAGCCTCAATCCCGCGGGCTCTTCCTACCCGGTGGAAAACGTAAGTCATGAAGACATCAGCGCTCCAAGCACCGGGTTCCTGGCCCGCCTGAACGCACAAACGGCCTCCACCCGCCCAGCCGGAAAGGTGTTCCGGCTGCCCACGGAGGCGGAATGGGAGTATGCCGCCCGGGCATCCACGACCACACGCTACTTTTGGGGGGAGGATCCCACCTTTAGCAGCTTCCCTGTCTACGGCTGGTTTGGATGGAATTCGGGCGACCTCACCCATCCAGTGGGAGAAAAACTGCCCAACGCCTGGGGCCTATACGACATGGCGGGGAATGTGATGGAGTGGTGCCAGGACTACTTCGGCAGTTACACGGCCACGGAACTGGTGGACCCCACCGGCCCAACGGGCGGCGCAAGCCGGATTCTGCGGGGCGGGGCTGCCCAGGATCATCCTGGCGACTGCCGCATGGCCCGGCGGGTCAGCGCAGAGGCCAGCCTCAGGACCAATCATTTCGGGTTCAGGGTGGTGCTGGCATGGGCTCCCGCCATGGGTGCCTGCCGTCCCGTCTCAAACCCGGACCGGAAGACTTTTTGAACCCGAGCCCCGGCGTCTCTCCCGATGCCGGTTTTTCTTTCTGCACCTGGATCCGGGATGTTTTCTAGGTGCTGGAACTCCTGAATGCTCAGGCCCGGAGTTGGCTCGCTAAAAAGGATATTTGAATGAGAAGAATCGCATTCCTGGCTTTGGTGGTCACGGCCTGGCTGAGTTCAGCAATCCCAGACCCGGCGATTCCCAGTATCCAACAATCGTGGATGGATCCCGCCGTCAAGCCTTGCGAGGATTTCTTCCAATACGCCAATGGTGCTTGGCTCAGGACAACTCCAATCCCTCCCGGTATGCCCCTCTGGGGCACACCCTTCGAGATAGAGGCACGCAATCAGCAAGTGATGAAGGGGGTACTAGAGCGGATCTGCCGACGCTCGCATTGGCCCAGGGGGTCGTCCGAACGGCTGGTAGGTGATTTCTTCGCCAGCGGCATGGATACATCCGGGATGAACCGATTGGGCATCCAGCCCCTTGTTTCGCGCTTGCAGCGCATCGACCGGATGCGCTCCACCAAGGATTTGGCCATAGAACTGGCAAGGCTCCATAAGGAAGGGGTGGCTGCTGGCTTCACCTTCACTCTGGATGTGGACGACAAGCACAGCGCGCGCCTTATCGCCCAGATCTCCCAGGGGGGACTCAGCCTCCTGGATCGGGAGGATTACATTCGCGAGGACAAGGCCGCAACGGGCCTGCGAACCCAATTCGAGGCGCACGTCGCCCGGATGTTCGAGCTGGCAGGCAGCCGTTCGGCGGAGGCACTCGTTCAGGCGACAGCCGTCATGGCCATGGAGACTCGTCTCGCCAGGGCCTCCATGACCCGCATGGAGCTGCGCAAGCCCGAGGCGGTCTACCACGTCCTGACTCGGGGCCAGCTCCAGCAAAAGGCATCAGGCTATCCGTGGGAGGACTATTTCCAGGCCTTGGGATTGCCGAAAGGCGAACGGGAGCTCCTGGTCCGTCAGCCGGTTTTCTTCGCGGAATTCGCGGCGATGACCGCCTCTTTCCCCACGGCCTCCTGGCGCGCCTACCTTCGCTGGCATCTACTCCAGGCCAGGGCGGACCACCTTGGGGAGGCTCTTGCGAAAGAATCCTTCGCCTTTCGTGGAACCCTGCTGCGGGGGAGCTTGGAACAGCGACCCCGGTGGGATCGGGTGCTGGCCCTGACGGAGGAGAGCCTGGGCGAGCCTCTGGGGCGGCTCTACGTAGCCCAGGCCTTTCCCGCGGAAGCCAAGCGGAAGGTGCTGTCCCTGGTGGAGAGTCTGCGGGGCACCTTGAGGGAACGGATTCATGGCATGGAGTGGATGTCCGCCCACACCCGAGCGTCTGCGTTGCGGAAGCTGGAGGCCCTGACCGTCAAGATCGGATACCCCGATCGATGGATGGATGTGTCACGGCTGGGTGTAAAGCGACAGCCTTTCGTGCTGAACCTCATGGCCGCGGCCCGGTGGAAACACCAACGCTCCTTGCGGGGCCTCGGCAAGCCAGTTAATCGGCAGGAATGGGGAGTGGCTCCCTCCGGCATGTTCGCCTACTACTCTGCCCAGTTGAACGAGATCTGTTTCCCTGCGGGAATTCTGCAGCCTCCGATCCTGGATCCGAGGGCGGATGATGCCACCAACTATGGTGGGATAGGGTTCCTCATCGGTCATGAACTCACGCACGGTTTCGATGACGAGGGGCGGCATTACGATGGAGAAGGGAACCTGAGGGACTGGTGGAGTCCTGGGGATGCCAGTGCCTTTGAAGCCCGCACTCGGCCCCTCGTGAAGCAGTTCGCAGACTACAGGCCCCTTCCCGATCTTCCCATCAACGGAGAGGTCACATTGGGGGAGAACATCGCCGATCTAGGTGGACTAACACTGGCCTTCGAAGCCTTCAAGAGGACCCTTCAGGGGAAATCCCGGACACCGGGGCTGGACGGATTTACCCCCGAACAGCGCTTTTTCATTGCGTTCGCGCAAGCCTGGTTCCGAACCCAGGCGCGCCCCGAGTACCTGCGGCTCCAGGTGAATGCTGACAACCACGCCCCCCCAAAGTTCCGAGTGAATGGCGCTCTCGCGAACTTGCCGGGTTTCCACCAAGCATTTTCCTGCGGGGATGGAACCCCGATGTCTCAGCCTGCCGAGAGTCGCGCCTTCATATGGTGAAGGCCATCCGCGGGCTAGCCACAGGAGCCTCGTATTCAAGAATCGCTAGGAGGCGTCTGGGGGATCTGCTCGATCCATTCCGCATCACACGTGCTCAATTCCGCCCAGCTAGTCTGTCCAGCCTGGAGATAGCCCATCACAAAGGAGTTCCTAATGCTGAAGGTCCGAGTCCTGTTGTTCTGTGTGGTCTGCCTGGCCGCAACGTCGGTTTCCGCCCAAGCGGTGTCGGGCCTGAGGCCGGGGCCCCACAGGGTCGGGTACACCGTCCAACTCCATGCGGATGAAAGCCGCACCTACGGAGATCGGGTGGATGCCACCGGACGTCCCGTTGCCCGGCCCATCCAGACCTCCATCTGGTACCCCGCCCAGGCCACGCAGGCAGCCATCGCCATCACCTTTGGCGACTATGTGGACTCCCTGCGCACGGAGCTAACCTCGGAGCCCGACGAAAACCGGAAGCAGCAGTTCCTTAACAGGCTCAGGCTCGATGCCTTCGGGCCCGAAGGCGGCAGTGAAGCGGACAGGGCGAGGATGGAGCGCTGCCTAGCATCGCCCGCCACTGCATTGAGGGATGCCAGGCCCGCAGAGGGCCGCTTTCCCCTAGTTTTCTATGCGCCCAGTTTCGGGCGGGAGGCCTTCGAGAACAGCGCGCTCTGCGAGTTCCTCGCAA
Source organism: Deltaproteobacteria bacterium (assembly GCA_020048105.1). Classification (GTDB taxonomy): domain Bacteria; phylum Acidobacteriota; class Holophagae; order Holophagales; family Holophagaceae; genus JAYREN01. The sequence goes on along the minus strand of JAIFMW010000158.1, from coordinate 1,356 downwards.
GCCACGGCTACGTGGTCGTCGCTGTGCCATGCAATGGGTTCAGTGCCCGAATGACTCCTCGCGGCGCGATGGACGTGGAAGCCCTCGTCCGGGACGGCGAGTTCGCCCTGGAAATGGCTAGAAGGCTCCCCTATGTCGATCCGACCCGGACAGGGGTCCTCGGCTATAGCTGGGGTGGGACCGTCAGCCAGTTCCTGGCGGCTCGGAATGCCCACATCCAGGCCCGCGTTGCCATGGACGGCGCAGAGATCGCGGTGGGACTGGACGAGTCCGTGGGAAAGGCCTTCCCCTTTTTCGACAGAGTCATCACCACCCAGATTCCTTCCCTTGTGATCTTCGGGGGAGGAAGCGCTCCGTCCGTGGACCTGGGGGTCTATGACCGGACGAAGTATGCCGATACGACCTTCCTGAGGTTGGCTTCCGTCAATCACCTCAACTTCAGCTACGCGGGAAAGCTCCAGCTGATGTGCCGGGAAGCCACGCCCCTGGCCGACCTCCAGCACTTTGACCGAACCTACTCGGCCATCGGATCCTATGTTCGGAGCTTCCTGGATGCTCACCTGAAGGGCGCGAGCCCAGCTCGTGCGTTCCTCGAGCAGTCGCCCCAAGCGAACGGCTTCGGTAGTCTGCTGACCGTCGAGACCCGAAAGGGCCTCCGCCGCCCCCCCATGGGTGATGCCTTCCTGGAGGTCGTGCGGAGGGAGGGGGGCCGGAAGGCCCAACAGATCCTTGCGGAGGCCCGCAAGGTCGAGCCCGGCATCGTCCTCGTCGATGACATGAGCCTGTGGACCCTGGGTCAGGCGCACTATCTGGGAGGGCGCACCAAGGAAGCCCTGGAAGTCTTCGAGCTCTGGGAAGGGGCCTCCGCGGCAACAGTATCCCGGGGGATGAAGAACCAGATCTATGAGGCCATCGGCAAGGCGAGTCTGAGGCTAGGGGAGATTGCGAAGGCCCGGCACGCCCTCGAGAAGGCTTTGGAAGCCAACCCCCAGAACACTTTTGCGAGGCAGGCCCTGGATCGTCTCCCGAAGTGACTCATGGAGACCATCCGAATCATCACTCAACTGGACCAACCCTCCCGGCCTGGATCATTCCTACACTCACAGGGCTCTTTTGTATCGCCATGCTGGGCACACTCCTGTTTGCCTTGGTCTGGATTCCTCGCGGGATCTTCCGCCGCATGCACCACGCTCGGGTGAGTCGTTTTTTCCCCCGACTCGACTGCAAACATTCAGCCCCCAAACTTGGATTCTGGCGGGTGAAACATTGGACTTACGAGGACATCTCAGGACATCCGCCCCAATGTAAGGAGCCCGGCCACTCGCGTGACCGGGCTCCCAGGTGTTGCCAGTGTTG
>JAIFMW010000135.1 GCA_020048105.1 Deltaproteobacteria bacterium | reverse complement strand
TGACCAAAGGACGGTCCGTACTGAGCCCGATCGATGAGGTCCTGGGGATGTTCGATGCGCACGCCCATGGCGAAGGCCTTCTGGCGCATGGCAACCCCATGGCGCTGGAGCATCTCGAAGGTATCCCGGGCACTATGCCCAGGGGCCAGAACCAAGGCATCGCAGGGAATTGCCTCCCCGGTATCCGTTATTGCGGCTCGGAGTATTCCGCCCTCTTGCTGAAAATCCACCAGCCTCGTTTTGAACCGGTATTGCGCGCCTCGGCGCTGAGCTTCCTTGCGAATGAGCACGGAACACTTCCGAATGACATCGGTCCCGACATGAGGTTTGGCTAGGTAAAGAATTCGAGGATCAGCTCCGAAACGCACAAATGTTTCGAGTACAAAACGAATCGCCGGATGGCCGGTACGGGTGGTGAGCTTCCCGTCGCTGAAGGTCCCTGCCCCGCCCTCGCCGAACTGGGAATTGGCCCCGGGATCCAGGCGCCCCTGGTTCCAGAGAGCATTGACCTGTCGGACCCGCTCGCTCATATCCGCACCGCGTTCCAGCAAGATCGGTTCGATGCCGTAATCCAGAAGCCGGAGGGCACAAAAGGTGCCGGCTGGGCCTGTGCCAACGACGACCACCCTGGGCTTTCGCTCTACCGCGGCCACTTCAAAGGAACCAGCAGGAGGTGCGATCTCGATGCGGGTGCCCGGCGGCAAGGGTATACCATCCAACTGGCGGACACTTTCAAAGCTAATATTCACCAGAAAGCGGATATTGCCTTTATGGCGGGCATCCAGACTGCGGCGCTCCAGCACTGGATTCGAATAGTCATTGCGCTCGCCCCCCAACACCCCGGCGAGAACCGGTTCGAGGGGGCGCGTTTCCGCACCGAGGTCCAGCGGCAAATTGGAAATCAGGTATCTCATGTAACCTCGGCGTGGGGATCCGGCCTGGATCAATGCCAGCTTTGAGCATAGCGCCCCTTCACTTTCGCGGCGTTCCGCCCTCACAATCAAAGGTGCAGCGCCCCGTGCTATCCGGGTCGCGCCGGAGATCGGCTCATGTCCTTCCTGCTCAGCGCCTACCAGACACTCCGCCCACTGCTTTTCCAAATGAGCCCGGAAACGGCCCATGGCGTGGCTTTCACCCTCGGGAAATTGGCTCAGCCCATCCCCGGTGCCATGGGACTGTTAAGCGCCATTGCGGGCAAGCCCTCACCGAATCTTGCGCGCGAGGTCTGTGGGCTTCGCTTCGCCTCTCCCCTGGGACTGGCCGCAGGACTGGATAAGGGCGCTGAATTACTGCCCATTTGGAAGGCTCTGGGCTTCGGCTTCGTGGAAATCGGCACGGTCACACCCCGCCCCCAACCGGGCAATCCCAAGCCTCGGCTCTTTCGAATTCCGTCGGAAGGCTTGATCCTCAACCGCATGGGGTTCAATTCGGAAGGCGCGGAAATCGTGGCTCAGCGTCTGAAACATCGCCCCTCGGGGCTGATCATCGGCGGCAATATCGGCAAAAACAAAGTCACCCCCGAAGAACAGGCGCTGGATGACTACCGCGCCGCCTACCGCCTAATCGCTCCCGAAGTGGACTACATTGCAATCAATATCAGCTCACCCAATACGCCGGGGCTGCGCCGACTCCAGGCCCCCGAGGCCTTGAAGCCTTTGCTGGAAGGCCTACTCGTTACCCGCCAGGAAATGGGCCTCGAACACCAACCGATCTTCGTAAAATTGGCACCGGATCTAGCCTTCGAGGAGTTGGATGCCATCGTCGATGTCATCGGCGCCTCGGGCATGAACGGCATCATCGCCACCAATACCACCCTGGATCGAGGCATCGTGTCCGAAGCCAACCGCCCCAAGGTTGAGGCCTGGGGCGATGGTGGGCTTTCGGGTGTGGGCTTGAAGCCCAAGGCTCAGGATGTGAACCGTCGGATTCTTCAACGCCTTCCCGTCGGCCTAAAGTTCATGGCCTGCGGCGGCATCAGCACAGGCGAAGACGCCCGCCAAGCCCTGACCGATGGCGCCGCCCTGGTGCAGATCTACTCAGCCTTGATTTTCCAAGGCCCAGGCCTGGCCGCTGAAATCAACCGAGGGTTTTGATCAATTTCGCCGCCGGCGATAGTGAGTCAGTTCGTTTCGCCATCCACATAAAACCAGCGCCCAGATTCTTTGCGGAAAGTGGATTTTTCCCGGTGCAGCATGCGCTTGCCGTTGATCTGAAGGCTGGCGTGGAAGAGCACGATGCCCGTCTCATCCTCGGGTCCGCCATTCTCGGTGCGAATCACCTTGAGGGAGATGCAGGACACGGCCGCGCAATAGCGAGCCAATTCCGCCCGATCCAGTTCGCCGCGCTTCTCTTCCGCTGTGGTTTCGATCAAGTAATCCGGCTTTCTCAGGGCGTAGGCCGTGAAGCGGCTGCGCATGAGTTGCTCGGGAGTGGCTGGCAGCTTCTTCCCCGTCACATAGGGCTCACAGCATGCGTCGAAGGTGCGTTTAGAGGTGCAGGGGCAAGGTCGGGACATGGCTTCTTTCTCGGTTGGATTTGAAAACGGCTACTTGGTAATTCCGATCTGGCTCAAGATCCAAGCGTATTCGAAGGCCTTGTCCTTAATCGCATCGTAGCGGCCCGAGGCACCCCCATGACCCGCCGGATTCATATTGCATTTCAGGTACAGGGGATTGGAATCGGTTTTTAGGGTGCGGAGCTTGGCCACGTACTTGGCGGGTTCCCAATACATCACCTGACTATCGTTGTAGCTCGTGGTGACCAGGATCGAGGGATAGGCGGCCTTCTTTAAGTTTTCGTAGGGGCTGTAGCTCAGCATGTAATCGAAGGCTGGCTTTTCATTGGGATTGCCCCACTCCAGATATTCGCCCACGGTCAGCGGCAAGGTGGCATCCATCATGGTGTTCATCACATCCACGAAGGGCACGGCGGCATGCACAGCCTTGAAGAGATCAGGCCGGTAATTGGTAATGGCGCCCATAAGCAAGCCACCCGCACTGCCACCTTCGGCGACGATGCGATCCTTGGCGGTCCAGTTTTCCTTGATCAGAAATTCCGCACAGTCGATGAAATCGAAGAAGGTGTTTTTCTTTTTCATCAACATGCCGTCGTCGTGCCAGGTTTCGCCCATTTCATTCCCGCCCCGGATATGGGCGATGGCGTAAGTCATCCCGCGATCCAAAAGGGATAGGCGGCCACTGCTAAAGGTCGCAGGCTGGCCATAACCATAGCTTCCGTAAGCATAAAGAAAGAGCGGAGCCTTACCATCCCGCTTCAGACCTTTCTTGTAGAGGATGGAAATGGGCACTTTTACGCCGTCCCGGGCGGTGGCCCAAAGACGTTCTGTTACGTAGTCTTTGGGGTTGTAGCTACCCAGCACTTCCTGTTGCTTGAGGAGTTTCCGTTCCCGGGTCGTGAAGTCGTAGTCATAAACCGCCGAGGGCGTGACCATGGATTGGTAGCTGAAGCGCCAAATTTTCGTGTCGTACTCGGGCGTGCCGCCCTGGAACGCAGAATAGACGGCCTCAGGGAAAGCAATCTCATGCCAGGCGGCCTTGGCAAATTCATGCACACGGAAACGATTAAGGCCCAGATGTTTCTCAATCACAACCACGTGGTTCTTAAAAAGATCGACGCCTTCCACAAGTACATCGGCTTTCGCCGGAACGAATTCCTTCCAGTTCTTCGGCGTTGGGTCCGAGGCAGGGGCGGTTACCACACGGAAGTTTTTTGCGTCCTTGTTGGTGCGGATAAAGAGAACACCTTCTCGGTGATCTACGCTGTATTTGTGGCCCTTTTCACGGGGAAGCACAGCCTTGAAGGTTCCTTTGGATTGGTCTGCGGAAAGAAGGAAAGTTTCCCAGGTATCCGTGCTGCTCGAAGTAATCATCAGGAATTTTCGATCCCGGCTCTTTCCGAGTCCCACCCCGAATAATTCGTCCTTCTCTTCGAATACCAACTCCGGTTTGCCGCCGAGTTCCAGACGCCAAACCTGATTGGAACGTTTGGTGGTGGCATCTTCTGTCACGTAGAAAAGGGTCTTGTCATCATTGGCCCAGCTTATGGAAGTCACCCGCTCGGCCGTGTCCGCCAGGATGCGACCATCCCGAAGATCCTTTACGTGAAGGGTGTATTGCCGGAACCCCGTGGTGTCGGTCGTATAGGCCATGAGCTCGTTGTTCTCACTGAGATCATTGTCACCCAGGGAGATGAACTTCAGGCCCTTCCCCATTTCGTTGAGATCCAGAAGGATCTCCTCCTTGGCTTCCAGGCTCCCTTTTTTTCGGCAGATGATGCCGTACTGTTTGCCTTCTTCGGTCCTTGAATAATAGTGATAGCCGCGGTTGAACACCGGCACGCTGAGATCGGTTTGCTTGATACGGCCGAGAATCTCCTTGTAGAGCGCTTCCGAAAATGGCTTCAGATCCTTGGTCATGGCCTCGGTATAGGCATTTTCAGAATTAAGGTAGCCCACCACGTCGGGTGTGCCTTTTTCCCGCAGCCAGAAATAGGGGTCATTGAACTTCTGGCCGTGCCAAACCTGGACATGATCCACGCGTTTGGCAACGGGAGGCGTTGGGTTCTGAGCAAAAGCTGTCATGGCCACCATCATAGGAAGGAGCTTCTGGAAAAGGTTTGGCATGTTGGGCATCAGCGTCTCCGCAGGTTGTTGCAAGTTCACCAGTCGATACCCATTTATGCAAGGCTTTCGGTCAAGGAAAGGGCCCCGGGACTTGAATGGTAAGCAGCACAAACCTTGGTTGTAGAGTCTGGTCGGTAATTGTGGAATGTTCGCTCCACAAAAAAAATCCCCACTGCGACCCGCACCTTGGCAGAATCGGGGGCACCTCGAGTCCATCCGGACACCTCCGCACTGTCTCTCACATCCTGCTTTATGGAAGGAGCGCCTATGCCAGTCGCTGAACAGTATTTGAATAGCGCCGGAAAGGGCGGCTTCATGGATTCTTCCGTCGGGAAGAAGGTCGTGATGGCCGTGACCGGGGTCGCTCTTTTTGGGTTCGTAACGGTCCATATGTTGGGCAATATGCAAGCCTACATGGGCGCCAAGGCCATGAACGCCTACGCCGAATTCCTGCATACCATGCTCCATGGTGCCGGTATTTGGGTCTTTCGGGCCGTGATGTTGGTGGCGGTCATCCTGCACGGTTGGGCGGCTCTAAGCCTGACTCTGGATAATCGAAAGGCTCGCTCCAAGGGGTATCGGGAGCAGCAGCTTCAGGCTGCCACGTGGTCTTCCCGCACCATGCGCTACACCGGGGTGATCTTGGGATGTTTCATTGTTTATCACTTGTTGCACCTGACAACCGGTCAGGCCCATCCCGATTTCAAGGTTGGGGATGCCTACGCTAATTTCGTAAGCGGTTTCCAACAGGTTGGCGCCAGTGCCTTCTACATCGTGGCTCAACTCTGCCTGGGGCTGCACCTGTGGCACGGCGTGTGGAGCCTAACCCAAACCTTTGGCTGGGCCCATCCCCGCTACAACAAGCTGCGTCGCACCTTCGCATCCGTAGTCACCGTGGTCGTCGTCGGCGGCAACATCTCCTTCCCGATCGCAGTGCTCGCCGGCATCATCCGCTGAAAAGGACCCGACCATGGAACTGAAATCCAATATCCCCGAAGGTCCGCTGGAAAAGAAATGGGAAAAACACAAGTTCGATATGAAGTTGGTCAACCCAGCCAATAAGCGAAAATACAAGGTTCTCGTGGTGGGCTCGGGCCTAGCGGGGGGCGCCGCGGCGGCCTCCATGGCCGAACTCGGCTACCAGGTGGAATGCTTCTGTTACAACGACAGCCCCCGCCGTGCCCATTCCATCGCCGCCCAGGGCGGTATCAACGGTGCGAAGAACTACCACAATGACGGCGACAGCATTCAGCGCCTTTTCTACGACACCATCAAGGGTGGCGATTACCGTGCCCGGGAAGCCAACGTCTATCGCTTGGCCGAGGTCAGCAACAACATCATCGATCAGTGCGTGGCGCAAGGCGTACCCTTTGCCCGCGAATACGGCGGTCTTCTGGACAACCGCTCCTTCGGTGGTTCCCTCGTCAGCCGCACCTTCTACGCCCGTGGGCAAACGGGACAGCAGTTACTGCTGGGCGCCTACCAGGCTCTTGAACGCCAGATTGGGCTTGGCACCGTCAAGATGTACACCCGCAGCGAAATGCTGGAAATCATCATCATCGAGGGTGTCGCCAAGGGCATCGTGATCCGCGACATGGTTACCGGTAAGGTCGAGAGCCACATGGGCGATGCGGTCGTTCTCGCCACGGGTGGCTACGGCAACGTGATGTATTTGGCCACCTACGCCAAAGGTTGTAACACGTCCGCCATTTGGCGCGCCCACAAAAAGGGCGCAGCCTTTGCCAACCCTTGCTACACGCAGATCCATCCCACTTGCATTCCCGTGACGGGCGATCATCAGTCCAAGCTCACGCTGATGTCGGAATCCCTGCGCAACGATGGCCGCATTTGGGTGCCGAAGAAGAAAGAGGATTGCAAGAAACCCGTTGAGCAGATCCCCGAAGAGGACCGCGATTACTACCTGGAACGCAAATATCCGACCTACGGCAACCTCGCGCCTCGAGATGTTTCCAGCCGCGCCGCCAAGCAGGTCTGCGATGAAGGTCGCGGCGTGGGTGAAACGGGCTTGGGTGTTTATCTTGATTTCGAAGCTGCCACTAAGCGTCTCGGCGCCCACAAAATCGAAGAGAAATACGGCAACCTCTTCGAGATGTATGACCGCATCACCGGCGAGGATCCCTACAAAGTGCCCATGCGTATCTACCCAGCGACCCACTACACCATGGGCGGACTCTGGGTGGACTACAACCTGATGAGCAACGTACCGGGCCTGTTCGTGCTGGGCGAAGCGAACTTCAGCGATCATGGCGCCAATCGTCTGGGTGCTTCGGCTCTCATGCAGGGGCTTGCTGACGGCTATTTCGTGGCGCCTTATACCGTGGGTAATTACTTGGCGGGCCTGAAGCCCGGCTCCTGCCCCTCTGCCGATCATCCCGAAGCCAAAGCCGCCGAGGCGGAAGTCACCGGCCGAGTTGGCCGATTGCTGGGTATTCATGGCAAGGAAACCCCCACCTACTTCCACCGCGAATTGGGCAAGATCCTTTGGGAATACTGCGGAATGGCCCGCACCGATGCAGGCTTAAAGAAGGCCATTCAGCTCATTCCCGAACTGCGCCAGCGATTCTGGGAGGATGTCAAAGTGCCTGGCAGCGCCGCGGATCTCAACCAGAGCTTGGAACTGGCGGGTCGCGTAGCGGACTTCATGGAACTGGGCGAACTCATGTGCCGGGATGCCTTGGATCGTCGCGAAAGTTGTGGCGGGCATTTCCGCGAAGAATGGCAGACAGCCGAAGGTGAAGCCCTTCGCGACGATGAAAACTTCTGCCACGTCGCAGCCTGGGAACACACCGGCGATGGCAACGTTCCCAAACGTCACGTCGAAGAGCTGAAATTCGAATCTGTCCACCTCGCGACTCGCAGCTACAAGTAAAAAAATCACCACGGAGACACGGAGTGCACGGAGAACTTCTTGAGGCTGAATTCTCGGAACGCGTGATCGGCGCGGCCATCGAGGTCCATAAGCTGCTCGGACCTGGCTTGCTCGAATCCGTCTACGAAACCTGCCTTTGCCGTGAATTCGATCTCTTGGGAATTTCCTACGAGCGTCAAGTGGCTCTTCCCTTGGAATACAAGGGACTGAAACTAGGCGATGGCTATCGAATAGATCTCCTCGCCGATCGACGGTTGGTTCTGGAAATCAAGAGCGTCCAAGAACTCCTTCCTATTCACGAAGCCCAACTCATGACCTATCTCCGACTCAGTGGCCTGAAAATTGGCCTGCTCATCAATTTTAACGTTCCTCTGCTTCGGGACGGCCTCAAGCGCAGGGTTCTCTAGTCTGTTTTTTTCTCCGTGCCCTCCGTGTCTCCGTGGTGATTTCTCTTTCAAGGATCCAACAATGGAAAAGCACATCAACATCACGCTCAATGTTTGGCGCCAGAAAAATGCCCAGGATGAAGGTGGCTTCGTCACCTACGAAGCCAAGGGTGTCAGTACCGAAATGTCCTTTCTCGAAATGCTCGATGTGGTGAACGAAGGCCTCATTCGCAAAGGGGACGAACCCATCGCCATGGATCACGATTGCCGCGAAGGCATTTGCGGGCAGTGTGGCGTGGTCATCAACGGTCGACCCCACGGCCCCCGGGAACGCACCACCACCTGCCAGCTGCACATGCGCAGCTTCGAGGATGGCGCCACCATTACCATCGAGCCCTTCCGCGCTCACGCCTTCCCTGTGATCAAGGATCTCATCGTAGATCGCGGGGCCTTCGACCGCATCATCGCGGCCGGTGGTTTCATTAGCGTTCCGACGGGTTCGGCTCCCGATGGCAATGCCGCTCCGGTAAAGAGAACCTGCGCGGAACTGGCCATGGATGCCGCCGCCTGCATCGGCTGCGGAGCGTGCGTGGCCGCCTGCCCCAACGCCAGCGCCATGCTCTTCGTTTCGGCCAAGATCAGCCAACTCGCCCTGCTACCTCAAGGCCAACCCGAGCGCTACACCCGCGTGCGGGATATGGTCGCCCAAATGGATAACGAAGAATTTGGCACCTGCACCAACCACGGCGAATGCGAAGCCGCCTGTCCCAAGGCCGTGCGCCTCGAAAACATCGCCCTCATGAACCGCGATTTCATCTGGTCGAGCCTGACTTACCGCCCGGAATCCGGCGGGGGCGGCGCCTGATTCCCGGAGTTGTTTGCGAAAAAAATGGCCCGAGAGGGCTAATGCCGTTCAGTTAACGCTGAGCGGCATTTTTCTATGTACAAGCAATCATTGATGATGTACAAGCCAGAGATGGCTGATGATGAAATTC
>JAIFMW010000100.1 GCA_020048105.1 Deltaproteobacteria bacterium | reverse complement strand
AAGACCCTGAAGCCTGGCCAGGGAAGTGTTCACGCCAGTCCCACTGACTATGTGACCCTTCGCTACATCGGGTGGACCAGCGATGGAAAGGTTTTCGATGACACCCTCGCCCGACTGGATCCACTAATTCTTCCGCTGAATCGCTTGATGAAAGGCATGGGAGAGGGCGTTCAGCTCATGGTCGCAGGCGAAACGCGCCGGATGTGGATTCCCGAATCCCTGGCCTTCGCCGGGGCCAAGGGTCGGCCTTCGGGGGATTTGATGCTGGATGTTTATCTCCTCTCGGTGGATCCACCGCCCACTCAGGCCCCCAGCGATGTGGCTCAACCGCCGGCCGACGCTCGATTGACCTCTTCTGGCTTGGTTTTTCGAACTCTGCGCGCGGGCACGGGCACCAAACATCCCTCACGACGAAGCCATGTCAACGTTCACTACACGGGTTGGACCACCGATGGAAAGATGTTTGATAGCTCCATCTTGCGCCGCGATTCCACGTCCTTCCGGCTCAATGAAGTGATCCGCGGTTGGACCGAGGGCATCCAACTCATGGTGCAAGGCGAGAAGACCCGTTTTTGGATTCCCGAGAAGCTGGCCTACAAAGGGGAGCGCGATAAACCTGCTGGAATGCTGGTGTTCGACATCGAGCTATTGAGTTTTTGGGATTGAATTCGAGCTAGAGTTACCGCATGCCTAGGAGGCCTCGAATGGCACCCCAGAAGCTGATCGAAACCCGCGGGGAAGAACCGGCCTTCCTGCCTGGTCATGTGGATGAGGCCTGGCGCCAGGTTGAATTTGGCCTAGGGGCTTCCTCCATCCAGTCATCACCCGAGGTGCAAGAAGCCCTGCCAGCCAGGAGTTTCCCCTGGGGTCGAGCGCTGGGCTACTCCCTTGTCGGTGCTCTGCTGGTCCTCGCCATCATGGAAATCGTCGGTTTGATCTGGCCGAGGTACTGACCCTAACGCGTGGTTCCACCCAACAGGCGCCCAGGCAGCAGGAAGAGGGCTTTCGCAAACTGGAAGACGCCTTCCACGGCGAAGCCGAGCAGCCGAAACGGTAAGAGAATCAACCAGATCAAGGGGTAGAGCACCACTACCAAGATGGCCAAGGGCCAACAAATCACCAACAAGATGAGCCAAAGCAGCATGGTAGCCATGGGAACCTCGTGCAGTCATGGTGGGCGATTTAAAAATGAGTTACCAGATGGAATCGGCGACTCGGCCTTGGGGATCGGCCAACGAAGGCTGGCCGCGGCGTATGATCGAAGTGTCCCCCCATGCAAGGAGTTGAAATGCCGACTAAAGTCGCTTCCACAGCCGTTCTCGATCGCCGGGGTTTCCTGGCCACCGGCTTGGCCGTGGGCGCCGTGGCCGCGGCAGCCAACGTGCCGATCCTGGCCGCCGAACCCCCCTCCGCAACGTTCTCCGTAGAAGAGGCCACGCTGGATGAATTGCGCGCCGGGCTGGAAGCCGGTCGCTGGACCAGCAAGGATCTCGTCGCCAAGTACCTGGCTCGGATCCGGGCCGTGGATGAAAACGGCCCTGGCCTTCACGCCGTGATTGAGGTGAATCCCGATGCCTTCGCTCTGGCCGAAGGGCTGGATGAAGAGCGCCGGAAAACCGGTTCCCGTGGCCCCCTGCATGGAATTCCGATCCTGATCAAAGACAACCTAGACACCGCTGATCGCATGAAAACCACAGCCGGCTCTTTAGCATTGCTGGACGCGCCGGCTCCCGCGCGGGATGCCTTCGTGGTGCAAAAACTTCGGGAAGCCGGGGCCGTGATTCTTGGCAAAACCAACCTTAGCGAATGGGCAAACATGCGCTCCACGCGCAGCACCAGTGGCTGGAGCGGGCGTGGCCGACAGACCTGCAATCCCTATGCCTTGGATCGAAGCCCTTCGGGCTCTTCCTCGGGCAGTGCCGTGGCTGTTTCGGCCAATCTTTGCGCCGTGGCGATCGGCACCGAAACCGATGGCAGCATCGTCAGCCCTGCCAGCGTCAACGGCATCGTTGGGCTTAAGCCCACCCTCGGCCTCGTAAGCCGCAGCGGAATTATCCCCATCTCGCAAACTCAAGACACCGCAGGCCCCATGACCCGCACCGTGCGGGATGCGGCCCTTCTGCTCACTGCCATTGCGGGGCCTGATCCTTTGGACCGGGCCACCGAGGAAGCAACTCGTCAGCGTTCCTTGGACTACGCCCATGGCCTAGACGGAAAAGGGCTCCAAGGCGCTCGCCTTGGTGTACTCAGCAACTTCCTGGGCGTGCACGCCCATGTGGACCGCGTCATTCATCCAGCCCTGGAGGCACTTCGCACCGCAGGCGCAACCTTGGTCCAGGTCGAGCTTAAATCCGGTGCCTTTGAAGAGGCTGAATTCGAGGTGTTGATCTACGACTTCAAAGCCGATCTGAATGCCTACCTCGCCGATCGCGGTGGGGCGGTCAAGGATCTAGCCTCACTCATCGCCTTTAATGAAAAACATCGCGACAAGGAAATGCCCTTCTTCGATCAAGAAACACTAGTGAAAACACAAACCAAAGGACCACGGACAGAGGACAATTACCTCAAGGCCATGGAGACTTGCCGCCAGGCGCGGCGAGATATTGAAGCGCTGTGTGATAAGCACAAACTCGATGCGCTGGTGGCACCCACCGGAAGCACCGCGTGGATGACCGATCCAATCAACGGCGATGCCTCAGGCTTCAGCTGTTCGTCCTTTGCTGCCGTGGCCGGCACACCCCACATCACCGTACCGGCTGGCTTCGCCTTCGGCTTACCCGTGGGCCTCAGCTTCTTCGGCCGCCCGTGGAGCGAAATTCGATTGCTGCAATTGGCCTATGCCTTCGAGCAGCGGAGCAAGGCGCGTAGGGCGCCGAAGTACCTCAAAACGGCCTCCCTAAAGGCTTGACGCTCGCCCTCGGCGGGTTCAGTCTTGGCCCCAAATCCAACCCAAAAGGAGCCCCACTATGAAATTACTCGTTACCGCCCTTTTGCTTGCCGGCACCCTTGCCTTTGCCCAAGCCCCAGCCAAGGAAACCAAGAAACCCGCACCGGCTGCGCCCAAGGTTGCGCCAGCCGTCAAACCTGAAGCCAAGCCTGACGCAGGCAGGATCGTCGCGAATAAGGACTCCAAGACCTTCCACAAGGCGGAATGCAAAATGGCCGCCAAGATTAAGGCTGAGAACAAGACCACCTTCGCCAGCAAGGCCGAGGCGGAGAAGGCGGACTACAAAGGCTGCAAGGTCTGCAAAATTTGAAGGCTTTCAGACCTTCTTTGGGAACTGCCGATCGTAAGCCTCCTGGGCGTATTTGCTCGGGGGCACATCGAAGCGGTGCTTGAAGGCGCGCGTAAAAGCACTGGCATCGTAGAAGCCCAGATTGGTAGCGACATCCGAAGGGCGTTCGCCATCGGAGAGCATCTGCACGGCGCGCTGGAGGCGACGCTCGATCAGGTACTGGTGCGGCGTGGTGCTGGTGGCTTCGCGGAAGAGTCGGATGAAATGATCCGGCGTGCAACGGGCCAGCTTGGCCAAATCAGGCACGGAATTCTTGGCACCCAGATGCGCTTCCAAATGATCCAGAACCAATTGCAGCGTGGAACGGCTGAGGCGATAGGGGAAGCGGCCCCGGTCCTCCTTTTCGGTAAGGCGTTGGAGTTCCGCACCCAGCAGAATCAGAAAGAGTTCGCGCGTCATCAACTGCAGGCCGTCAGGATGGGAAATTTCCTGAGTGAAGATCCCGAAGAGCTGCTTCAGGCTCTGGCTACGCAGGGTGGCGAAGCTAACTTCCTGCCACTTGCGGGGTGGATGCTGGAGAATGCTCACCAAGGGTTCGGGGAAGGGGCCATCCAGCTGCAGAGCCGTAAACCCAAAGGGCTGATCCGGCGCATGGCGCTTCAGGCTATGCCCAAAGCCCGGCAGGAGCAGGGCTAGGCTACCCCTTGGAATCACGCCTTCTTCATGGTCATCGCCCGTGCAAACCCGAACGGGACCCGTTGGCAACATCAGGGTCCAGGAATCTCGGCTAGGCGCCGCCTTGGCGGGCACGGGATCACGCTTCAAAGAAACCAGCCGCAACGAGCCACTGGTAAAGGTCTGAAGGTTTTTCGGATCGTGATTTGAATTAGCCATGAGAAAAAACCCATAGAAAGATTACAAGGAAGGATGTCATCGATCCCTGAATTCGTCATGTTTTTTTCTAGGCCAATGGGTTTGACAGGTAAGGTTTTTTTGCCTTACCGATCAGTGGCAGCCGCACCCGCCTTCGCCGCAACCTCCATCACCGCATTCGCCGCCTTCGCCCTCGCCGCCGCAGCAGCCACTGGATTCGCCGCCCACCAGGTAATGCTCCGCCATTTCCACCAGGGTGCGATGGGGGGCCATCTTCACCTGCAAGGAAATATTCACGGCTTTAATCATGTCCTCGGGGCTCACGCCCAACTTCTTCAGGCGAAAGTGGTGAACCTGGAAGGCTTCCGGATTGCTGGCGGCCATGGCCGCGCCCAGGGCGATGAGTTCAGCGATCACATCGGTGATCTGGGATTCCGGGCTGGTGGCTTCGGGCTCAGTGGTCATGAAATCTCCTGGAGACGGGTCAGGGCGAAATATCCCTAAATCTAGGATGCCAGAAGGCATCTATTCGAGCCTGTGCGTTGGCTCACGAAGCGGCAGTGCTATCGACGCAAAACCGACTCAGCCTCGTATTATGAGGTTTAACCTTTTGGAGTCCCATGCTCTACCTCGGTGAATTCGCCTCGATCCTTACGGCCTTCTGCTGGTCTGCCAACTCCGTGTGCTTCACCATTGCGGGGCGCCGGGTGGGTAGCGCGACCGTGAACGTGGTTCGCCTCTGGATCGCCCTGCTGGCCATGATTCTGCTGCACTTGGTTATGGTGGGCACCTTCTTTCCCAACCCCGAAGGCTGGCGCTGGGCCTACCTGGGCATTTCTGGGCTCATCGGGTTTGCCCTAGGCGATGCCGTGCTGTTCGAGGCCCTGGTGCTCTTGGGCCCCCGCTTAACCATGCTGATCATGACCCTGTGGCCGGTCTTTGCAGCCGTCCTTGCCTGGGTATTCCTTGGGCAGACCATGAGCCTTCCAAGAATCATTGCCATGGCGGTCACCTTGGGTGGCATCGCCTTGGTGGTGGGTGATCATCACAGCGCCGCCGATGGCGACCGTCCAAAAAAACTGACCCTCGGCATTCTCTTGGCCCTGGGTGGTGCCCTGGGTCAGGCTATCGGGTTCCTGCTTTCGAAATACGGCTTGGAAGGTAATTACAGCCCAATTTCGGCCAACCTCATCCGCGTGGCGGCGGGCACCCTGGCCATTTCGCTTTGGCTCTTGTTCCGGGGTCATCTGCTGGAAAACTTCTCCCGTCTCAGGGACGGCCGCGCATCGATGCTCATCGCTTTGGGTGCGGTATCGGGACCCGTGGTGGGCGTGGTGCTTTCTCTCTACGCCATCGGCCATGCGAGATTCCTGGGTGTAGCCTCCACTCTGATGTCGCTTTCGCCCGTAATCTTGCTGCCAGTGTCAGTTCTTCTGTTTAAGGAGAAGGTGACTGGGAAGGCCATCCTTGGCACCGTGATCACCTTGACCGGTGCCGCGGCGCTATTTTTCCTCTAGTAGCTGCGCCGCTTTGATAAGGAAAGGGTGCTCTGGGATTCGCGTCCCATGCCCTTCAATCTCCGACACGGGAATGATGCCGCGCAAGGCATTGGCCAAAAAAACCCCATCGGCTCGGGCCAAATCTTCCCAACGCAGGGTGGCCTCTTCGGCCCAACCGCCTTCCAGCAATACGCGCCTCGCGATGCCAGGCAGAGCACCGTCTGATACCGGTGGCGTGAATACCTGACCGCTGATCGAAGCAAAAAGGCTGGTGCGACCGCCATCCGTGAGGGCATTGCGTTCATTCAGCGCGATGACTTCGAACAAACCTCGCTCGTGAGCTTCCTTGGCCAGTCGATGATTCTCCAGGTAGGACAAGGTCTTGAACCGGTTGAGGGGATTGCCACTGAAGCGAATGGTGCCTTGGCTGTGCCCAAGCGTCACAGGATGTGGGCTCCGGGGTGGAAGGTAGTTCGCGAAGAGGAACAGCTTCCCATCCACCGCCACCAAGCGCAGCGCGCCGTAATCGAGGTCGATACCCACGCCATGCACGAGGAGAAAATCCCGTACCTGACTCGCCTTCGGTGGAGCCTCTAGGCCCAGAAACGCACAGCCAGATGCCAGGCGCTCCAGGTGCAGCTCCAAATGGCAGGGCATGCCCCCTTGTATTCGGATGGTCTCAAATAGACCAGCACCATGCCGAATGGCGCTGGTGGTGATATCCACAGTGGTGTCTAGGCTCAACTCAAGCATTGAACGAGGCTCCTTCCCTTGTGCAGGGTTTCTTCGTATTCCTCGCGCGGGTCGGAATCCCAAACCACGCCGCCTCCCACGCCGAAGCGCAGCTCGTTCCCCGAGGCCCAGGCCGTGCGGATGGGAATGGAGAATTCCGCTTGGCGAAAATCCGCGCGACACCAACCCAAGGCACCGGTATAGATGCATCGCGGTTGGGATTCTAATTCGCGAATGAGCCCCATGGCCGCGAGCTTGGGGCAGCCCGTGATAGAACCTCCCGGAAATAGAGCCCGAAAAACCGCCTCCATGGGTTGGTCCGGCAGCAATTCGCCTGAGATTTCTGCGACGAGATGATGCACGTTGGCGTAGCTCTCCAAGGTAGGGAAGGCCTCGACCCGCACCGAGGGAACGCGACAGATCCGGGTCAAATCGTTGCGCAGAAGATCCACGATCATGGCCAGTTCACTACGATTTTTGGGGCAGGCCAGCAGCTCATCGCGCAACCGCTGATCTTCTTCCATCGTAGAGCCGCGTGGCGCCGTGCCCTTGATGGGGCGCGTGTGGATGCGTCCTCCATCGATGCGAAAAAAGGATTCAGGAGAAGACGAAATAATCGTCCAGTTGGGGCTCGCCACCAACGCCGAATAGGGAGCCGGGTTTGCCCGATGAAGGCGCTGGGCGAATTCCCCGAGATTGCCCTGGATGGCCCAGGTTTCCTGGCGCGTAAGGTTCACCTGGTACACATTGCCATTGGCGATTTCTTCGCGGATTCGGCTGACCTTGGCTTGGTAGGCAGTTGCATCGTCGCTGTCAGCTTGTTTGCGAGCATGAAAGGAGCCCTTTCCCAGGGCGTTTGAGTTTGGTCCCAATTCGTTTTCTAGGCTTCGAAGCGCGGTGTACAGAAGCCCGTTTTCCGCATCGTAAAGCCGAAGATTCCGGTGCATGGTCAGTTCAAAATCTGGCAGAGAATCCTGAAGCATGGGAACGCCCGAAAGGGCAGGATCTAGACCATAGCCATATTCAAAAGTGGCGTGCCCCAGAAGATCCGGCAGGATGGGCGGCAACGAACCCTGTCGATCGAAGGCAAAGGCATCGCTCACGGGCGCATGCAACTTGGCGATGGGATCATCCCCGAGCATCAACCACCGGCCCTCGCCATGCAGAAACGCGAAGGGTCGCTCGGGCAGATCGGCAAAGAAATCCGAAACCGTCAGGGTGCGGGCCTCCACCCGCCAGACTTCAGAAACGACCCGTGATCGCATGACGGAAAATCTCCGTGCCCAAGGGCGTTAAAAAGGAATCGGGATGGAATTGAATACCCGCGATGGGCAAGGAGCGGTGCCGCAGTCCCATGATGACGCCATCCTCCGTCCAAGCGGTGCGCTCCAGGCAATCGGGGAGGTGCGTCACGGCAAGGCTATGGTACCGACCCACCTCAAAGGGATCCGGCATTCCGTCGAAAAGACCGCAACCCCCATGCCGAACACTGGATACCTTTCCATGCACCGGCTGGGGAGCGCGTTCAACCCTTCCACCAAAGGACAGGGCCAAGCATTGATGCCCTAAGCACACCCCCAAAATGGGAATGCTTTCCGCAAAAGTCTGAATGGTTTCCATGGCGAGGCGGGCGTCCTCGGGACGCCCTGGGCCAGGGCTGATCACCAGCAAATCCGGCGCTTCCCGTTCGATATCGAGAACCGTACCCTGGTCTCTTCGCAACACAACAACATCCGCCCCAGCCTCCACCAGCCCATGGCGGACGTTATGGGTAAACGAATCCAAGTTGTCCAAAAGCAAAACCCGCATCCTTCCGGTGTACTGGGTACGGCTTCGCGCGTCAAAGATTCCTTCCACCTCCAAATGCAAAGGCCTCGCGCACGAGGCCTTTGCATTTCGGAAAAGGGAAAAGGGGTGAACAGAATTAGCGATTCGCTGCGGTTAGCCCCACACGTTTGACCTGCATCTCGGCGATATCGCGCACACCGGCAAGGGCGGCATCGATATGGGCTTCAGTGTTGAAGGCGCCGATGCCAAAGCGCACGGCTCCGTGGAGCTTGTCCGTGCCCAGATGCTCGTGAACCATGGGCGTGCAATGCAAGCCCGTGCGGCAGGCGATGTTGTAATCCACGTCCAACATGGTGCCGGTATCCATGGCCTCCATGCCCACCACGTTGAAGCTCAGCACGCTGATGCGGGGCTTGGAGACATCCTTGGCGCAGTACATCGTCACGCCATCAATCTCGGCCATCCCATTGCGCAAACGCGTCCACAGTGCCATCTCGTGATCGTGAATGGCCTTGATGCCATAGCGGTTCACCCACTTCACACCCGCGTTGAGGCCCGCAATACCGGGCAGGTTGGGCGTGCCGTATTCCATGCGATAGGGATATTCATCCAGGTGATCGCGCTGGGCGCTCTTGACGCCGGTACCACCGGCACGCGTGCGTCGGATTTCAACGCCTTCGCGCACATACATGCCGCCGATGCCCATGGGGCCCATCAGGCTCTTATGGCCGGTGAAGCAGATGACATCGGCATTCAACTCATCCATCTTGACGGGCACCATACCGGCGCTCTGGCTCAC
>JAIFMW010000167.1 GCA_020048105.1 Deltaproteobacteria bacterium | reverse complement strand
CACTCAGGGAGCGGAGAAAGATATCGGCACAGATGGCACCTTGAAACTGGCCCTCTTTATCTCGGAGGGGATAGATGTAGGTAATGCCCTGGGTAGGGAAATTGGCAAATTGATAGGCACTCACCCATCTTGGTTCCGTGGAGGAAAGTGCTTCGGCATACCAGGGGCGCTGAAAGACGCGATAGGGAGTGGGCTCCCAGAGGGCAGCAAAAATGGGCGAATTGTTTCGATAGAAATAACGCTTGAGCGCTTTTTCTTGCCGAGCGTCCAGCTGGTAGGTATCTAGACCATTGGCTCCTCGAAGACAGGAAAACCCCCAGCCATCGGCGGTTACTACGACTAGATTCGCGATTTCAGGAGATTCCAACATCAAAGGGCGGAGTTGGCCGTCGGCTGATTCGCCATTCTTGGTGTTCAGTCGGCCCTCGGCCCACCAGCGGGCCGTCGTGTGGGCGACCCGCTCGACATTGCCGAGATCCGTGCGGATGTCGCCAGCCAATCGCGCAAGGCTTTCCCTGGAGCGAGCCTCGATTTGCTCATCCAAAATCCGCCGGGTGCCAAACCAAGCAAAGAGCACCGATACGGCAACGAGCAGGCCCATCATGGCGAGGAGCTCGCGGAGCAGGAGCTTTCGGATGGGCTTCAAGGGTGGCCTTAGATACTTGATTTAAGTGCGTTGAGTGCGTCGGCAATGCCGGAAGGCCGGGTGCCGCCACCCTGGGCCAAATCCTTTTTCCCGCCGCCACGGCCATCGATATGGGGAGCCATGGCCTTCAGCAAAGCCCCGGCGTCGGCCTTGTCGGCGAGTTCGGGTGCTACCGAAACGAGGAGGGATATTTTGTCTTCGGCCACGGTGGAAGCGAGCGCGATGACGGCGCAACGGTGTCGGGTACGAACCTGATCCATCATCTCTCGAAGGGCCGAGGTATCCAGGCCTTCGATCGCGGCCGTCACGACGGTTACGCCGTTGATCTGCTCAACCGTCTCGTTGGAACCACCGCCCGCGGCAGCCTTCAGTTTGGTTTCCTTGAGTTCGCGTTCGAGTAGCTGAATGCGGTGGTCTTTGGCCGTGAGGACGGCGGAAAGGGATTCTCGGGCGGTGTTGGCCTGTCGGGAAAGACTGCCAATCAGGCCTTCGTCTTCCTGAAGGCGTTCGAGGGCGGCCATGCCCGCGACGGCTTCCAGTCGTCGAATGCCTGAAGCTACCGCGCCTTCGGAGACGATCTTGATGGCGCCGATCTGGCCTGTATTGGCCACATGGGTGCCACCGCAGAGCTCCACCGAGAACCCAGGCACCGACATGACCCGCACGGTTTCGCCGTATTTTTCGCCGAAGAGGGCCATGGCACCCGAGGTGAGGGCTTCGTCGATGGGCATCTCACGCAAATCCGTGGGGGAGGCTTTCAGAACTTGTTCGTTGGCCAGCCGCTCGATTTCGAGCATCTGGTCTGGTTCGATGGGTGCGAAATGCGAAAAATCGAACCGTAAGCGATCAGCATCCACAGCGCTACCGGCCTGTTTGACATGGGTCCCCAGCACTTCTCGCAGCGCTGCATGCAGCAGATGGGTGGCCGTATGGTGGGCTCGAATGCGGTCCCGACGATCGTTGTCGATTTCGGCGTTGAGCGTCATTCCTACATGAAGTCCCGCCGATAGATCCTGGACGAAATGCACATTGCGCTTGGGAGCCAATGCTTTGCAATCCGCCACGCGGGCAGAGCCACGATGGCCACCCTCGAATTCCCATCTAAATTCGCCCGTATCGCCAATCTGACCGCCGCTTTCTGCGTAAAAGGGTGTGCGATCCAACACCACAAAACCATGGTCCTTAAGGGTCTGGACCTGGCGTTTATCGGTGTCGAAAAGGGCGAGCACTTTGGCTTCTGCTTGGGCCTTTTCGTAGCCCATAAAAAGTGTGGCGGGTAGATCGGTAAGTGCGGCGAAATCGCCCTGAAGGCGCACATCGTGGGTCTTCATGGCGGCGCGGCTCTTGGCTTTTTGTTCGGCCAGTTCCTTCTGGAAACCCTCCAGGTCGGCCTTAACGCCCCGTTCCTTGCACCAGTCTTCGACCAAATCCACGGGGAAGCCGAAGGTGTCGTAGAGCTTGAAAATTTCGGATCCTGGCAGGGCGCCGGAGGCGATATCGCAACCCTCCAGCTGCTTGAGGCCCATGGTCAGTGTGAGGCTGAACTGGGATTCTTCGCGGGAGAGCACCTTCTGAATTCGGCCCATTTCCAGGCCTAGCTCGGGGTAGGCATCGCCCATGGCATGGAAGACCGTGGGCGCAAGCGCCGCAAAGAAGGTTCCTTCAATGCCTAGCTTTTTGCCGAAGCGCAAGGCTCGGCGAACGATCTTGCGCAGCACGTAGCCGCGGCCTTCGTTGGAGGGGACCACGCCATCGAAGACCATGAAGACCGCTGCGCGAATATGATCAGCCACGACCTGCGAGGCGGTGCGGTTGGTGTGGATGGTGCGTTCGCCCAAGGGAACGCGAGCCACCTTCCAGATGCCTTCAAAAATCGGCTCGAAGAGATCGATTTCGTAGTTGGTTTCCTTGCCCTGGAGAATCGAGGCGGTGCGCTCCAAGCCCATGCCCGTATCGATGCTGGGTTTGGGCAGGGGGCTCAATCCCCCCTTGCCGTCTTGCTCGTATTGCATGAAGACGAGGTTCCAGATTTCCATGATGTCGTCGCCGTCCCCGTTGACCAATTCCGGGCGGTTACCCGCGAGGTCCTTGGGGCGGTAATAGTGCATCTCTGAGCAAGGTCCACATGGCCCGGTGTCGCCCATCTGCCAGAAATTATCCTTTTTCCCAAAGCGCAGGATTCGGTCGGCGGGAACGCCCGCGGCCTTCCAAAGCTCCTCGGCTTCAGTGTCAGCCGGAATGCTCTGGTAGCCTTCGAAAACGCTGATCCACAGGCGTTCGGGGGCCAGACCTAGGCAGCCTTTTTCGACCGGACCCGTGACGAATTCCCAGGCGAAACGAATCGCATCGGCCTTGAAGTAATCCCCAAAGCTGAAGTTGCCAAGCATCTCGAAGAAGGTGTGATGCCGGGCCGTGAAGCCGACATTCTCCAAATCGTTATGCTTGCCGCCTGCCCGCAAACATTTTTGGCTGGTAGCCGCCCGGGTGTATTCGCGGCGCTCCTTGCCGACAAAAACATCTTTGAATTGCACCATGCCAGCGTTGGTCCACATCACGGTAGGGTCGTCGGCGGGCCCGATGACCGGGCTGGAGGAGACAAGCCGGTGGCCTTGAGCCGCAAAGTAATCTAGGAATCGCTGACGAAGGAGTGACGTTTTCATTTAGGGACTCGCATTCAAAAAGACTTAAGCCATGAAGGCAAAACAAAGGGGATTAGCGGGCTACTTAATGCCTGAAATGCCGCATTCCCGTAAAGAACAGCCATACCCCAAGTCGTTGGGCGGCTTCGATCACTTCTTCATCCCGCACGCTACCACCGGGTTCGACAATGGCGGCGACACCCGCCTGGGCGGCCAGTTCGAGACCATCGGCAAAGGGGAAGAAGGCATCGCTGCCAAGCACGGCGCCCTGGGCATTTTTCCCGGCCTTGCGGCAGGCGATTTCCACGGAGTCCACCCGGCTCATCTGGCCAGCGCCAACGCCAACCGTGCCGCCATCCTTCACGAGCACGATGCTATTGGATTTCACGACCTTGGCTACCTGCTGGGCCAGCAGGAGATCGCGAACGGAAGGACGAGGGCTGCGACCTTCGACTTTGACTTCCCACTGCTCATAGGGCGCAAAGGCCGTGTCGGGGCGCTGAATCAGATAGCCACCACCGATGGCGCGGACATCGAGGCCCGATGCCCCATGGGGCCAAGTGTCAGGGGTTTCCAATAGGCGAAGGGCCTTTTTGGCCGAGAGAATATTGAGGGCAGATTCGCTGAAACCCGGTGCCAGGATTACCTCCCAGAAGGTGGGGGCCAGGGCCTGGGCGGTGGCCTCATCGACGGGTCGGTTGAAGGCGACGATGCCGCCGAAGGCGCTGACGGGGTCACTGGCCAGGGCCTTTTGAAAGGCTTCCAGGGTAGTGTCAGCACAGGCGGAACCGCAGGGATTGTTGTGTTTAACGATGACGCAGGTTGGCTCGGTGAACGACCACGCTAGGCGTGCGGTCGCATCGGCATCCAAGAGGTTATTAAAGGAAAGCTCCTTGCCCTGCAGTTGGCGGCAGGCCGCTAGGCCTTCGGGCACGGTTCCGGGTTGCACGTAGAAACCGGCATCCTGATGCGGATTTTCCCCGTAGCGGAGGCTCTGTTTGAGGCTCAGTCCAACTGCCAGGCGTTCCGGTAAGGCTGATTCACTGGTCGGCGCGACTTGGCGAGCCACCCAAGTGGCGATGGTCGCGTCGTAGGCGGCAGTGGTCTGGAAAACCTTTAGGGCGCAGGAACGGCGGTCGGCTTCGCTCCAGGTGCCTGCCTTGAGCTTTTCCAAAAAGGGCTCGTATTGCGCTGGATCGGTCAGCACGGTTACCGAGGCGTGGTTTTTGGCCGCACTGCGCAGCATGGAGGGGCCGCCGATATCGATCTGCTCGACGCAATCCTGGAAGGTGGCACCCGTCTTGGCGATGGTGGCTTCGAAGGGGTAGAGATTGACCACCACGAGATCGATGGGAGGAATACCCAGGCGCTGGGCATCTTGCACGTGGTCTTCTTCCTCGCGCCGAAAGAGCAGGCCGCCATGAATCTTGGGGTGCAGGGTCTTCACTCGCCCGCCAAAGCATTCCGGTGCGCCGGTGTAGTCGGCCACTTCCTGAACCTCCAGGCCGCCTTCCCGCAGGGCCTTGAAGGTGCCGCCGGTGGCGAGAAGATCCCACCCCATTGCTTTCAGGCTCTCTGCCAGGGGAAGAAGCCCCGCCTTATCGAAGACAGAAAACAGTGCAGTAGCCATGGGAGCCTCGCGAAAGATTATTTTCCCATGGGGCGACCAATATCAGGAAGCTCAGAAGTTAATCTATAGAAGAGGCTTCGCCGATAGGCTGTAAAGCAGGAGGAAGCATGGATGTCCAGGTCGAAGTCCAGTTCACGATCCAGCACACTCTCGAAGAATTAAAAGAGGTCTTCGTCAAGCGGGGGCACTTCCCTGAGTGGCATGTGATCGAGGATACGGATACCCGCCCTCAGATTTTCTTTGAGACTCGAGTTGTATCCGTGAATCTCTCCAGCCCCGATGACCGCATGGCTTGGTTTGTCTTCTCGCTGGAAGCTTGCGGCGAACTGCGCAAACGTATCGTTATTCCCAATGTTGTTCCCGCCACGGTCAAAGTGGATGCCCTTGCTCTGAATGATTTTCTGGCCTTTTGCCGAAATTGTTTGGTATCCAACCCAGGTCGAGCCTGACAGACGCTTGCGGCAAAGGCTCGCATTGGCCATTCTGGGTTGCTGTCCGGGCGATCGGACGTTGAAGGGCAGGGTGGTCAATGCCAACGCTGAAGATTAATGACACGTCGATTACCGTAGAGTCGGGCACGCTCCTTTTGGACGCCTGCAAGCAGGCGGGCTATGACATTCCCCATTACTGCTACCACCCTGCCTTGACCCCCGTGGCTACCTGCCGCATGTGCCTGGTGGAAATTAAGGGACAGCCGAAATTGGCAACCTCCTGCACAATCGCCGCTGTTGAGGGCATGGAGGTCTTTACCGCGTCTCCCGCTGTGGCCGATGCGCGAGCGGCGGTGATGGAATTCCTTCTCCTCAACCATCCGCTGGACTGCCCTATCTGCGATCAGGCAGGCGAATGCAAATTGCAGGATTACAGCTACCAATACGGCAGCGGTGACTCCCGCATGGAGGAGCCCAAGCGCCGCTATCGATACGAGGATTTGGGCGCCAAGATCGTCATTGACAAGAACCGCTGCATTCACTGCACCCGCTGTGTCCGCTTCACCCAAGAAGTCTCCAAGACCTTTGAACTCACAGTGGCGAATCGGGGCTCGCACCTGGAGGTGACCACCTTCCAGGGGCTTTCGATGGATGCCAACCCCTTGGCGGGAAATGTGGTGGATCTGTGCCCGGTGGGAGCGCTCACAAGTCGGGATTTCCGCTTTTCCAAACGGGTGTGGTACCTGAAGCCAATGCCCACCATCAGCCGCCATTCCGCCATGGCCAATCCGATCTGGGCAGATGTGGATGAAAACAAGGTTTGGCGCTTCCGCCCTCGGCACCTGGAGGGGAAGCGTGCGACCCATTTCATCTTCGATGATGAGCGGGTGGCTTACCATCGCTACAACCTGGATTCGGCCACACGCCTCCGCGAACCAAAACTCAAGGGCGCTGTTTCTACGGTGGAAGCTATCGCTGAGACTCTCTTTGGCGCGGGCAATGTGGCGGTGGTTGGACAAGGCACCTTCGGGTCGGATGCCGCCCAGCGTCTGGCCGAATTGGCCAGTCGTGAAAATCTTTGCTTTGGCAGCGGAGACAAGCGCTACCCCCTTCAATTCCCCGAGCTACAGGGCAGCGGAGATGGGGTTCTCAACCGCCGTGGTTTCGGTGAACGGGGCTTCCGCTTTGGGCACCTGGAAGGCTTATTGGAACTGGTGAAATCGGGCGAGATCAAGGCCGTGGTGGTTCTTCACGATGCTGATTTCAGCAGCCACCGAGAGAACGAGCAGCTCCGGCAAATCGTAGTTGCCGCTGAATTCAGCCTTGTGTTTGAGCCCATCGCTTCGGAATTGAGTTCCGTGGCCAGCGCCTGTTTACCCATGACCACCTATTTGGAGGAAAGCGACTTCGTGATCAACCACGAAGGCGATCTGCGCCGCTACCAAAAGGTTCTCACCCCCCCCAAGGGCGTGCTGACTCTTCCGGCCTGGGTCAAGGCCCTGCAGCGCGTCCGGGCTGCTCAGACCGTCTAGCGTGGCGCGCCCCGCTCCGCTCCTGGTGGCCTACGACGGCGAATGCAGCCTTTGTTGCCGCATGATGGACTGGGTGCAGCTGCGGGATCGATGGGGTCTGGTGGTCACTTTTCCCATGCAGAATCCAGAACTCCTTCGCATGGCTCCCGAATTGGCAGGGCTTCCCCTGCACCTGGAAATCCATGGCGTGGACACCTTCAGCCGCCGGGTATTTGCGGGAGCCGAACTGATTTTCCAGGTTTTATACCGCTTGCCCCGTTGGCGCTTCCTGGCGCCTGTTCTGCAGATCCCAGGCTTGTCCGGCCTTTGCCAGAAAGTGTATCTCTGGGGCGCCGCGCGAAGGTACCGGCGTACGGGGCGGACGCCCTTTTAGGTCAAGCACTCTACCTATCGGTAGCTGCTCTGATTGGGGTTTCGCTCGCCCATCTCTTCCCAAAGGCGCTTTAAGCTTTGCAGTCGCTCCGGGTAATCCAGGTTTAGATCTTCGTCTTCGGGATCCAGGCCGCTGGGGTCTTCCACCCATTCGCTGGGGAGTTCCGGGAAAACGGTATGCAGCATGGCTCGATCGAGTCCCCGCACGCTGAGGGTACGGATGCCAGGGGTATCGATGAGGGTGCCGCCATAGATCGTTGGCAACCATTTGGCGGCCGTAGTTGTTTGGCGTCCGGTGCCCCAGCGACTCATGCCGCCAGTCTTCAGAGCCAGCACTTCCGGCATCAGCGCGTTCACGAGCGTGCTCTTTCCCACCCCGCTATGTCCCACCAGAACGACGACTCGATCTCGGAGCAGCACTTTTAGCTCTTCTAGTCCCGAGCCTTTGACAGCACTGGTTTCCACGATCGGTACATGCTGCTCTCGAAGGGGATCCAGTTCGGGGAGTGTGTCTTTCGCGTTGGCCTTGTCGCGTTTGGTCACGACGATGCGAAAGGTGAGCCCCGCTGCGAGAGCCAGAGTCTGGGCCCGCTCCAGGAGGCCTGGTCGGAGGGGCGGATCCACCACGGCTGCACAAATCCAAAGCTCGTCGGCATTGGCGGCGATGAGTTGCCAGGGCTCGCGATCATCGATGCCGCCCCGTCGGAGTAAGGTGCGTCGTGGCATCACCGCTACAACCTGCACCTGGGGGCCGGTGGGATCCACGGCCTCGACAGGGACAGGTGAATAGCGAACCCGATCACCCACCACCAGTTTGACGCCCTTGAGCTTGCCGGAAAGGGATGCCCGCAACTGGGTGCGGTCCTCCAGTTCCAGGTCGACCCATTGGCTGTGGCGTTGGATGAGGGTGGCTTCGGCGAAATGCATCCAGGGTTCGGGATCGGGGAGGCGGAGCATAGTTTCTCCGTCGTGGGCCTCAATGCCGGTCTGCAGGCGATCCGCACTCTGCTGGCGCCGCTTACTTTGCGCCCGCCCCTCGCGAGCGTAAACATCCCGGCTATCGAGATCGTGAGCCTCGCGGCTTTGCCCTAGACGGAACTTCCTCATGGCTTAGGCTCTACCCGCGAACTCCCGGGTTTCCGTGGCCACTTTTACCTTTTCGCCTTCTTTGATGAAGAGGGGCACGCGAATCTCGATGCCGGTCTCGAGGGTGGCTGGCTTGGAGACGTTCCCGGAGGCCGTATCGCCACGAGCGCCCGGTTCGGTGTAGGTGACGGTGAGTTCGACATGGGTCGGGAGCTGGAGGCCGATGGGATGGCCGTTGAATTTCTGGATCTGGATGATCTGACCCTCGATCAGGAAATCCATGGCATCGCCCATCATTTCTTCGTTCAGCGTGTGGGTTTCGTAGGTTTCCTGGTCCATGAAATGAGTCCCGTCGCCGTCGGAATAAAGGAAGCTGGCGGGGACCACCGCAAGATCGGGCTCGGCGAATTTGTCACCAGCCTTAAAAGTCTTATCGAAGACGGCGCGGGTCAGCAGGTTGCGCATTTTGAGGCGAACCAGCGTCTGGCCGCCGCGGGCGGTGGGGGTCGAAATTTCTGCATCCAGGCAGTGGTAGGGCGTGTCTTCGAACTGGAAGAACATCTTGCGCTTGACGTTGATTGCTTCGATTAGGGCGGCCATGGGGCTCCTCGCAGGGGGGTCGTTGTGCCCAGGCAGGCCCGGGATTCCGTATCTTTGATTCTAACGTTGCTTTTCATTTTGAAAGGAGTGCACTCGGTTTCCTTTGCCAAGGCTATGATTGTGGATCGGTTGACTAATGGCAGAACATCCCAGAAATATCGGGCGTTACCAAGTCCAACGCCTCCTTGGCCAGGGGGCGATGGGATCGGTCTACCTCGCTGAAGACCCAATGCTCAAGCGCCGCTTGGCCATCAAGGTTGTGCGCGCCATCGGTGAAGAGCGGGACCTGGCTTTGGATCGCTTCAAGCGCGAGGCCGAAATCTCTGCCCAGCTCAATCATCCGAATGTGGTCACTATTTACGACGTGGGTGAGGAGGAGAATCTCGGTCCTTTTCTTGCCATGGAATACGTCGAAGGACAGAGCCTCGGAAAGTACATTCGCGAGGGCACTCTGGAGCCTGAGACCCGTTTGGGCGTTCTTATTCAGGCCATGCGCGCCCTGCGGGCGGCTCATCGTCACGCGATTATTCATCGGGATATCAAGCCCGATAACATCCTGGTCAGCGAAGATGGCCGTATCAAGCTGATGGATTTTGGCATCGCCAAGACCATGGCCCCTCGACTTACTTCCCAGGGCGAGTTCCTTGGGAGCCCTGCTTACAGCGCCCCTGAACTTCTGCGGGGAGCCGATCCCACACCCAGTTCCGATCGCTACGCCTTTGGTGTTACAGCTTTTGAGTTGATGACGGGTCAGCTACCGCACCCCGGGAACAATGTGGCCGCGGTCATCACCCACGTGCTTCACGAGGCGATTGTCACTCCCCAGGGCATGTCCGGCGATCTTGGTAACATCTTCCGTAAGGCTTTGGCTACGGATCCTGAGGACCGGTACGAAACTTTGATTGAATTTCTGACGGCCCTGATCGATGCCTATCCCCTAGATAGTGCCGCCAAGGGGCGAGTCGAGGACCTTTTCTGCCATGACGATCACTCCGGCGATATCGTGCCTTTGCGACGCTCGCGGCCACGGCCCTCGACGGCCCAGGACACAGGTTCGGGAATGGTTCAGCGCAGTACCGCGGGGCGGAGCAACTCAGGGCGACCTGTAATGGCATCCACGACTGCTGCGGTTCGCATCGAACTGGAATCCGGACAGTCCACCAACGCGGGACAGCGCCCCATGCCTGCGCGAAGTGCTGCTCCTGCTTCCAACCCAGCAACTGAGGATGGCATCAGTCCCAAGACCCTACTCAAGTGGATCCTGATCGTGCTTGTGTTCGGCCCCTTGGTGATGTGGTTGTTGGATATCTTGCGTACCTACATTCCGCAGGGCTAAGCGCTAGTTTCCTCAGGCCAAGACCCGGATCATTACAAAGACGCCGCCGTTCCAACAGGCATGCATCGCTACGGTGGTCCAAAGATTGCCTGTCCGGAGAAAGGCCCAGCCTAGCACCATGCCCAAGGTGCAAAGACTCGGTAGGGCAGCCGGCTGAAGGTGCATGGCTCCGAACATCAGCCCTGAAAAGACCACTGCCAGGAGCCAGCCACCTCGCGCCCATCGCTGCGAGAAACGGTGCCCCAGCCAGGGCAGCAGGGTGCCTCGGAATAGCCATTCTTCGAAAAGAGGTGCGAGTCCAGCGATGGTTGCGAAAAGCAGCAGCGTGGCAAAGGCATTGGTATGGCCCGCGACCAGGTCCAGGAGTTCTCGCTGGGGGGGGTCGGCTTGACGCATCAAGGGCTGCAGCAAGAGACCCAGGAGGATTACGGAAATCACGGCAATACCCAAAAAGGCGACGGCCCAACCCAGGGCTCGTGGCGTGGGACCCGGTGTCATCCGTTTCCACGCTTGTCGGAGCGTGGTGCCTTCAGCGCGCAGCAAGAGGCGGATTCCTACCCATACGTGAAAGGAATAGGCGAAAGGAAGAGCCAGAACCTTGGGCAGTGGCAGAAAGGCGAAGATCAAGGCAGCGATGGTGCCGGAAAAACGCAGGGCCACGAACCAGCCCAGAAAGGCCAGAGCTGCAGCCCGCCACGTCATCGGACAAGGGGCCACTGCCGCCGGGTGGCTCACGGATTTCTTGAAGAGCAGAAGGCCGGTCGAGATGATTCCGACCGCGCTCAATCCCAGCAGCGTCACTCCGGCAAGGCCCAGGAACACGATCCGTGGCAGGACCCAAGATCGAGCGTTGGTTCGAAAAGGTTCGGGATTCTGGTGTTGGCGTTCGGCCAAGGCGGCCTGGAATCGTAGGAAGGCGTAACCCGCGCCAAGGGGTTCCCTGAGTGCTTCGATTTCCTTGGCGGATGGCGGCTCCTCCCCGGCATAAACGCCGCGCCAAGCGCGTTGAAAAGCCTCCGACGTTGACGCGGCTTGGCGCTGGGCCTCGGTTTGGCGACCCGCTTCTGCAAGAAGGATGGCGTGGACGGCGCGGTCCCAAGGTCCAGCGGCTTTCGGAGGCGGTATGGGTTGATTCCGACCCGCGATCGCCATGCCCGCCGCCTGCAGCTCCATGACACGGCTCTGGAGGCCGGCGCGGCGTGGCTCGGGCCGGGGCTTTTGCTGCGTGCGCAAGGCCTCGAAGGTTGTTAGCACCGAAAGTAATAGCAACAGGGCAATAAGAGGATCGGCCCAACGACGGTCGGGATTCCAAGGCATGGGACGAGGATCGGTCATGCCTAAGGATGACCCTTGCGTTAGCCTCATTGGAAGACCTATGGGGATATTCATGTCCAAACCTGCCGAGCGATTGCCTCTTTTTCTGGGGACGGCCATTTGGACTGAGGAGGGGCGGGAACGTTTCGTCCTGGTGGCACCGCTACCCTCGGACCCCAGCCGAGTGGTGGATCTGCACCGGATTGAAGTGGCGCGGTTGACGCGTCTGGGCGAGGGGCGGCCCGAAGCGATGGCGGAAGTGTTGGTTCCTTCGCGGCTTCAATCGCTGCTGGAGTCGGGCCCCAGGGCCTTCCAGCGGGCACGGGTGGCCCTGGCCTACGCCGAGAAATGGCATCGACGAGGAGATCTTCCTGAATCGCTCGCCCTGCCGTTGGATCGGGTACGGCTGTTGGCATGTCTTCCAGAGCCTATGGAGCTAAGGGGCGCGGATGGCCAGGCTCTGGAGACGCACCCATTGCAGGGGCCTGGGGCCATTCTTGGACGCCTACCCCAGCCCACCGTTGCGCTGGTGGGTTGGCGTGGCAGTGGGTTGGCAGGCTGTTGCCTGGCGGTGGAAGACACTCGTGGGGTGGTGCTCGGAGCCTGGTTGAATCCAGATTTAGAATTCGAGGGTCATTTGGAACTGTGGGTGGGGGATCATCGCCGCACCTCACCCATGGCGATCTGGGAAGGCATGGAACTCCCTCACCTTGGGCCAGGCGCAATCCAGCTTTTGCCGGCGCCCCGTTTCAGGGCATTGTCGGCATTGGTCCCCGGAGCAGTCTTTCACGTGAAAGCCCACTTCGAGACGCTAATGCTCGCGCTAAGCGATGAATTGGTTCACCCCACCCTTCAGTGATCGGGCTCCACCAGCAGCGTCCACCGGTAGCCTTCGCCGCCAACGGTAGCAATTAGGTTCTTCTTCTCGTCATCACCCAGTTTCTTTCGCAGATTGGCAATGTGAACATCCACCGTGCGGGGTGTCGGCCGAGCATCAGCGCCCCAGGCCTGCTCCAAAAGCTCGGTGCGGCTGTGGGTGTAACCCGCGTGGGTGATTAGGATTTCTAAGAGTCGGAATTCGCGAGGTGTGAGGTCCAAGGGGCGATTTTCACGGTGGGCTTCCATGGCCGTGAGGTCAAAACGATAGGCGCCAGATCGCAAGGCCGTGGGTAGTTCCAGGGGGTGAGTGCGCCGAAGAATGGCCTTGATTCGGGCCACGAATTCCAGCACTGAAAAGGGTTTGACCAAGTAATCATCGGCCCCAAGGCTGAGCCCGTGCACGCGATCCGATTCCGAGCCCCGGGCCGTGAGCATAATCACGGGCACGTGATCATTGGCCTTTCGCAATTCCTGAATGACTTGAAAGCCATCCATATGGGGAAGCATGAGGTCTAAAACGATGAGATCGGCCCGCCGAGCCCTGTGAGCCAATAGTCCGGCTAGACCATCCTCCGCCGCTTCCACGGAGAAACCTTCGAAGCCTAGGTTGTTCACAAGGAGTTGGCGAAGATTTGGCTCGTCTTCGACCACAAGAAGATGGGTCATGGCGTTCAATCCCGAGGGCTAATCTCACCTTGCGGCAGGGATCTCTTTAAGGCAATGGATCCTTTCGCGGAAATCACAAAGGCGATGCTTCCTTGAATGGTTTAGATTGCTCGGATTTCAATGGTGGCTAAAAAGCCTGCATCGGGGGCCGAGGCAAATGTGAGCCCCCAGCCTTCCTTTTGGGCCACCTGGATCAATAGACTAAGGCCGAGCCCCTGGCCTTCGTGTTCAAAGCCCTCCCCGCCTTGGTTGCGGATCCGCATAAAGGGTTTCCCAAGGGCTTCCAATTGATGGGCATGCAGCCCAGGTCCCTCGTTTTGGACTCGAATCTGGAGGCGCCGCCGTTGTCTGAGGGTTTGGAAGGTCACTTGTCCACCTCCGTGATAAAGCGCGTTTTCGAGGAGAGTCAGCAAGGCGGAACGCAAGGATGGCAGGGCCGCTCGGCCAGAATTCGAAGCGAGTTCCAAACGAAGTTGGCGATTCTCGGCCTGAAATGCCGGTGTTAGATCATCCGCCAAACTCGCTAGCCAGGCTTGACTCACTTCCCCTTGGGGGCCTGCTTCCGAGTTGCCGTGAATGGCCTCAAGGCCGTTTTGTATTACCTGGGTGAGATGGTCCACTTCTTCGCCGACTTTGATGAGTTCTGCGTCGGTTTGATCCCGGTCCAGGCGCCCGAGTCGAATGGAATCGCAGCGGAATTTGAGAATTGCCAGAGGCGTTTTCAGGCTGTGGGTCAACGATGCCAGGCGATCGGCGTCAAGCAAGGCTCGACGGCGAACTCGCCGACGCAGCCATAATCCCAATCCAAGGCAGATTCCGACCGTGGCCGCGACCGCAGCTCCGCCCCAGACCTGGCGCAGCACCTGCCGATAGAGGGCCTTACTGTCTTTCTGAAAAGGGATGGCTACGATATCCCAACCCTCGAGAGTGGGGCTGGTGCCGTTGTAGGCGAACCAGGGGGCCGCAAGGCGGGCAGGGTCAGCCTGAAGGTTTGGTTCTGCGCCCCAGGGTTCAGGTTTTTCCGTGCTATGGGGTGGTGTCACCGTCAATCGAATTCCTGCTCGAAACCCTGGATTGGGTCCGAGAATGAGTCGGAACATCCGTTCGACCTCAGGGCTGCCAACTACCCACCGCTTGATGACAATCCAACGTTCCCCGAGCAGCACGAGTGCAGGCCCATGCGTTGGGTCCGTATTGAGGGGAAGTGGAGGCATCCAGCGGAAATTTCCACCTCCTACAGCCTGGGTGATCCATTGCAGATAACGGCTGTGATCGGCTTCTTGGGTTCCCGGGACCAATCGATGGTCTTTTCGCACCCAGAGGCGTTCAGGAAAATTGCGATCCAAAACGGCGACGAGCAGCGGATGACTGGCGAGCATTTCTTGGATATGTGGCTCGTCGCCCTGTTTTAGGTTGGTGATCCGGGGAAGGTTAACCCAGTGTTCCTCGACCCGAGTTAGGTCATGGGAATAGGTTGGTGAAAGCTCCGCGTTGACTCGCGAAACCTGCTCTGCGGCCCAGACCAGAGGCACGCAGACAAGCCCCAGGCAAATGGCCGCGATTGCGAGGGAGAGCAGCAAGGTGCCGCCTCGGAGTTGGAGACGGTGCCACCACGATGGATTCCGTCCCACCGAGCGGGTGGGATGGAAACGGGTGATTCGGCGAATATGCATGCCTCGAAGACTATCCCAGCGATAGCATTCGCTCCAGCGGCTTGAGTGCTTGAAGGCGAGTGCTCTCATCCAAGGTGATTTCAGGCTTCAAGTCTCGGAGGCAGAGATAGAGCTTTTCAATGGAGTTGAGTTTCATGTACGGACAGAGCGAACAATTGCAGCCGCTATCCGCTGGAATTGGAATAAGTTCGGCATCTGGCCTAGCCTTCTGCATCTGGTGAAGAATGCCGGCCTCGGTGCCCACAATAAACTGCCGCTCGGGGCGCTCCGCCACGAATTTCAACATGGCGGCCGTGCTGCCCACAAAGTCAGCCATGCGGCTAACGGTGGCATCGCATTCGGGATGCACGATGAGTTTCGCATCGGGATATTGGGCCCGAAGAACAGCCACTCGCTTTGCGGTGAACTGCTCGTGAACAATGCAGAAGCCGGGCCATAGCACCATATTTCGTCCTGTCTGAGCCATCACCCATTTGCCAAGATGCCGGTCTGGGGCAAAGACGATGGGTTTTTCTGCCGGGAGGCTTTCGACGACGCGCACCGCATTGGAACTCGTGCAGATCACGGTGGATAGGGCCTTTACACCCGCGGAGCAGTTGATATAGCTGACTACCTCGTGCCCGGGATACTGCTTCAACCATTCAGCAAAGGCCTCGGCCGGGCAACGATCGGCCAAGCTGCAGCCGGCATCCAGATCGGGAATCACTACCGTCTTGCTGGGGCTCAGGATCTTGGCCGTTTCTGCCATGAAGTGGACGCCGCAAAAGACGATGACTTCGGCATCGGTTTTTGCCGCAGCTTGACTCAGTTGCAGGCTATCACCCACGAAATCGGCTAAATCTTGGATTTCAGGTTCTTGGTAGTAGTGGGCCAACACCACGGCTTTTCGTTTAACTCTTAGCCGAGCGATTTCGGCATGGAGATCAAGGCTGGGATCAATCGTTTCGAGATCGGGGACGTAGGGCAGCGCGTTCATATGGCCAGTTTACCCTCAAGAACTTCGCGCCTGCCCCCTTGGTGGAGTGCAGGCGCGCGAGCGGAATTATCTTGGTTTAACCGCAGTGAAGATGGCGCTGGACCAGTTGGCGAAGGCTATCGGCATTGCCGAAAAGTTTTTCGCTCATATTGAGGTCGTCAAAAGACTGGAGGCGCGAAATGAGCGAATCCAGAAGGCCTGCGGGGAATACGCCGCCTTCCTCATAGCGTGCCCGATCGCGACTCAGGCATTCGCCAGCTTCGAAGCAGGACGCTGGCAGCTGCTTGAGACCTGGGACTTTCGTGGCATCGGCGCGGATATAGAGTTCCTCAGCGATTTTCAACGCCTCCGGGTGTTCTAAGCCATAGCGCGCTGCCACGGCCAAACCCGCCAACAGCAAATGAACATTGGCGGAACCATCGGGGCTGCGAATTTCAACGGTTTGATTGTTTTCAAAGGTGCCGCTTCCCGAGGGTTCGAGAGGATTTGCATCGCGCAGCATCCGGTCGCCCACGCCGGTCCATCCCAAGGGCACACGCACTAACACTGAACGATTACGGTCGCCCCAGCAAATGCTGGTGGGAGCTTCCTGATGGGGCACTAGGCGGAGGAAGGATGTGGGCACCGTATTGCCGAAGGCGGTGAGGGATTCCGAACACATCAAGTAGCCAGCGATGACCTTTTTGGCGGTTTCCGTAAGGCCGTTCTCATCGGCCATAAGATTTACGCCGTTTTTGACTAAGCGGCTGTGGACATGAAGGCCGCTTCCGGCGTGGCCTACGATGATCTTGGGTGCGAAACTGACTTCTAGGCCGTGTTTGTAAGCCACCTCCCGAAGGGCCCATTTGGCCGTCACGAGTTGATCGGCAGCATCTTCGATGGGCACCGGCAGGAATTCGATTTCATGCTGAACCATTTCCAGGTCGCCCGAGATGATGTTGCCCACTTCAGCGTGGCCATATTTGATTTTTCCGCCCATTTCGCTGATGACCTGCATGGCCTCGCGTCGCACCAAGCCCCATTTCGAGAAGGGGTGGGATTCGTGATAGCCCTTCTGCTCGACGATGGGATAGATGCGATCCACTTCTGAAAACAAGTAGTATTCCAGTTCGCCCAGAGCCTCTAGCGTGCAGCCTGTTTTCTCTTTCAATTCGCGCTGGGCCTTGCGAAGGATGTACTCCGGGGCGCTTTCGAGAGGCTCTCCCTGGTTGTTATAAAACGAACAGATGAAGTCCAAGGTGGGCACTTCACTGAAGGGGTTCACGAAAGCCGTGCGGTACCGGGGCACCACATAGAGATCGCTCGAATCGGCAGAGACAAAGGGAAAGAGGCTCGAACCATCGACGCGTTCGCCCATGGATAGAACTTTGTCGAGATGTTCCTTGCTGTTGATGACGAAATTGAGTTTTTTGAGGCGGCCGTCTCCAGCCACATAGCGAAAATTGAACATCCGAATATCGTTTTGTTCGATGAATCGAACGATATCTTTCTTGGTGAATTCAGCCGCAGGCTTCCCTAGGGCGCGAACTAGCTTGTTGGGATTGAGAGCAATGGCGTCACTCACGAGGCCTCCGAACGATGGGGGAATTCTGACAGAGCCCTTTGGACCCGGATCGCTGATTTTAGAAGAATTTACAGGTTGTAAAGAATGGCGCCAAATCTGATGGGGCGATTCGCCTCTTGGTGGGCCGACCTCATTCCGGCCATCCTGGGGGTGTGGATTGAACTTGTGGGCCCTCCGCGTCATTTGAAAGCGGACCCATTTCGGAGGTTTTGGCATGGCGCGTTTGAATCGATGGTTGGGAACCGGTCTGATGGGCCTCGCGGCTGGGGTTATGCCTCTTGCCGCCCAGAGCCTGTGGATTCCGGCCTCGGATCCTGTTGGCATTGCTCGGGGCGGGGCGGGTGTTGCCTTTGGACAGAGCCTGGAAGGGGCTGCGCTGAATCCGGCGCTCCTGGTCACGCTGCGTGATTCCTCTAGTGCATTTTTATCCCTTGGGATGGACATGGCCGGTTCTCAGATCACGTTGCCCTCCAACCAACGGAGCCTGTTTTCCGGTGATCGTAACCGCGCGTTGCCGGCCTTTGGCGCTTCATGGCGAGTGAATGATCGATTCGCTTTTGGTCTCAAGCTAGACGAACCCTTTTTGCGTCACGCTGCCTTGCCCGTGGAAAGTTCTGTCCGCTTCCTGACGACCAGTCTGGATCTTAAAGCCCAACGGATTGAATTCCAAACGGCCTGGGCCTTGCGCCCAGATATTTCCTT
The DNA here is from genome assembly GCA_020048105.1 of Deltaproteobacteria bacterium. Classification (GTDB taxonomy): domain Bacteria; phylum Acidobacteriota; class Holophagae; order Holophagales; family Holophagaceae; genus JAYREN01. The sequence goes on along the minus strand of JAIFMW010000167.1, from coordinate 8,160 downwards.
CGGCGTTGGTCTTGGGGTTGCTCGCCTTTCCTTCGGCTCAAGTGTAAATCTTCGCTCCGCCGTTCCTGATGTTCCAACCCAACCCTTGAGCGCAACCAATGTACCATTGGCTCTTGTGGAGATCGAGGGGCAGCAAAGCGGAAGCGTCACGGTTCCTTCTCTCGCTGCCGGCTTTCGTTGGGCCATCAATCCTCGGTGGACCTTTGCGGGGGCCTATCAATCGTCTCTCAGTGGAAACTTGAGCCTGAAGGCTGGTGCGTCTTCACGCCAGCCCGTCTATTTCGACAATGACGGCTTTAGTCGACCTCCGATTGGCATTGAAACCAAAGGCGCTGTCCTGGTGGCTCAGACGCAGTTTCAGGCGGGTTCGCGTCGCATCGCCCTGCCGGGAAAAGCAAGCCTCGGGGTACGGCATCGCTTCAGCCAATTCTTTACCTGGGAATTTGATATGAGACATGTGGACGGGGCCAAACTCGAGCTGCCCACCGCTCCGGTCTTGGTCACTCCCAGCGGCAGCATTAACTCTCAGCCTTTGGCGAGTGGATACCGGAGCGGATTCGGGGCTTCGCTCACGGGCGAAATGGCCATGGCGAAGGACTGGACCTTCCGCCTTGGATTCGGTGTTGATCCTGCCGTTCAGGACGATGCCTCTGTTAATCCGATGATTTCCGGGTCGCGCTCAGCCTCTTTTTCTGCCGGAGTCGGCTACCGAATTTGGGGTGGTGAGATCAATCTCGGATACCTGTTTCGGCAAAATAAAGATGTTGATAACACTACCCTCGACGGCGCCTGGGCAAGTTCTGGTTATCGCGCAACAGGTACCACGACTCGGGTCGAAGGAATGGGTCATCTGTTCTCCATTGGCTTCAAGCGGAGCTTTTAATTCATGCAATTTCTTGGCCCCCATGCCTGCGAGGAAGCACTAACACGCGGTGAGCTGCATGTTCTTCGAGTGGCGCCAGTGGCCTGGGGCCGATGCGCAAAGCTGCGTGCTGATGCACGCACTGCCGGTGCCACTGTTCACCAGGAGCCGATGGAGGGGCTCGACCGCCGGGCCCAGGGGCAGCGACACCAGGGCGTGATTGGTGAAGGTAGTGAAATCCAGTTCGACTCCATGGAAACGCTTCTCGAGCGGGTGCAAGCCCGAGGAAACGCAGCCCTTGTGCTGGCTCTTGATGGAGTCACGGATCCCCACAATTTTGGGGCAATTCTGCGTTCCGCCGCGGCGGCAGGAGCAGATGGTGTCATCTTCCCTGAGCGAAGAAGCGCCCAGGTGAACGATACGGTCATTCGATCGAGCGCAGGAACTGCGGGGAGAGTCCCATTGGTAAGAGTGGTAAACCTCGCACGAGCCTTGGAGGACCTTAAATCAGCCGGAGCCTGGGTCTATGGCCTTGCAGCTGGGCCAAAGAGTTCGGATTACCTCCGAGAGCCTTTTGATCGCGCCACGGTCCTCGTGATGGGTTCCGAAGGCGAAGGTCTTCATCAGAAGATTGCTGAAAATTGCGATGCGCTTCTTAGTATTTCCATGCCCGGTGGGATCGAAAGTCTTAATGTTTCGGCAGCCGCAGCCGTAATGATCTTCCGCGTCCTGGCGATGCGCGGGACTGAGATCTCTTGAAGTTTTTGGTTGTGACCCTTCGATTTGCGTGATATCTTTCGGATTCCCTCTCAGGAAAGCTTTGTCCGCAAAGCCTACCGAATTAGGGAATTTGACAACCCAAGACAATGCCGAGATGGCCGAGTGGTTAATGGCAGCAGACTGTAAATCTGCCACGCATCGCGTTACGGAGGTTCGAATCCTTCTCTCGGCACCACCCTCCAGTTTTTCGAGGAAAACTGGTTTCCAGGCGGGAATAGCTCAGTTGGTAGAGCGTCAGCCTTCCAAGCTGAATGTCGCGGGTTCGAACCCCGTTTCCCGCTCCAGCAAAACAAAGCCCATATAGCTCAGTGGCAGAGCGCGTCCTTGGTAAGGACGAGGTCGCCGGTTCAATCCCGGCTGTGGGCTCCACTGCTTTTTACCTGTAAGTCCGTCACTTCACACCCACCTCAGGAGGCAATCGTGGCCAAGGAGAAATTCGATCGCTCGAAGCCGCACGTCAACATCGGCACCATTGGTCACGTGGACCATGGCAAAACCACGTTGACGGCTGCCATCACTATGATCTTGTCCAAGCTTCATGGCGGCGCCGTGAAGTCTTATGACCAGATCGATTCGGCTCCCGAGGAAAAGGCTCGTGGGATCACGATTAACACTGCTCACGTGGAATACCAGACCACCCGTCGCCACTATGCGCACGTGGATTGCCCTGGTCACGCTGATTACATCAAGAATATGATCACGGGTGCGGCCCAGATGGACGGCGCCATTCTCGTGGTTGCTGCCACCGATGGCCCCATGCCTCAGACCCGTGAGCACATCCTGCTCGCCCGTCAGGTTGGTGTGCCCTCTTTGGTCGTGTTCATGAACAAGATGGACATTGCGGATCCCGAATTGGCCGAGTTGGTTGAAATGGAGCTCCGTGAGTTGCTTTCCTCCTACGGCTTCCCTGGCGACGACATCCCCATCGTTTCGGGTTCTGCCAAACAGGCTATGGATTCTGGCGATCCTGCGGCTCCTGAGTGCAAGTGCATCATGGACCTGATGGAAGCCGTGGATTCCTACATCCCCGATCCTGCCCGTCCCAAGGACAAGCCCTTCCTCATGCCCATCGAAGACGTGTTCACGATCACGGGTCGTGGCACCGTCGTCACCGGTCGTATCGAGCAGGGTGTCGTCAAGGTTGGCGAAGACATCGAAATCGTCGGCATCAAGCCCACGGTCAAGAAGGTCGTCACCGGCATCGAAATGTTCAAGAAGCTCCTCGATCAGGGCGAAGCGGGCGACAACGCCGGCATTCTCCTGCGCGGCGTCGAGCGCAAGGATGTTGAGCGTGGTCAGGTGTTGGCCAAGCCCGGCAGTATCACTCCCCACTCCAAGTTCACGGCCGCTGTGTACGTCTTGGGCAAGGATGAGGGTGGTCGTCACACTCCCTTCTTCAATAAGTACCGTCCTCAGTTCTTCTTCCGCACGACCGACGTGACGGGCTCCATCACCTTGGAAGCTGGCCGCGAGATGGTCATGCCTGGCGATAACGTCACCTTGACGGTAGAACTCATCTGCCCCGTCGCGATGGAAAAGGGCCTGAAGTTCGCCATCCGTGAGGGTGGACGCACGGTCGGTTCCGGCCGCGTCGACGAAGTCATCGAATAGCAAGGATTAGACATGCGCGATATCGTTCAAATGCAGTGCACTGAGTGTAAGCGTAAGAATTACACCACCACTAAAAACAAGAAAACCACCACGGGCAAGCTTGAATTCAAAAAGTTCTGCCGGTTCTGTGGTGGCCATAAGCCCCATCGCGAATCGAAGTGAGTCGTTGGCCTGGCCCCGCTAAGGCGGGGCCAGGTTTTACGGCCTCTTGATATAGGGGAGTAGCTCAGTTGGCAGAGCAGCGGACTCCAAATCCGCAGGTCGCAGGTTCGACCCCTGTCTCCCCTGCCACTTCGTGCTTCGGCCCCAGCCAATCGTGCTGGGGCCGGTTTCTTGAAAGTCTGCCCGCTGCGGGGGTTCATCGTGATTAGTGCCATTAAGCAACAGACAAAAGACCTCTTCGCTGAACTTAACCGGGTGGATTGGCCTGCAAAAGAGAAAGTCATGAGCTCTACCGGGGCCGTGATTTTCGTGTCTGCCTTTGTGGGGCTTTTCCTTTACGTTGCGGACTTGGTCATCACCTGGGGGATGAAGTTCATCCTCCCGCACCACTAGGCCAGGAGGAAGCCATGACCGACCTCATCGGTACTCAACAAGAAGCGCCTCCCGCGCAGGCTTCCGGGCAACAGTTGGCTTGGTTCATCATCCATACCTACTCGGGATATGAGGCAAAGGTGATGGAAAGCCTGCGCCAGCGAATCAAGATGGAAGCTCGGGATGAATTTTTCGGTGATATCCAGATTCCCGAAGAGACCTATGAAGAAATGAAGGTTGATGCTAAATCCGGCAAGAAGGAGCGCGTCCTCAAAAAGCGCAAATCCTTCCCCGGCTACTTGCTTGTCCAGATCGCTGTTCATGCCAAGGGCGCCAGTCTTGAAATGGAAGACGCTGATTGGCATTTGGTGCGGAACACGCCTAAGGTTACAAGCTTTGTCGGCGCGAACAAGAAGCGGCCGACACCGCTGACGGACGAGGAAGTTCGGCAGATCATGCACCACACTGAGGAGACTCAGGAACGTCCCAAGCCAAAATTCCACTTTGAGAAGGGCGATAAGGTGCGTATCATAGACGGCCCCTTCGCTAACTTTGAAGGGGATGTGGACGAGATTCACGAAGAGCGTTCCACGATCAAAGTCTTGGTTACTGTCTTTGGTCGTAGCACACCCGTGGAACTCGATTTTATTCAGGTCGAAAAACGCTAGAGCGTTTCTCGGATTATCAAACCAGGCTGGCGGTAATCCTGCCGCACGCCCTCAAGGCAGCAGTCGCCAGCATTTGCTGGAATCCGCTGCGGGAAAAGGAAGAGACAAATGGCAAAGAAAATTACTGGCTACATCAAGCTCCAGCTTCCTGCTGGCTCTGCGACCCCCGCTCCTCCCGTGGGCCCGGCTCTCGGTCAGCATGGCGTCAACATCATGGAATTCGTGAAGCAGTTCAACGCGAAATCCGTGGGTGCTGTTGAAAAGGGCACCATCGTTCCTGTTGTAATCACGGTCTTTGGTGATCGCAGCTTCAGCTTCATTCTGAAGACCCCCCCTGCGGCGGTCCTTATCAAGAAGAAGCTCGGCCTCGAAAAGGGCAGCGCCACGCCTAACAAACAGAAGGTTGGTAAGTTGACCAAGCAGCAACTGGAAGAGATTGCCAAGGCCAAAATGCCTGATCTGAATGCTGGCAATCTTGAAGCAGCCATGCGTTCGATTGCTGGTTCCGCCCGATCCATGGGCGTTGAAATTACCGACTAGTTTCGAGTTTGATTTTTGCGGAGGACCGCGCCGTGCGGAACTCCCGGTAACCGCGACCGTCATCGCGGAAGGTCTTCCGAATAGGAGATATACATGGCAAAACCTGGCAAGAAATTCCGGGCCGCCGCCTCCAAGATCGAAGATCGCCCCTATGACCTCAATGAGGCCCTCAACACCATTAAGGACGTGGCTTTTGCCAAGTTCGACGAGACGGTTGAAGTCCACATGAGATTAGGTGTTGACCCCCGTCATGCGGACCAAATGGTTCGCGGCACTCTTGTCCTGCCTCACGGCACGGGCAAGACCATGCGGGTGGCCGTCATCGCTCAGGGCGAAAAGATCAAGGATGCGGAGGCCGCTGGTGCGGAGATCGTCGGTGGCGACGATCTTGTTGAGCGCATCGCGGGCGGATTCCTGGAGTTCGACGCGCTTGTGGCGACTCCGGACATGATGAAGGGCGTGGGACGTTTGGGCAAAGTGCTCGGCCCCCGTGGCCTCATGCCGAACCCCAAGACTGGCACTGTGACCTTTGATGTGGCCAAGGCCATCAAAGAAATCAAGGCTGGTAAGGTGGAATACCGCGTCGACAAGACCGGCATCATCCACGCGGGCGTGGGCAAGCTTTCCTTCGGTATCGAAAAGCTGGCGGAAAACGCCAAGGCTCTGATCGATGCTGTGCACAAGGCTAAGCCTGCTGCTGCCAAGGGCAAATACGTCAAGGCCATCCATATGGCTTCGACGATGGGCCCCAGCGTGACTGTGTCCACCAGTACTGTTGAGAAGTGAGGCGGATTATGGAACGCGAACAGAAGCATCAAGAAGTCGCCCTCCTAAAGGGCACGTTCAGCTCTGCTAAATCCGCGGTGGTGTTGGGCTTCAAGGGACTCACCGTCGTTAAGGATACCGCCTTCCGCAAAGGCATCCGTGAAAGCAAGGCGCAGTATCGGGTATCCAAAAACACCCTGCTTCGTCTGGCCGTGAAAGAGACCGCTTTTGAGGTGCTCACTGGGCATTTCAAGGGTTCCACGGCCGTGGCAACCAGCCAGGGCGATATTGTGGCACTGGCAAAGGCTGTCCATACTTTCCTGAAGGACAATCCCGCCGCCTCTTTCAAGGGCGCTATTCTGGATGGGAAGGCTGTCACGATTCAAGAGTTTCAGGCCATTGCTGAACTCCCGAGCCGCGACATTCTCATCGGCAAGCTGCTTTACCTCATGCAGTATCCCATTTCTGGTTTGGCCATCGCGCTTGATCAGATCCGGCAGCAGAAGGAAGGCGCAGCTTAACGAGGCTTAGCTTCGTGAATTAGCGTCCCCACCCCCAACCACGAATTTCAAAATATTGAGAGGAGAATTCCATGGCTCTCACCGCCGATCAGTTGATCCAAGAAATCGAAACCATGACCGTTCTTGAGCTGGCCACTTTGGTCAAGGCTCTTGAAGAGCGCTTCGGCGTCTCTGCTGCGGCTGTATCTGCCGCCCCCGCCGGTGGCGCTGCCGCCGTCGTCGAAGAGCAGACCGAGTTCAATGTTGAGCTCACCGAAACCGGTGGCAACAAGTTGAACGTCATCAAGGCGGTCCGCGAGATCGTCGCCGGCCTCGGCTTGAAAGAAGCCAAGGACCTGGTGGACGGCGCTCCCAAGATCGTCAAGGAAGGCGCCACCAAGGAAGAAGCCGCCAAGATCAAGGAAAAGCTCGAAGCAGCCGGCGCCAAGGTCACCATCAAGTAGACTAGTTCCGCTGGAAATTGCAAAGTGCGAGGCGCCGAATGCGCCTTGCGCTTTGCACTTTGCGCTATCGCCGCAAAGTGGTATGCTTATTCCTTACGTCCGGATCGGCGCCCCGGACTTGCAGAACCCAGCCACCACGAAGGGCTTCGGTTGCAACACATCCCCCGCACGTGCAGGTCCAAATCGTTGGGGTCCGCTTCTCTCCAGGGTGAGGGAAGGGTCCGCTCGAGGTTTGCCTGCATGGCGTTCGTCGCCGAAGAATCCAATCCCGTGCCTTTTCGGAGAGTCGCTATGGCGCTTTCCGGCATGATCCTGGAGTGAACCATGACCGTTCAGCAGAACATTTACCGCCAGCGTCATTCGTTCGCGAAGATCCGCTCCTTGGTTCCGATCCCGAATCTGATCGATATTCAGAAGCGTAGCTACGACGAGTTTCTCCAGATGAACCTGCTCCATGGAGAGCGGCAGAATCGCGGATTGCGTACCGTTTTTGATGCCATGTTCCCCGTACACAACGGGAAGAATCCAGACGGCACTGATGCCGCATTGGAAGTCGAATTCATTGATTACACCGTAGGGCATTGGGCCTGCAAGTGCGGTAAGAACGAGGGGCTCGCCCATCTCCGCACCACCTGTAAGAGCTGCGGCCACCACATTGTGGCCGAGCATCCCAAGGACCCCAGCGTGGATTGCCCGAAGTGCGGTACCCGCAACAAGAACGAAGCGACCATCTGTGACGTGTGCAACGAGCCTGTTGGGCTCCACGCCAAGATGAGTCTCGAGGAATGCATGGAGCGCGGGGCCACAATGGCAGCGCCCCTTAAGATTCGTGTGCGCCTAAATCAGTTCGAGAAGGACGACAAGGGCAACCGAAAATACAAACAAAGCCAGGAGTCGGAAGTCTATTTCGGCGATATCCCGACGATGACCGATCGCGGCACCTTCATCATCAACGGCACAGAACGCGTGATTGTCTCCCAGTTGCACCGCAGCCCCGGGGTGTTTTTCGCGATTTCTTCCGATAAGGCGCTCTACAGTGCTCAGGTCATTCCCTACCGGGGATCTTGGATCGAGTTCGAACTGGATACGAAGGGCCTGCTTTACGCGCGGATCGATCGCAAGCGTAAATTCCTGGGTTCGACATTCCTCCGTTCGCTCGGATTGTTTGATGAGCGCCTCGCCGACAACCAGTCAATTCTTTCCCACTTCTATACGCCCTATCACTTCTCGCTGAAGAAGGAAGACCTGCTTCTGGCTCCTTGCGAGCTGCTTGTGGGGCAGAAGGCTCTTGAGGACATTAAGGATCCCAAGACTAAAGAAGTCATTGCCGAAAAGGGCAAGGCCTTTAGCCGTCGCCTTATGGAAAAGATGCAGAAGGCTGGCCTCAAGGGCGTGACTGTTGAGCGCTCGATGCTCGATGGCGCCGTGCTCCTCGA
>JAIFMW010000016.1 GCA_020048105.1 Deltaproteobacteria bacterium | reverse complement strand
TGTGGTGAACCCATTTTCTACTTACCGATTTCCAGCGGCGAGTTGTGGGAGAGCCGGTAATTTGATGACTGCGATGGACACCGATAAAACGAATTCCAATTTTTAGGAGCTTAAGCATGTCTCAACCCGCATCCCGCATCGTGAAGTTCATCAACGAACCCGTGCTCAAGCGCACCGCCCAACGTTGCCGCGAGCGGGGAATTGTGATTCCGACCTTCCAGCAGATGCGCAACCCCGCGAGCATTCCCGATGCCATCAAGGCGAAGCTCAAGGGCGTGGGGATTTCGGAGTTGAACCCCGTCAATCTCTTCCGTATTTCCTGGAAGAACGACATGGAAACAGGCCTGTATGGTGGCCCCAACTTCGTGGAGATTCCCCGGGCCATCACGGGCATAAAGGCCCGGATCTTCGGCATGATCGGGAAGTATTTCCCCACCGGTGCACACAAGGTTGGCGCGGCCTTTGGCTGTCTCGCGCCGCGGTTGGTGAGTGGCGAATTCGACCCCGAACATCACAAGGCCGTGTGGCCCAGCACTGGGAACTACTGCCGGGGCGGCGCCTTCGATAGCGTGATCCTGGGCTGCGTACCCGTGGCGGTGCTTCCTGAAAATATGTCAAAGGAACGCTTTACGTGGCTGGCGGAAATCGGTGCCGAAGTCATCGCCACACCCGGTTGCGAATCGAATGTGAAGGAGATCTACGACAAATGCTGGGAGCTGAAGCGCGATCCGCAGCACATGATCTTCAACCAGTTCGAGGAGTTCGGAAATCCCATCTGGCATTTTCACGTCACGGGCCCCGCCATTGAGGAAGCCTTTCGCGCTGTGGCGGGTGAAGGTTCCAGGCTCGCCGCCTATGTTAGTGCTACAGGCAGCGCCGGCACCATTGCCGCCGGGGATTACCTGAAGACCATCTTTCCCAATGTGAAGGTTGTCGCCACAGAAGCCCAGCAGTGCCCCACCTTGCTGAACAACGGCTTTGGTGATCACCGTATCGAAGGCATCGGCGATAAGCATGTGCCTTGGGTGCACAACGTGCGCAATACCGATGCCGTGGCTGCCATCGATGACGAAGACTGCATGCGAATCTTCCGCCTCTTCAATGAACCCGAAGGTCATGCGCATCTCACTGGGCTTGGCGTATCCAAGGCCGAGATTGCCGACTTGAGCCTGCTCGGAATCAGCAGCATCTGCAATGTGCTGGCCGCCATCAAGGCCGCGAAACATTGGGAACTGAACGAGCAGGATGTGATTCTGACCATGTTTACGGATAGTGCGGCCATGTATGCCAGCCGCCTCGAAGAACTCACGGCCGAGCGCGGTGCCTTCACCACCCTTACCGCTGCCACCACCTACATCGGGAGTTTTGAGCGCCAGAATGTGGACCACTTCAAGGAACTCACGCACCCCGAAAAGAAGGCCATCCACAACCTGAAGTACTACACCTGGGTGGAACAGCAGGGCAAGACCTACGAAGAAATCTGCGCCCAGTGGGAACCCGAATACTGGACCGAACTATGGGAAGAAGTTCATGGCTTCGATCGCCTGATCGAATCGTTCAATCGAGAAGTGGGGCTGTAAAAATCAAACGCTCCAGGGACTTGGTGGCATTCATTTGAAAAAGAAAATCACCACGGAGACACGGAGACACGGAGAAAACGGAGAAAAGCAAAAGAATAAGAATCAGGAATCGAAATAGAAAGAACCCCACAGCTTTCTCTCTTTTTCTCTGTGCTCTCCGTGTCTCCGTGGTAAATCGTTTTTTTGTTGCGGCAGAACTTCGCTGTGTTTATCTGTGAACCTATTCCTAGATCGGTGCAGCCATGCGAATCCTGATCAAAAACGGCACGATCCTCACCTTTGGCAAAACCTGTCGCGTCGTTGAAGGCCAGCAATTGCTGATCGAAAATGATCGCATTGCGCGCATCGCCACAGCCATCGAAGGCCCCGTTGATCGCGTGATCGATGCGGCAGGCAAGATCGTGATGCCGGGCCTCATCAACGCTCACATGCATTTCTATTCCACGCTGGTGCGCGGGCTAGGCAAGGCTGCTCCAAGTGCCAACTTCCAGGAGGTTCTCCATAACCTCTGGTGGCGGCTGGATCGTCAGTTGTCTTTGGACGATGTGGAAGTGTCGGCCGAAGTCATCCTCTTCGACGCCATCCGCAAGGGCACCACGACCTTGGTGGACCATCATGCCAGCCCAGGCGCGGTGACGGGTTCGTTGGATCGCATCGCGGGTGCGGTCAAGCGCATGGGGCTGCGAGCTTGCCTATGCTATGAACTATCGGATCGCGATGGCGAGGCTGTCTTGGATGCTGGGCTCGCTGAAAACGCTGCCTTCTTGGAACGCTGCGCCAGGGAACAGGATCCACAATTACGCGCTCTGTTCGGACTTCATGCGGCCTTTACGCTTTCGGATAAGAGCCTCGATCGCGCTCGCAAAATGGCTCAGGGCGCGGGTTTCCATGTCCATGTGGCCGAGGCTTCCGCCGATGTGGCGTTCAACGTGGATCGTTTTGGTCGAACGCCTGTGGCGCGTTTGGGCGAACACGGGCTGCTCGGTCCTTCCACCATCGCCGCTCATGCCGTGCATGTGAGCGAGCAGGACATGGATACGCTTGCCGAAACGGATACCTTTGTGGCCCACAACCCTCAGTCCAACCTCAACAACGCCGTGGGAATCGCGAACGTGGTGAGTCTGGTGCAACGTGGTGTGCGCGTGGGACTGGGTACCGATGCCATGACCGTCGCAATGCTGGAAGAATTGCGCGTGGGCCTTTGGGCGCAGCATCTTCGCCAGGACAATCCCAGTTGCGGCTTCCTGGAACTCACCGACGCGCTGGTGGTGCGTAACCCCGAATTGGCAACCGGTCTATGGGGCTTTCCCATCGGTGTGATTCAGGAAGGTGCGGCTGCGGATGTGATCGTGGTGGACTATCATCCGCCCACGCCCTTGCGAGATGACACGGTTTTGGGGCACCTCGTCTTTGGCCTCGCGCAGGCGACCGTGGATACCACCATCGCGGGGGGGCGGGTGCTCATGGAAGGCCGATGCTTGGCCCCCGAATTCGATGAGGCGGCGGTGGCCGCACGCTCGCGGAGTCTCGCGGAACGGCTCTGGGCGCGTTTCTAGACATTGAAAAAGTCGATGGAGTAACATCAGTCAATGACTTCCCCATCGCCCATCCCCGAGATCGAGACCCGCCTTTTGCAGGCCTACAGCGAGTTGCCACCCGGGCAGCGGAATGTGGTGGATTGTCTAACCGCCGATCCTTTGTTGGGGGCCATGTGGGGCATCGAAGCCATGGCCGAACGGGCGCAAGTGAGCGTAGGCACGGTGCTTCGCCTCGCCAAACGACTGGGGTACCACAGCTTCATCGAGTTTCGGGATGCCCTGCGCACCGCATGCAGCATGCGCACCGTGGAGAGCGCGGCCGAAGCCAATGCACCCTTGCGGGATATCCACGGCACCCTGGCTGAAGTGACCCGCCGCGATGGTCTGTGTTTCCAGCGCCTCATGCAGGATGTGGACGAACCCTTGCTCGCGGAGGCCACCCGCATGTTGGTGCAGGCCCATCACCGAGTCATTCTCGGTCGCGGTGTGTCGCACATGATGTGCCTGATTCTGGCCTTCTACCTTACGCAAGCGGGTCTACCCTGCGTGGCGGCCATTCCCTCGGACTATGCCACCCAGGTGGCCAACTTGGGGCCCGGCGATCTGCTGGTGGCCATCAGCTTTCCGCCCTACAGCCGGGAAACCGTGGATGCCATGGCCTTTGCGCGGGAAAACGGCGTGCAGATCCTGGCCTTTTCGGATCGCAAAGACTCGCCCTTGGCGTTGCACTCCGATCTTCTGATTCCCGTGCCCAGCGAGGACCTTCTCTATAGCCACAGTCTCACTACCTTCGCCGCGCTCTCCCACGCCTTCGCCATCGTGGTGGCGGGCCTCGATCAGGCCGGTACGCTCAAACGCCTTAAGGCCGCCGGGCAAGTGGCTCAGCCGCTCTTTCTGGAATTCTGGCTGCCGCGCCAGCCTCGCCCCGTGAAAATGGGAACTCCGCTCATTGCCGAAGGAATCTAAGCCCAGGTTATAAGCAAAAGATTTTCACCACAGAGGCACGGAGAGCACAGAGAACTGCCAAGGAGAGGTTTCGACCCACTCATCGTAGGTTCCAGGGCGGGGTGTGCGTGGATTCTCTGTTTGCCCGTTAGGCAGCGCGCAGAGAATCCACACACACCGGCCGCCGCAAAGCAGCGGCCTCGCCTTCGGCGGACCCTAGAGCCTAATTGCACCCTTGGTATCGTCCAGCCGTGATGCCTCAGTGTCCTTCTCCGTGCTCTCTGTGTCTCCGTGTTGTTTTTTTTCTGTTTCAACATCAAACCCAAAACCCAAGATTGTTTCGCTATAATTTCGCCAGACTTCTTGATGGGTGTTTGGGTGCCCTCGCGCTTCGTTCTGCCTCGCCGCATCGCCCATCTCGATATGGATGCCTACTTCGCGTCGGTGGAGTTGCTGCGCTATCCGGAACTGCGAGGACAACCCGTGGTAATCGGCGGGCGCAAGCGATCTGCCGCTAGCGATTCGCAGGGCTTTCAGCGTCTGCGCAACTATGCGGGCCGAGGCGTGGTCACCACAGCTACCTACGAGGCGCGGGCCTTTGGCGTGCGCTCGGGCATGGGCTTGATGAAGGCCGCGGTGCTGGCACCGGATGCCATCTTGCTGCCCGGTGATTACGAAACCTACAGCCGGATTTCACGCACCTTCAAGGCCGCCGTGGCAGAGATCGCACCGCAGCTTGAAGACCGCGGCATCGACGAGATCTTTCTGGATCTAACGGAGGTCCTCGGTGAAACCCGAGAACTTGCCCAGCGGATCAAGGATGCGGTGAAGCAGGCTACGGGACTCTCTAGTTCCATTGGGGTGACACCTAATAAACTGCTCTCCAAGATCGCTTCGGAATTGCAGAAACCGGATGGCCTGACGATTCTCGGAATGGAAGATCTTCCCACGCGGATCTGGCCGTTAGCCTGCTCGGTGATCAATGGCATCGGTCCCAAGGCCACGGTGAAGCTCGAGGCGTTGCAGATCCGCACCATTGGTGAGCTTGCCCAAATGGAGCCAGCATTCCTGATCGAGCACTTTGGTAAAAGCTACGGGGCGTGGCTCCATGAGGCCGCTCACGGTCGCGATGATCGTCCGTTAACACTGTTGCGAGAGCCAAAATCCATCAGCCGGGAAAGCACCTTCGAGCGCGACCTTCATCCCAAACAGGATCGGGAGGAACTGACCCGCATCCTCGTGACTATGTGCGAACGCTTGGCCCAGGATCTGGCCCGCAAGGGCTACCTGGCGCGCAGTGTCGGCATCAAGGTGCGCTTCGAGGATTTTTCCACCCTCACCCGAGATCTTTCCTTTCAGGTGCCCATCGGTGATTCGCCTGCGTTGATTGATGCAGCCCGGGCCAGCCTGAAGCGGGTCACCTTGGATCGCAAGCTGCGCCTGTTGGGCATTCGGGCGGGTTCGTTGGTGGTGGAGCAGGAATACCGATTGCAGGCGGCCGAAGCCAGTCGCGTGGCGGAACCGGGGCTCTTTGCGAATCTGGATCTGTGATGCCGCGGATCACGCGCTCCGTGCGCGATTTCGTTTTGCCTCTGGAACCCAGCGGCAGCCTGGATGCTTCACTTTCGTTTCAGTTGGAAGAGGATGCTGCGGCCTTGGGCATTCGTCTCCATACCAAAGTGCAGAAGCGCTTGGCGCAAGAACACGCGGATCTCCAAAGCGAACGCACGGTGCTTCGGACCCTGGAACACGGTGATTTCGAATGCATGGTGCGCGGGCGGGTCGATGTCTTGATTCCAGGTGTGGTGCCGATTCTGGAGGAAATCAAGACCACCTTTCAGCCCCAAGGCTTGTTGCGGGCACTCGAGGCGAATCCTATTCATCCCTTTGCGCAACAGGTTCGGATGTATGCCTGGCTTTTAGCCCAAACGAGCGAAATCGCACCCACGTGCCGCCTGCGGGTGATTTCCTTGCTGGATGAAACCGAAACCGTGGTCGAAGTTCCCTTCGATGCGGAGGCCTTTTCGGTGTGGGTGGAAGCCCAACTTCAGGGCCTTCACCTTCAACACCTCGAGGCCGTGGCGCGCGCGGCGGAGCGAACTGCGATAGGCCAGGGATTGCACTTTCCCTTCATCGCGCCGCGTCCGGGACAAGAGCGCCTCTTGGCTCTGGTCGAGGAATCGCTGAACGACCAAGCTCGCCTACTGGTGCAGGCCCCCACAGGCCTGGGCAAGACGGCGGCCGTGCTCTATCCAGGACTGCAGAAGGCCTTGGCGGATGATCTCCGCGTGTTCTACCTGACCCCGCGCAACAGCCAACACTCGGTGGCGGAAGCCTTCGTGCGCCGCCTGCGCGAGGCCGGTCATCCCGTGCGGTCCATCACCCTGCGCGCCAAGGAGCGCATTTGCCCGCAGGCCGAAGTTCACTGCCATCCCGATGTGTGCCCCCGGGCCAAGGGCTATTACGACCGGTTGAAGGACTCTTGCGCCCTGGCTCGATTGGCCGAGGCCGGTTGCGCGGATTCGGAACGCATTCAGGAACTGGCGGATGAATTCAACCTCTGTCCCTTCGAACTTTCCCTGGATGCCGCGCGCAACGCCGACGTCATCATCGGCGACTACAACTACGCCCTTTCGCCTTCGGCGACCCTGATTCGTTTCTTCAGAGACGAGGCGGCCCAATCCAAAAATATTCTGTTGATCGACGAGGCCCATAACCTTCCCAACCGCGCCACGGCTTGGTTCTCACCTGCCCTGGAGATGGCCCAACTAAGTGCTCTCAAGAAGGGGTGGAAGGGCAAACGCTCTAGCCTGAAGGGCAGCTTCACGCGCCAGCTTCAGCGCTGCCTGCGGCTTGTGGAATCCCACCAGGGACCCCATCGAAAATTGGAGGTCGATCCAAGCCTTTTCAACGCCGAGGAGCAGCGCATTCGTAAACTCGTGGCGAAGGCGGCCGCAGAGGGGACCGAACTCGCGCCCAGTCATCCGCTCGTGCAGTTGCTGCGCCAGTGGTCGGAATTCTGCGGTGTGTTGCGCGAACGAACTGAGGCTCATTTGCTCACCTGGATTCCACCGGGTTGCCTGCAGATCACCTGTGTGGATGCTTCGCCCTACCTCGCGGAGCGCTTCAAACCACTGGCAGGCGCGGTGCTGTTTTCAGGCACCTTGAAGCCCTTCGATTTCTACGCGCGGCTCTCAGGCTTTGAACCGATGCGAAGCGAGGAAATACCCTCACCCTTTCCGGCTGAACATCGCTGTCTGCTTATCGTTCCGCAAATTTCAACCCTGTATCGTCGGCGCGAACAGGAAACTCCGCGCATCGCGCAATTCATTTCTAAGGTTTTGCCCCTGCGTCAAGGTAATTACCTAGTGTTCTTCCCGAGTTTTGAATTCCTCGAAAAGACGGTGCCCTATTTGGATCTTCCGGGTTTTCGAATTCTGCACCAGCCACGGAGAGCCAGCGCCGAAGCCCTGAAAGAGATCCTTGTGGCGCTTAATGAGGAACGGGGTTTGGTCGTTTTGGCGGTGCAGGGCGGGTCGCTCTCGGAAGGCATCGATTTGCCTGGCGAGGCGCTCATTGGGTGTGTGGTGGTGGGGCCACCCATTCCGCCCTTCGACTTGGAACGCAAACTCACCAAAGAGTATTTCGAGCGCACCTATGGCGAAGGCGAGGCCTTTACCTACACCTACCCCGCCATGGCCAAGGCGATTCAAGCAGCGGGCCGCGTGATTCGGGGCCCCGAAGAACGCGGTCTGATCGCCCTGCTGGATGGGCGCTTTCTGGAGCCCGCGTTTGTGGAATGTTTTCCCCAGGACTGGTTTAAACACTCGGCGCAGGAAGCGGTTTCTGTGAGCATTTTGGCTGAGGTGGCGCGGTTCTGGGAACCCTAACCTTCAGGCCTGCCGGGTCGATTCCGCGCTATGCTTCCACACCTTTTCTAGGAGAACCGATGAAGACGCCAATGCTAGCCTTCGCTCTTTCTATCTCCGGGCTGGCGGTTGCCCAAACGCCGGCTCCAGCCCCAGCTCCGGCCCCCACTCCCACCTTTGACCGGGTGCTCGATCGACAGGTCGCCTACCTGGAAGGCCAGTTGGTTCCCCTGGTGGAGGCCCAGCCCGCCGACAAGTTCAACTTCGTGCCCTCCGGCGGCGAATTCAAAGGCGTCAAGAGTTTCGCCCTTCAGGCCCGCCATCTCGCCGCGGCCAATTACCTGTTCGCCGCCGGCATTCTGGGTGAAAAGGCACCGGTTGAATTGGGAGGGGACGATGGCCCCGAGAACCTGAAAACCCAGGCCGAGATCGTCTCCTTCCTGAAAGGCTCCTTCGTCTATCTCCACAAGGCGATGGCGAGCATTACGGAAAAGAACGTCATTGAGCCGATCAAGGCTCCCTGGGGCGCACCTGCGACCCGGCTTTCGCTGGCCGTGATGACGGTCGGCCACGGCTTTGATCACTACGGCCAACTGGTGGTGTATCTCCGCACGAACGGCATCATCCCGCCCGCCAGCCGGAAGTAAGCCAAGTGGAAAGAATGCAGCCAAGGTGACTTTGCGGTCTCCTTGGCTGCGTTCCATTGGTACCTGCTGGATGGTGGTTCGGCGGTGCCACCAGCAGTGATCATCCTGAATATGAGCCTCAGCGCGTGAATCGCATGGCGGGAATTTCGATTGACGGCAGTTGTTTTTAAATTGCGTAAGGGAAAAAAGACGCATCAAAGGTTCCGATTATTTTTTTTGTCAGGACTATTCTCTTGCCCAGCGCTGCCGATAGGTAGGCCTACGTGCGCCACTGGAGGCTCTATGATCCGCTCCGCTCTTGCCCTTTGCCTGGTTGCAACGCTTCCCCTGGCCGCCCAAGCCCCCAAGCGTGCCTGGTACTTCGGCGTGCACAGCGTGGCGCCCACATTCGAAGGGCACTTTAGTGGCATTCAGGATGAAGATCGGCTTTGCGCTGGAATACCAGGGCCCTCGATTCGGGTTGGAATTTGCCATGGATGAGCAGGACTACAAAGGGGCCAATTTCATCAATCGGAAAATCACGGTCAGCGGGCAGGACTACAACGCCGGTGCCTATGTGACCACCGACCTGAAAATGAAGAACTACACCTTCAACTGGACCATTCGGGCCTTGAAGTTCGAACATGCCTGGATCGGCATCGACCTGGGGGCTCGGGTCTGGGACATGGACCTTAAGGCCATCGGGGTGGAAGCCCTGTCGGGGGTTTCGGCCACCGCCATTGAGCAATTTCCCATTCCCATCCCCCAGCTCGGGCTTTCGGTGGGGTTCCAGGCCATCGATGGAGCCGTGATCGGCAAGGCCTACTACCACACCCTGGTTTATTCAGGAGCCAAGTACCACCGCGTAGGCGCGGACCTGCGCTACTTTCCGTTGAAGTGGCTGGGCGTTAGAGCGTTCATGGATCAGGAAGCCTTCGATGTGCCGAAGGGTTCCATTCAGGACGATCTTGAAATTCGCTTGGATCGGAATGGTGCTGGGTTTGGCGTGATGGTGCGGTTCTGATTCCGAATTCACCTTCAAGGCCAGGTAGCGGCAGCCTGAGTCCAAAACTAGAACAAACCAAACGCAGCGCCCTGTGCTTCCAGGTCGCTGCGTTTGGTTTAATTCCGCATTAGTTGCAGGGGTTCAGCGCGATGTTGTTGCCATTAAGTTTCATGGTGGTGCACGTGGGTCCGAACACCGCCTCGGCTGTGGCGGGGCCTACGGCTAGCGTGATGGTGCCAGAGGTCGGGTAGCAGCAGCCTGCGGTCCAAATCAGAGGATTGGCCTGGAGGATGGTGGCGGTGACGGTATCTCCGGGGACCTGCTGGAACGCGTAGGTGCCGAAGACCTTGATCATTCCCACCGTGGCCCAGTCGGCGGTGAGATTGGGGGTGTAGTAATAGGTCTTGTTTTTGGACGTGTCGCTTCGGTCCGCATAGGCCACCGTCACGTGAGTGCCTGCGGCCACCGTTACCGTGGCGGTGGTAGCAGTCACCGTGACTCGCTTGGTCCCGGTGTAGGTCCAGGTCTTGGTGGCTGTGGTATCGGTCAGGGTCATGGCATAGGTCACGTCGTGAACCCTGGGGCTTGTGGTGCCAATCTGCATGTATTGCAGAGTGCCCGTCAGTGCCCACCCATTGGCCCCTTTGCAGCCGGGCCCAAAGGTCAGCAGGGTCGTTCCCGCCGTAGGGAAGGTGGTTTGAACGCAGGAGGGCAGGGGAGCCACCTGCATGGCGGAGGTCTGCTCGCCTTCCAAGGCGATTCGGATCGGCAGTACGTCGAGCTTGTAGCCAAGGCCGCCTTCTAAGTCCAAAAAGGAGTTGCTGGCCACGCCCGCCGGGGAACTTAGAAGGGAATCGGTGTCTGTTCCCGTGACCGTGACTTCACTCTTCGTGGTGCATCCTGCCAACAGCAGCAACGCGATGGGTGCCATCCAATACTTTGTGGACATCAGGA
>JAIFMW010000175.1 GCA_020048105.1 Deltaproteobacteria bacterium | reverse complement strand
GTGCTTCGCTTGAGTGTGACTGCCGGCGAGGGGCAAAACCTCCAAACCGGCTACCAAGTCTTGGGAGAATCCAAGGGGTTTGAACTGTTTGAAGATGAAGCCGTAGCCCGCACTGTGAAGGAAGCGGTACGCCTCGCCATTCAAGCCCTTTCGGCTCAGCCTGCTCCGGCAGGGACCTTCCCGGTGATTCTATCCAGCAGCGCTGGAGGCACAATGATCCACGAAGCCTGTGGTCATGGCCTGGAGGCCGATTTGGCCCTAGCGGGAATGAGCGCCTTTTCCGGCATGCTCGGACAGATAGTCGCTGCCGAGGGCGTGACCATCATCGACGATGGCACCTTGCCCCACAAGCGTGGCAGCGCCTCGGTTGATGACGAAGGCAACGCTACGCAGCGCGTGGTGCTCATCGAAAACGGCGTGCTGAAGCAGTATCTCCAATCCCGCAAAACCGCCCGGCGCATGGGGGTGCAGGCTACGGGTAACGGCCGCCGAGAAAGTTATCGAAACATCCCGATCCCACGGATGCGCAACACCTTCCTGGCTGCTGGAGACGAGTGTCCTGAGGCCATTGTGAAGGATCTCGATCGTGGGCTCCTGGTCAAGCATATGGGTGGTGGGCAGGTGGATACCGTAACGGGAAACTTTGTCTTTCAGGTGACGGAAGGCTATTGGGTCGAGCAAGGCGAAATTCGCTACCCGGTAAAGAACGCCACGCTTAGTGGCTGTGGTCCAGAAGTCCTGAAACAACTCACGCGCATCGGGTCGGATCTGCACCACTTTGACATCGGTACATGTGGTAAAGACGGCCAGGGCGTGCCCGTTTCTGATGCCTTGCCCACGATTCTCTGCCCTGCCCTCGTGGTAGGTGGAACTGCCGAAGCCCTTCCTTCCGTGCTCTAAAAAAGGACGCACCATGATGCACTCCCGCATTCAACTTCAACTCGGCGATATCACGGCGATGGCCGTCGACGCGCTCGTGAATTCCACGGATCAAACCCTTCTTGACGGCGGCCCGGTTCACAAGGCTGTCCATGACGCTGCGGGCGAATCCCTGGCCAGGGCTTGCGAGAAAATCGGCGGCTGCGAGCCGGGTGAAGTTCGCCTCACTCCTGGCTATCAATTACAAGCCCAGTCCGTGATCCATACCGTGCCCCCCACCTGGATGGGTGGGAACCGCGGTGAGCTGGAAACTCTGGCCTCGTGCTACACCCAAGCTTTGACCCTCGCCAGCAAACGGGGTTTCCGCACCCTCGCCTTTCCCAGTCTCGGCAGTGGTCGCCAACCTCAAATCCCACTGGATGTGGCGGCTCCCATCGCCATTCGTAGCATCATTACCTTTCTCGAAACCCACCCTATGCCAGAAAAAGTCTTTCTGGCGTGTTTTGATGCAGCCACCTATCAGGCCCATCAAGTCGTTCTTCGTGAGGCCCTGCCCTGATGTCTGAACCCGTGTTTCGTACTTTCATTTCCGAAGCCCTTGAACAGCGCCTGGATGATGGTATTCGCCATGCGCAATATCTTGGGGCCGATGGGGCCGAAGCCTTTGTCACGGTCTCCCGTAGTCGCAAAGCGAAGGTCCAAAATGGTGCCCTGGAAGATCTCAGCACCAGCAAGCGGGGTGGCCTAGGTGTGCGGGTTCTGCGCAACGGCCGCACGGGCATTGCCACCACCTCCAATCTGGCTCGAATCGATTTCAAGGATCTTTTCCAACAGGCCTGGGAGCTTTCCGCACTGGGCGATCAGGATCCTTGGTTGCGCCAGGCGGAACCTTCAGGAACGGATGATCTCCCGAGCCGCTATGACCCCCGTATCGAAACGCTGGATGCTGAGCAGCGCATTGCCATGGCCATGACCTTGGAAGCAGAAGCTCGGAAAGCATCCACTAAAGTCTCCGCCGTGCGCGAAGCCTCCTGGGCCGATGGCGCGGGTGCGACGTTGCTGCTCACCCAAAAAGGTGTGCGAGCCTTCGATCTCGGTAGTTCGTGTTCGGCCTCCATTGAATTGGCTGTGCAGCACGGCAACGATCGCCAGGCGGCCTGGCACTGGGATATGGGCCGATATCCCGGCAGCATTGATCTCGCCGCCATCGGGCGCGAAGCCGCCCTCAAGGGCGAGCAAAAACTGAACCCCAAGGCCCTGCCCTCGGGCCGATACCCTGTTGTGCTGCACCCGGAAGTGGCGGTGGATCTTCTGGGCCTTGTAGCGGGCATGCTCTCAGCCGAGGCCGTGTTGAAGCAACGCAGCCTCTTTGGTGGCAAGCTCGGTGAACTCATCGCCTCGCCCCTCCTGACGCTTACCGATGATGGGCGGCTAGCCAACGGGCTAGGCTCCGAGCCTTGGGATGGCGAGGGACTACCCACTCGGCGCAATGTGCTGCTCGAAAAGGGCGTGCTGCAGACCTACCTGCACACCCTAAAAACCGCCGCCGAGATGGGGTGCAAGCCCACTGCCAGCGCGGGGCGCGGCACAGGCAGCAATCCCGGCGTCACCACCTTCAATCTCTTTCCCGCCGCCGGCGGGCAAAGCCCAGAAGCGCTGTATCGAATGGCCGAAGGTGGCGTACTGATCACGGAAATCATGGGTCTGCACACGGTCAATCCTGTCTCTGGGGACTTGAGCGTCGGCGCCTCGGGCTTGCGGATCCGCGATGGTGTTCCTTGTGAGGCCGTGGACCGTCTGACTTTTGCGGGCAATCTGCGCGACTTTCTGATCCGCATCGCCGCCCTTGGGAATGATCTTCGCTGGTACGGAAGCCAAGCTGGGCTTACGATTTTGTTGGAAGACATGGCCCTCGGCGGGGCCTAGCCATTTAGGAAATTTGATACATCAGCCATCGAGTCATTTATAGTCAAGGCATGGAACAAAAACACGTCGGTTCAGACATGGGCACTCAAGCAGCGGGCCCCGCGTTTCAGCCTAAGGCGTCCATTCCAGTCGTGGTGGTCATCGACGACGATGCCATGATCCTGCGGGCGACCTCGAAGGCCCTTAGCTCTGGCGGAATGGTTTGCCATACCGCCACCAATGGAAAATCCGGCCTTCAGCTAATCCGAGACCATCAACCAAACCTTGTGCTGCTGGATGTTGTGTTGGTCGGAGAGGACGGCTTTTCGATTTGCCAGGAAATTCGTCGAACCTGGTCCCAGGAGCAATTGCCGGTGGTCATGGTCACGGGGTTGGATGATCTAGCCTCCATTCAAGCGGCTTACCAAGCCGGTGCCAGTGACTTCCTGACCAAGCCACTCCATTGGAAACATCTGCCCTACCGCATCCGACACATTCTGGAGGCGAACCAAGCCGCGAATGCGCTCCGGGACCGAACCCGAACCCTCCAGTCTCTCTTCGCGGCTCACCCTGACCCCATCTTTTCCGTGGATACTCGCGAAGTCGTGACCTTGGTGCATTCGGGAATTCATGGCGAGGAGAATGACCTGCGCCCTCCGCTTGGGACCCTGGACGACTTGCTCTCCACGGAACTTGCAGTGCAAGTTCGGGAATGCTGCCACAAGGCGCTAGCTTCGCCCTCCGAGGTGTTCAACCTGGAGTTAACTCATCCCTTCCAGAACGAGTCCCGTTACTGGGAAGGCCGATTCATTGCCTCCGCAGCGGATCTGGTCCTGGTGATGGTGCGAGACATCACGGAGCGCAAAGCTTTCGAACACCAGATCCGTCACATGGCCTACCACGATGCGTTGACGGGGCTCTGGAATCGCCATGCACTCAGTTCCACTCTGGATCGCCTGTGCCAGGACATCATTCGCAGTGAGAGTACGCCCTATCCGAAGAGTGCTGCCATCCTCTACCTCGACCTCGATAATTTCAAACGAATCAACGACACGCTAGGCCATTCCCTCGGAGACGACCTGCTCAAGGTGGTCGCTTCCCGCATCGCGGAAGTTCTCCGCCCCACGGATTTCCTGGTTCGCACGGAAAGCGGCGATTTCGAATCCGTAGCCCGCGTAGGCGGCGATGAATTTTGTTTGATCCTCAAGAGCCTAACCAGCCCGGTCGACGCAGGACGCGTGGCCCAGCGCATTCTGGATATTCTGCGCACTCCAATCAGCCTGGAAGGACACGAGTTGGTAGTCACCCCCAGTATCGGCATTGCCTTGATACCCCAGGACGGACGCACCCCGGACATGCTGCTCAAGAATGCGGATCGCGCCATGTATGCCGCCAAGGAGAGTGGCCGCAATCGTTTCCAGTTCTTCGATCCCTCCATGGCCTCACAACTGCAGGAACGTTTTTCCATGGAAGCAGGCATGCGGCGAGGTTTGGCCCATGGCGCCTTTCATGTGCACTTCCAACCCCAGATCGATGCGCGCACGCACACCATCATGGGCATGGAAGCTCTTTTGCGCTGGGACGATCCCGAGATGGGCTCCATCGCACCGACGAAGTTCATTCCCGTGGCCGAGGAGACGGGTCTCATCATTCAACTCGGCGAATTTGTCTTTCGCGAAGCCCTAACTTTCAACCATGGACTCCAAGCCGAGGGGCTCCCGCCCATTCGCGTGGCCGTCAATCTGAGTAGCGTGCAAATGCTGGACCCGCAGTTGTTAGAACGAATTGAGCATTGCATTGTTCTAACTGGAGCGGATCCCCATCTTCTTGAGGTAGAGGTCACCGAGAGCGTGCTGATGGAAGGCTCCGGTCAGGCTCTATCAACGCTGCTGCGCATGAAGGAACTCGGCATTACGCTGGCTCTGGACGACTTTGGCACGGGGTACAGTTCTCTGAGCTACCTGCACAAATTCCCCTTCGATATCCTCAAGATCGATCAGTCTTTCGTTCAAGCCGTTTCCGAGGCCTCCCAAGGGCGCAACCTGGCCACCGCCATCATCGCCATGGGCAAGAGCCTAGGCATGGATTTGGTCGCCGAGGGCGTCGAGCATCTCGAACAGGCCAATTTCCTTTTGGAACGTGGCTGCCACAAGGCCCAAGGCTTCCTCTACGGCCATCCCATGAGCCCCAAAGACTTCCGGGCCTTTTATTGGGAACGAATGGGCGAAATAAGCCTGGCGGAACCCAAGCCCCCTGAACAGGATGTCAATAGCTAATGAAAAGGGGCCTTTCGGCCCCTTTTCATTAGGATGAGAACAGCAGTGACTATTCCTCTTCTGATCCTTCGGTGGTGATTACGCGCACCATTTTGGGCGCGAGCCGCGCGACGATGGGCTCAAAAACTTTGTTGACCAACTCTTCGTCGTAATCGACCTCGGTGCCGGTACCGGCAATCTTCACGCTCGTATCGGAGACTTTTTCCTCGTCCTTCCAGGTACCGAGAATTTCGCCGGTTTCGACCTCGATCATCCGGAGGTCAAGCCGACCCGTGAAGGAAGCCTTCTTCATTTTCATATCACCTGCAACAGCCCCTGCCAGGCCACTGCCTGTGGCTTTGCCGACCAAGGCACCGAGGCCCCATCCACCCGAAATGCCGCTCTCCTTGTAAGCGAAGCGAGTGACCTTGCCCGTGATCATGTATTTCACGCCAAGCAGTTTTCCGATCTTCTGAACGGTGTTGGTATCCACTTCGCCACTTTGCTGAAAGGAAAGTTCTCCGCGGATTTCTTCCAACCGTTCGCGCTCCACCATCCGGAATTTGCCACGGCCACGCTGGGTGAGTTCCGTGACCAGCAGATCCCGAAGCTGGTTGGAGATGGTTCCCATGCTGTTGCCCCACCCACCGTGGCGCCAGCCGTGCCAGGCATCGGGCGCAGCCTTGAACTCGATGATGGCGACCCGCGGTAATTTAGCTTTCTGTTCTTTGGTCAGCTTCTGGGCAGAAACGGGCATCGCCAGCGCCATGGCTGCCATCAGGGTGAGAAATAGCCTTCCCATTCGCATCGTGATCTCTCCTCGGGCGGAATGCCCAGCAATAACTAGTCGTCGATGAGCTTGCTTCGGAGTTCCTTGCCGAGCTTGAAGTAAACCACTCGCTTTGGGGGAACTTCGATGGATTGCCCACTGCGAGGATTGCGACCCTGCCGCGCCATGCGATCCCGTAAACGGAAGCTACCAAAGCCCCGCAACTCAACCCCATCGCCCTTGTGCAGCGATTCCACGATGCTCCGAAGGAAGGTGTTTACCAAGATATCGGCCTCCTTTTTCGGAATATCCAAGTTCTCCATTAGATGCTTGGACAAGTCCGCCTTAGTGAGGGTCTCCGTTGCTTCCATTGCGAGCTCCGATGGGTGGTGGCACGAGTTTCCCTATCAGAGCCCTATCTGACCATTCGGTCAAGGGGTTGCGAGGGAAGTTTCCAGAAAAAAAGGGGGCGAGCCCCCTTTTTATATGAAACACAACCCGCGAAGTGTCAGCGCGATAGCCAATCCAGAAGCCAGCGTGGGCCTTCACCCGTGGCGCCATGGGTGCGATAGTCGCGTTCCGCGCTGGACCATCCACCGGAAAGATCCACATGAGCCCATGATCCATGGTCCACGAAATCCCGCAGGAACATGGCAGCACTAATAGCTCCGCCCCAGCGAGTGCCCGAAATATTCTTGATATCGGCGACGTGGCTCTTGAGCGCATCGCGATATTCCGCGACCAGGGGAAGCTGCCATAGATGTTCGCCGGTGTTCTTGCCTGAATCCAGAAGGTGTTCGACAAGCTTCTGATCTTCACCAAAAACGCCGGAAACCCCGTCACCGAGCGCCACGAGGCAAGCACCCGTCAAGGTAGCAAGATCCACGATGTGATCAGGCTTCAGTTCGGAAGCGTAGTGAAGCAGATCCGCCAACACGAGCCGCCCTTCGGCATCCGTATTGAGCACTTCGATGGTCTTGCCGCTACGGCTGCGCAAAACATCACCCGGCTTGTAACTGGAGCCTGAAGGCATGTTTTCCACGAGCCCGACGATGCCCGTGACCTGAACGGGAATCTGAGCTTCCGCGCAAGCGATCAAGGTGGCCAGCACAATCGCCGCACCAGCCATATCGTCCTTCATTGTTTCCATGTTGGAAGCATCTTTCAGCGATAGGCCGCCCGAATCGAAACAAACACCTTTGCCGACCAAGACCACGTGCTTCTTGGGTTTTTCTTTAGGCATGTAGTCGAGTTTGATGACGCGAGGCGTGCGAACGGAACCTTGCCCCACAGCCAGAACGCAATTGAATCCGCCCTTGGCCAGGGCTTCCGGATCCAGAATCTCGATCCCCACCTTGTGTTGCTTGGCCAGTTGCTGGGCCAGAACGGCAAAGGCCTCAGGATAAAGATCTCCCGCCGGCGTATTGGCTAAATCCCGCACCCGATGGCAAGCCCCCACTCCAGCCTCGATCTGGACCAAGTGGCGTCGAGCCTTGCGGGTATCGTCGCCATTGGTAAAAAGCTCAACCCGCTCGAACCGCTTGGGTTCGGGTTTGCCCTTGAACTTCACGAAATCATAGTCAGCCAGCATTACGCCTTCGAGGGCAGCAATCTGAACTTCGTCGTGATCAAGGATCGAGGTGGCGGGAGACACCAGTCCGATGGTCTTCCAGCCCTTCTTTAGACAGAAGCGGCCTGCGGCACCGATGGCCTTTCGAATTTTGTTGTGGGTGACGGCGTCTTCATCGCCCAGCCCGACTAGAAGCATCCAACGGCTGTCTTTGACACCGTTCGGATGATGAAGAGGCACAATTTCAAGATAGTCTGCCTTGAAATCACTTTCTTCCATGACCTGCCGGGCGACCTTGCTGATGGCAAGTGGAAGTCGATGCCGTTCACGCCCAGAAAATACCGGGACAATGAGAACATCGCCTGAGAAATCCTTTCCGGCTAAAGAACTGATTTCAATGATTGCCATGGAGTTCCTCCTCAAGGATCTCTATTATAACGCCCCTTCGGGTACAGATGACGAATTTGAATGGTTATGTGAATGGCATATCAACAGCCATTGCAACTTTATTCTTGTTGTTAGCCGTCCGCCTCAACGGTGCCAGCCTCCAATGTCCCGGGCAGCGCGCCCTCCGGCAGGGTCTCCACCCTCACGAGCTTGTCACTCAAAATGCGGCTGCGCTCGGACACTGTTCCCAGGCGGCTCTTGGCTTCGTCCAGTTTGCGGTCCAAGGCCTGGAGGGCTTCACCGAACCGACCAAATTCCGTCTTAATGGTACTGAGCAATTTCCATACTTCTGCACTTCGTTTGGAGATGGCGAGGGTACGAAATCCCACCTGAAGGCTATTCAGAAAGGCTGTCAGTGTCGTGGGCCCCACAAGAGAAACTCGGCATTCGCGCTGAATACGCTCCAATAACCCTGGACGCCGAAGTGCCTCGGCAAAGAGCCCCTCGAAGGGGAGGAATAGGAGCGCAAAATCGGTTGTGGTGGGCGGCGAAATGTATTTATCCCGAATATCCCTGGCCTGACTGAGTATTCGTTGTTCTAAAGCCTTCCCAGCCGCCTCCACGGCGATGGCATCTCCAAGCTCGTAGGCCTCACCCAGTCGTTGATAATCCTCGATCGGGAACTTAGCGTCGATGGGCAGCCAAACATTTTCCCCTTCTTGTGTGCCGGGTAATTTTACGGCATATTCCACCATTTCAGCGCTACGGGGCTTTACTTTTACGTTGGCTGAATACTGCCCGGGAGCAAGGAATTGCTCCAATAATGCACCTAATTGAGCTTCGCCAAGAATCCCCCGACTCTTCACATTGGTGAGTGCACGCTTAAGGCCACCCACATCCTGAGCGAGAGCCTGCATTTCGCCCAGGCCTCGTTGCACTTGCTCGAGCCGCTCGCCCACGAGACGGAAGCTTTCCCCGATACGCTGCTCGAGGGTGACTTGCAGCCGCTCATCGACGGTGCGGCGCATTTCTTCGAGCTTTGTTTCATTGCTGCTGCCAATTCGTTCCAGACGCTCCTGCACCTGAGCCTGAATGGCTTCCAGGCGACTCCCTTGATCCAATCGGCCCTGGCGGAGTTCTTCGCGAAGGGGCTGCAATTGGGTCACCAGCAGGTTCTGAAATTCCGTGCGATTGCGGCTCGCGGAATCTTCGACCTGTCGTCCCAGGAGATCCCCATCCCGCCGAGGCCACCAGGCACCCAGGGCGGCCACCAGAGCCAGCAAA
>JAIFMW010000058.1 GCA_020048105.1 Deltaproteobacteria bacterium | reverse complement strand
GTCTACGCCATTTGGCTATCGCCGCCCGTAAACGTCTTCCAAACGCTCGATATCATTTTCGTCGAATTGACCGAGGCTGATTTCCATGACCCGCACGGGATGGGGTGTCTGGGCAGCGCAACTCAGCCGGTGCACGCAACCAGCGGGCAACCATGTCTCAGTGTTTTTGTCCGGCGTAAGAACCTTGCCATCCAATTCGATAATCACGCCTTCGTCCAGGGCCACCCATAGCTCGGCGCGATGCTTATGTTTTTGGAGGCTCAGCATCTGTCCCGGATCACACGTGAGGATTTTTACTGTGCAGGTCTCGTTCAACACGTACTGATCGAATGACCCCCAGGGCTTTGCAACGTGAAGAGATTTAGGCTTTTCCATGATTTTCCCCCTTAAAGCAGATCGGTGCGCCCAAGCTTCTGAAGCCGTTCAACAATATCCTTTACCCCTTGAGCCTTGTCACGATGACAAATGAGCAAGGCATCCTCTTCATCCACCACAATGACATCCTGGAGCCCTGAAGTTGCGATCATCCGGCGGCCACCGAAAATCGCACAATTCGATGAATCCACGAGGACGGCTTCTCCAACCACCACGTTGCCATCGGCATCAGGTTCGTGAAATTCCACCACCGCAGGCCAGGAACCAACATCCGACCAGCCAAAACTCGTAGGAACTACGGCGACGTGCTTTGATTTTTCCATCAGGGCGTAATCAATGGAGAGCTTAGGAAGCGCTGAATAGGCCGCCGAGATTGCCTTGGAATCTGCACCCGCTGCGACCCAAGCGTCGAGCGGCACCAATACTTCAGGGCAGTTTTCCAGCAGTTCGCGGCGCATATCGGCCAGGGTCCAGACAAACATTCCCGCATTCCAGTAATGCTGACCGGACTGGACATATTCGATAGCCGTTGCAAGCGGGGGCTTTTCCCGGAAGGCCTTCACACTGAGCACCATACCCTGCCCAGAGGTCTCGATGTAGCCATAGCCTGTTTCGGGGTAGGCGGGTCGAATTCCAAAGGTAACGAGATCGTGTGTTTGGTAAGCATGGTGGGCGGCAAGGTCAATATCGCCGAGAAACGCATCATGGTTGGTAATCCAATGATCCGCCGAAAGCACGACCATGACCGAGTCTGGATGCTGCCGTTCGATGGTCACCAAAGCTAAGGCCAAGCATGGCGCCGTATTTCGGCCCTCGGGTTCGACAATTACATTTTCCGGTGGCAGGGTCGGCAGCATTCGCCGAGTCTCCGCAGCCAGTTCCTGAGTTGTCACGACATAGACCTTTTCCGGCGGGAAATCTGCGCCGAGGCGATCCACGGTCTGGTTCAAGAGGGTGCTCTCGCCGACCATGGCCAAAAACTGCTTCGGCCGATGTCCCCGAGACCGAGGCCAAAACCGAGTCCCCCTGCCGCCGGCCATAACGACCGCCACTTTATTAACGACCTTGCCCGTGTCCACCATCTTCCAATCCCCTCTATCGCCCAAGTGCGTTAGGTCTTGGAATTGCCAAAGGCAATTCCAAGAAAACGATAACGGTGGTAACCAAACCACCCAAGTCGAAATCCTTACCCTTTCGACCCACCCCCCACCAATCACTTCTTCCGACTTACCACCTTCTTCGCTTTTCCTGCTTTCCCTGCCTTTGTGCTCTTTTTAACCGTGCCCGCCTTCCCCTTCTTCGCCCGTTTTCCCCTATACCCTTTGGTGTCCTTGATGTTTACTTCGGGCGGAGGCAGGGGTGGTGGCTCCATCACGGTTCGCGGAACCGCAGGCAGATCCAGATCAGATCCTGCAGCAGCTCGCTGATTTCTCGCCTTCATCACAGGATCATCCGAAGGCGACTGCGCGATGAGCACACCAACAGCCACCAGAAGCGTTCCAAAAATGCGTGAATAAGTCATGCACGGGCTCCGATGCGCGTTGCGGCACGCCTCAGGATAGCCTTACTTCGCCAGCTTTTGCGCCCGAATCTTAGCGAAGAACTCCGCTATGACACTGTCTGCATCGTCTTTTGCCAGATCCGGCGATTGACCTTCGCGCTCCAAAATATCCCGACCCGAGGGCGCATGCTTGGTCGCCTCATCTTTGGGCACCAGGTTGGCCTGAATGTATTCCGATACATCAATAAGGCGGTGACCAACTTTCTCCAGCTTTTGCCGAACAATATCCTGGTATTGGAAAAGATCAAACACTCCGGAAACGTTATACATACCGTTGTCAGCGTGAAGATTGATTTCTTCAATTTTGGTAATGAGATTATCCCGTTCCTCGCTGGGGGGCAGGAGGTGCGCCAAGAGTTCATTGCACTCTCTAGCCAAGTTTTGGATTTCTTCAAAGCTCGATTGAACGACCTCGATTTGGGAAATTACGCGTTCCGCCCCGCCTTCTTGCTCATTGGCGATCTGGATCAGCTGGTCCGGAATCGGTTGGTCTTGTTTGGGCTTTTCCGGCATCCCTCACCTCCCACATTTTGCTGCATCCAATGTATCGACCAAGTAGGGCAAAAGGCTGAAAACATGAAAAGAGGACTCGGCACTGATAAACTCGCCCTTCGCGGGGACGACTTGGTTGCCCCGATTTTTACTTGAAATTGGAGATTTTAATGTCGAATTCGTCTGAAATTCGAGGAACCGTCCTCGAAAGTTGCCAGAAACCCTTTCCTGCCTCTGAAAAAACCTATGTGCAAGGCTCAAGGCCGGATATCCAGGTACCGCTTCGCCGAGTAAAGCTTCAACCAACCCGAGATTTCGACGGCAAACTGACGCCCAATGAACCGGTCCTGCTTTATGACACGACCGGACCCTACACCGATCCTCAGACACCCATGGATCTGGCGAAGGGCCTAAAGCCCCTGCGTCTTCCCTGGATACTCGAAAGGGCCGATGTGGAAGAACTGGGCTCCTCCACAAGCGTTTATCGCCAACTTCGGGAACGGGATGCGGACCTGGATCCCATCCGCTTTCAGGCTCTGCGGCGCCCCCTGCGGGCCAAGGCGGGAAAAAACGTTACGCAGATGCACTACGCCAAACAAGGCATTGTGACCCCTGAAATGGAGTTCATCGCCATTCGGGAAAATCTCGGCCGCGAAGCCAGTGGTCGCCAGCCCATTACACCCGAATTTGTCCGCGACGAAGTGGCCCGGGGAAGAGCCGTCATCCCCGCCAACATCAACCACCCGGAATCCGAGCCCATGATCATCGGACGGAATTTTCTGGTGAAGATCAACGCCAATATCGGCAACTCCGCCGTGGCTTCATCCATCGAAGAAGAAGTGGAAAAGATGGCGTGGGCCATTCGTTGGGGTTCTGACACGGTCATGGATCTCAGCACTGGTGCCAATATCCACGAAACCCGCGAATGGATCCTGCGAAATAGCCCTGTCCCCATTGGCACGGTGCCCATTTATCAGGCCCTGGAAAAAGTAAACGGCAAGGCCGAAGACCTCACCTGGGAAATCTACCGAGACACGCTGATCGAGCAGGCTGAGCAGGGCGTCGATTACTTCACCATCCATGCCGGTGTGCTCCTTCGCTACATCCCCATGACGGCCAAGCGACTCACGGGCATCGTCAGTCGGGGCGGGGCAATCCTTGCCAAATGGTGCCTAGCTCACCACAAGGAAAACTTCCTCTACACGCATTTCGAGGACATTTGCGAAATCATGAAGGCCTACGACGTTGGTTTTTCACTCGGCGACGGCCTGCGTCCAGGTTCCACGGCCGATGCCAACGATGAAGCCCAATTTGGTGAACTGGAGACTCTAGGTGAGTTGACCAAGATTGCGTGGAAACACGATGTTCAGGTAATGATCGAAGGCCCTGGCCACGTTCCCATGAACCTGATCCAAGAAAACATGACCAAGCAGTTGGAAGTCTGCCAGGAGGCACCCTTCTACACCCTAGGGCCCCTCACCACGGATATCGCGCCCGGCTACGACCACATCACCAGCGCCATCGGTGCCGCCATGATCGGCTGGATGGGCACGGCCATGCTTTGCTACGTGACTCCGAAAGAACACCTAGGCCTACCCAACAAGAAAGATGTGAAAGACGGAGTAATTACCTACAAGATTGCCGCCCATGCCGCCGATCTGGCCAAGGGACACCCCAGCGCGAGAGCCTGGGATGATGCCATGAGCAAGGCCCGGTTCGAATTCCGTTGGGAAGATCAGTTTGCCTTGGCCTTGGATCCGGAAACCGCTCAGGAATTCCACGATGAGACCCTGCCCGCCGAAGGGGCCAAGGTGGCCCACTTCTGCTCCATGTGCGGACCCCACTTCTGTTCCATGCGCATTACCGAAGACGTGCGCAAATACGCCGATGAGCATGGCTACGCCGAAGGCGAAGCCATCGAAAAGGGCATGGCGGAAATGGCCCAGGAGTTCGTACACCAGGGTGCCGAGGTCTATCACCAGGCTTGATCGCCAATTCCCCGCTGGACGCATTCCCGCAGGCGCCTAAGCTTGGGAGCGTGATCACCCCTCGACAAAATCCCAACGATCCAATCGGAGATAGCTCCGGAAAGGTGGCTTCGAATCCACGGGCGAAGCTCAAGGTTTTCTTTGGCATGGCGCCTGGGGTCGGCAAAACCTACGCCATGCTGCAGGATGGCCAGAATCGCCGCAGCGAGGGCCTGGACGTTGTAATCGGCAGGATCGAAACCCACGGGAGGGCCGACACCCTCGCCCTTGCCGCCGACTTGGAGACACTGCCGCTGCGTGCCCTGCCCTTACACGGGCAAACCGTTGAAGAATTCGATCTTCAGGCAGCTTTCCAGCGCAAGCCCCACCTAATTCTCTTGGATGATTTGGCCCATGCCAATGTGCAGGGCTCCATCCACGAGAAGCGATGGCAAGATGTGTGGGATCTCCTCGATGCCGGAATTAACGTCTACACCACGTTGAACGTCCAACACATCGAGAGCCTGAAGGATGTGGTTGCCCAGATCACCGGATTGATCGTTCGAGATACCATTCCGGACACGATTCTGCAGCGAGCCGATGAAATTGAATTGGTGGATCTTTCGCCAGAAGAGCTGATTCAACGCCTCTCCGAAGGCAAAGTTTTTGTGCCTGAACAGGCACGCCACACGGTGGAACGCTTCTTCCGCAAAGGTAATTTGCTAGCCCTTCGAGAGCTTTCTCTGCGCCGCACAGCGGATCATGTCGATGCTGATATGCGCCGCTACATGTCCACTGAAGGCATTGCCCGCACCTGGGCCGTCAACGAGCGTTTGCTGGTGTGCATCAGTCCCGCCCCCGAATCGGCGAGTTTAATTCGCGCAACCCAGCGATTGGCGGAACGGATCAAGGCACCTTGGCTGGCCGCCTATGTTGAAACAACCCGCATCCGACACTCAGGCAAGGATCGGGACCAGATTGAGGAGCACTTGCGCCTAGTCGAACGCCTGGGTGGAGAAACCCTGGTTCTGCAGGGGGATCTCAATCTGGCCGAGGATCTGGTTCAGGTGGCGGTGGCTCGAAATGTAACGCGCATTCTGGTGGGCAAACCCGGCGGACCCCCGTGGCTCCGATTGTTGCGCCCTTCTCTGATCGATCGGTTGGTCCGTATTTGCGGAAGCATTGATGTAATGGTGGTAGCCCGAGCCGCAAATATCGAGAATCCGGCTCCGCAACATATACCAAATCGGCCCCGCAACTTTCCTCCGATCCTTCATTTCCTTTGGGCCGCACTGGTTATCACCCTTGCCACTGGAATCGGTTGGCTCATGCAAGTGCGCCGCTTTGAATTAGCCGACATAGTCATGATCTATGTGCTTGGGATTCTGATTGTTGGAGTTCGCTACGGGCGTTGGCCTGCAATCGAGGCCGCGATTCTAAGTCTTGGTGCTTTCGATTTTTTCTTTGTACCACCCACACACTCCTTCCAAGTTGCCGATCCAAAACACTCCAGCACCTTTGTCGTTTTGCTCATCGCAGGCATTGTCATCGGCAATTTGACCGAGCGCATCCGCGCCCAGATGCGCCTTGCGCGAGTGCGAGAACAACGCACTTTGGCACTTTTCAAGCTTTCCGCCGAACTGACCCAAAGCGGTGGTTCGGCAACCATGGTTGAGTCGGTAATCCGCAGTGTGGCCAGCCAGTTTCAGAGCCGCGCTTCGATCTTACTTCCTGACACGAACGGTCACCTGAGCACTCAGGGGAATAACCATCAAGCATTTACCGACAAAGAAATAGCAGCGGCTCAGTGGGTCTACGATCACCAGGAGGCCGCCGGACTCGGTACCGACACCTTACCTGGAGCCCAGGCACTCAACCTTCCCCTCCACGGGTCCAAGGGAATCATTGGCGTGATGGCCGTTCAACCCGAGGGCGTTCCCAAGTGGACAGAGCCCGATCAGCGCCACCTTCTGGAAGCCTTTGCCAATCAAGCAGCCTTAGCCCTCGAACGAGCGCTTCTGGTGGAAAAAGGGGTCAAGGTTCAGCAACAAGCGGACGTCGACCACCTTCGAAACACCCTTTTGTCCTCGGTATCCCACGATCTCTGTTCACCCTTGGCCACCATTCTGAATGCAGCGAGCACACTGCTGGAAAAGGGCGAAATTGCCTCGAATGCCGACCACCGCGAACAAGCCAAGATCATCCACGACGAGGCGCAGCGTCTTCAGCGACTGATCAGCAATTTGCTGGATGTTACGCGGCTGGAATCGGGACAGATGATTGTGAAGAAAAAGGGCATTCCAGCGCGTCAGCTTATCGACTCAGCACTGGAGCGCGCCAACCGAGCCCTGAATGGCCACGATGTGAAACTTGAAATCCCTCCCAACCTTCCCCTTATTCCCGCAGATCCTTTGCTTATGGAGCAGGTTCTCGTTCATTTATTAGAGAATGCGGCCCATTTTTCCCCCAAGGGTCAACCCATCGAATTTCGAGTCTGGGCCACCGACCGATCCATTACCCTGGCGGTAATGGATCAGGGCAGCGGACTTCCAACTGGCCTGGAAGAAAAAATATTCGAAAAGCTCGTACGAGCATCCAATACCCAGGGTGAAACAGGCGGTGGCCTTGGTCTCACAATTTGCAAAGGAATCGTCGAAGCCCACGGCGGCTGGATCCAAGGCAGTAATCGTGCCCAGGGCGGCGCCCAGTTCCTGGTATGCCTTCCCCTGGAGGCGTCACCACCAGGGGAGCGCTAGCACGTAAAACCTACCGTGCTAGGCCGATCCGACCATCTGGCGAAACCATGGTTTGCTGAGGGCTAGGCTGTGGGGCAGCCGGTCTTCCAGGCTGAGGCCTGGGAGGCTCGGGGGCCGTGAGACTTCCGGATTCCCGGCCACCACCAGTCGTGATGGACATGCCGCGCTCCATGTTGGACCGAGACATATCGCTGGTAGAACTGACGCCCTCAAGCTTGAGTCGGAATTCACCCACATTCGTGGCCCGTTTGAGGGCTTCCTCGACGGAGATCAACCCTTCCTGAAGCAGGAAATAGAGGCTCTGATCAAAGGTCTGCATGCCGTACTGACTCGTGCCCGAGGCAATGACATCCCGCAGTCCCTTGGTGCGTTCCTTGTCTTCGATGCATGTTCGCACCGTTTCCGTGGAGATGAGCACTTCCACCGCAGGCACACGTCCCTGGCCATCAGAACGGGGCACCAAGCGTTGAGAGACAACCGCCTTGAGAACCTGGGCTAACTGAAGGCGAATCTGCTTCTGGTGGTGAGGAGGAAACACGCTGATGATGCGGTTGATGGTTTCCGTGGCATCCAGCGTATGCAGAGTCGAAAACACCAAATGGCCGGTTTCAGCGGCATGAATCGCCGTTTCAATGGTTTCAAGATCACGCATTTCGCCCACGAGGATCACGTCGGGGTCTTGGCGCAGCGCCGCGCGCAGGGCCGTAGCAAAGCTCTTGCAGTCGGCTTCTACTTCACGCTGATTGATGATGGAGAGGTTGTCCCGGTGCAGGTATTCGATGGGATCTTCGATCGTCAGAATATGTTCAGTTCGGGTGGCGTTGATCAGATCGATGATCGCGGCCAGGGTGGTGGATTTCCCAGATCCCGTAGTGCCCGTCACGAGCACCAGGCCGCGCTGCTCTTCTGCGATCTTATTCAGCGACCGCGGCAGCATTAGATCTTCGATGCTGAAAATGCGGCGAGGAATTACGCGTAACACCATGCCCACGGTGCCGCGCTGATTGAAAATATTGCAGCGAAAACGACCCAGGGCCGGCACAGAGTAGGCCAGGTCAAGATCTAGATTTTCCTTGAACTTCGCCTTCTGCCGATCCGAGGCCATGATCGAATACGCCATGGCAATCGTGTCTTCCTGCACCAGTTTTTTAAACTGAGTCATGGGTGTCAGATGGCCCTTCACTCGCGCGATGGGGTAATTGCCAACCTTCAGATGCAGGTCTGATCCACCCAGGTCCACAACCGTAGTCAGAAGTTCGTTGATATGCATTTACGGCTCCAGGATGGAATTTCTCCAGATTGTACAACTCCTCGCAACATCCAAGGGTGTCTAGGTTAAGGCTTGGTCAAGAATTTCACCTCGAAAATGATACAAAAGGCTGGTAAAATCATGGGTTCGGCTTGCATTCCTCCCGGCCCGGAGGCTAGGCCCACTCAAAGGACCCCATGACGCCCATCGAGAAGTTTCGCAATATTGCCATCATCGCTCACGTCGACCACGGGAAAACCTCCCTGGTCGATGCCATGTTCAAGACTGCCCATGTTTTCCGCGATAACCAGCGGGTGCAGGAACAGGCCATGGACAGCAACGATCAAGAGCGGGAACGCGGCATTACGATCTTGGCCAAAACCACCGCCATTCATTGGGGCGGTTACCGCTTCAATATCGTTGATACGCCCGGCCACGCCGATTTCGGTGGCGAAGTGGAACGCGTGCTCAGCATGGTGGATTCCGTAATTCTGGTCGTGGACGCCTTCGACGGCCCCATGCCCCAGACCAAATTCGTAACGCGCAAGGCATTGGCCTTGGGCTTGAAACCCATCGTTGTCATCAACAAGGTGGATCGCCCCGGCGCTCGCCCTCTCTGGACACAAGATGCCGTCTTCGAGCTCCTGATCGAACTGGG
>JAIFMW010000066.1 GCA_020048105.1 Deltaproteobacteria bacterium | reverse complement strand
CGAGCGCCCACGGTGATGTTGCCGACAGGGGTGTTCCAGAGGGCTTGGCCATAAAAGGCCCGATTGTCATAAGAGATCGTGTTCTTTCCATTACTCCAGGTGGAACCATCCCCTGTGATTTTTCCTTCATCCTTCCATGCATCCGCACCGAAAAGCAGGTCTACCGTGGCGATTGGATTCCACAGGGCCTGGATACCAAAGGTGGTTCTCACGGTTTCTTTCTTCCGGTTAGTCGGGTCATCGGGGTAGTACCAGGGTTGTTGGACTTTATAGGCGATTCGTGGAATTAGTTTGAAGGTTTTGGCTAGCTCCCAAGAGTATTTGGCTTCGAAGTAGGTTCCCGAGAACTTCATGGGTGTGGGAGCAAACGAACGGTAAAAGGTAAAGTCTTGCACGGTGTAATTGTCTTGAATGGCGCGAACCGTAAGCCCCTTGTACTTCATTCCAAAATTCAAAAAACCCTGGGAGAGCTTGCTCTGGTCCTTGAGGTCGCGCACATCACCAAAGGAATTCCACTGTTCCTCGGAACGCTGGGCGTCACCTAGGCTCACCGACAGGCTGTAGGACAAATCACCTCGCACGGCTCCGAA
The DNA here is from genome assembly GCA_020048105.1 of Deltaproteobacteria bacterium. Classification (GTDB taxonomy): domain Bacteria; phylum Acidobacteriota; class Holophagae; order Holophagales; family Holophagaceae; genus JAYREN01. Next base: position 8,497 of record JAIFMW010000066.1, on the reverse strand, counting down.
TGCTGCGTTTAAAGTGCGCTGGGAGTAGCTGGTATCAGTGGCTCCGTAGTTGATGCTGCCCGAAACGCCATTAAGGTCCGAACCACTCCGGGTAACAACGTTGATTACGGCCAATTCCGCAAAGCCACCATAGATGGCCGATCCGGGGCCGCGAATGATTTCAATTTGCCGAATTTGGTCAACGGGTACGTGATTGCCAAACGGAACGGTTCCATAGCGGGTTTCGTTCAGTTCTTGCCCATCGACCAGCAGAAGGACTTTCCCTTCGAATCCCCAAAGCCCTCGCACGGCAGGCCCCACAACGCCTTGGATATCCGAGGCAAAGTCGAAACCCGGCACCAAACGAAGCACATCCAGCAAATCTCGGGCCCCGCTCGTCAGAATCTCTTCCCTGGTCACCAATGAAATGATGCCGGGGGATTCTCGGGTGGTCATGGCCTTTTGAGAGGCCACTGTGACAGGTGTATTGAGCAGGTCGAGGAGTTCATCCTCCATGGTCTTGGTTTCCTGACCCAGTAATGGGAGTGCGCAGACCAGGGCCGTTGAAGCTCCCGTATAGAAACGGTTCTTTCGCATAGGGCGCTCCTTGGGATGTCGAACCCGCTATCGGCAGCCCTAGATGGCTGGATTAGAAACCGCTCTTACCTAAAGAAAGGCAAGTTCTCGACTTTCGGGCGCAAAGCCATGGCGAACAGCCTTCTCAAAGAACAGGGAAAGGCTCTTCCGCTCGGCTTCGCCCAGGTGATAGCTGATGTTCTCGGTGAGGTATTCCCGCAATTCCAGTTTGGTCCAGCCGATGGAGTGCCAAGCTTCCTCAATGATGGCTGTGAGATTTTGTCGGCCCATCTCCAGGCTTTTGTGGAAGAAGGGCGCCACGCCGCCGGATACCGGCACCGCGGGCGCACCGTCTCGCACCATCCACAGGGCAAAAACAAAGGGAAGCCCCGTCCACGTATGCCATTCCTCGGCGAGATCCATGACGATCAAGCCTTCCTTTTTGGCGCGCATGGCGGGATCGCCGATCACCAGGGCTGCATCGTGGGTTTCCAGCATTTGTTCGAGATTCGGCCCCATGTCGTGGGTGGTGGGGTTCGCGCCATAGCGCTCCCGGAGCAGGATTTGACCCAGAACCACGGAGCTGCGGCTTGAGTTATCCAAGGCTAGGCTTTGGATATCTTCGGGAGGCACCTTGGACAGGATCACGACGCTGCGAACCCGCTTGGGGGATGCAATGCAGAGCCCGGGAACGATTTGCAAATTCGGGATTCGCAAGAACTCGATGGAACTGATCAGCCCCGCGTCGACCTCGCCCGAACGAAGGTGCTCGGCACATACCGAGGGCACCTGGAACTTGAGATGGAAATGCTCAAAGCCAAGGCCCCGCTTGAAGCCGTAGTTGAGGGGGGCAGAGTTTAGGTAGTCAATGATGGAGATTCGAAAGGGGCGATCGTGCATAGAGAAAGTCTACCTTCCTGAATTAGAAAGCGAATTCCAAAGCTTGAATTTGCTGCCATCATGTCCATATGACTCTCTGGTGCTACGAAATCGAGACCCCGCTGGGCGCGATGAGAGCCGCCTTTGATGATCGTGGAAAGCTGCGTGAATTGGCCTTCGGTGGATTAGATCCCCGAGCCACCACACCCTTGGCGCCTAAGGTTCAGAGGGAAGCCCATCGGTTTTTGATTAAGCAGCTCGATGCTTATTTCGATCAAAACCTTCGCACCTTCACGGTGCCGGTGGATCCCCATGGCACCGACTTTCAGATGCGAGTTTGGGATGAACTCCAAAAAATCCCTTACGGTCAGACCGCTAGTTGTTTGGAATTGGCCAAGCGTTTGGGCGACGAGACTCTGGTGCATGCGGTAGGTACCGCCAGTAGTGTTAACCCCATCGCCATCTTGGTTCCCTGCCATCGTGCCACGGGGCCCGATCGGGGTCTTTCGGGATATGTCGGTGGAACAGAGCGGAAGGAAGCACTGCTCAAGCTTGAGGGTGCACTTCCCTCCACGCCTCAGCTGCCGTTCTAGAGCTCTCCCCGCAGGATTTCGCGCAGAGAAACCTCTTCGGCTCCTAGCGCCGCGCGCAGATATTCGATAGCCAACAGGGGCTCCACCGTTTTGCCGCAGGTGAAGTAGTCCAGTGCGGCGAAGTTATGCTCGGGCCAGGTATGGATGGCCAAATGGCTTTCGGCCACCACCACCACACCGCTGATACCCAGCGGCGCAAAGTGGTGGAAGCTTTGGGTCACCACGGTCGCACCGCTTACCCGAGCTGCCTGAAGCATCGCTTCCTGCACCAAGGGCAGGTCCGAAAGCCGCGCGGCCTCGCAGCCCTTTAATTCTGCTAGTAGATGACGTCCCAGTGCCTGCATCGGAAAAATCTAACAGGGTTTCAAGAGGCCCACGAATTCCACATGGGGCGTCATTGGGAAGAGATCCAGCACGGCTAACTTTTCGAGGCGCCACTCGGGCGCCAGACGCTTGATATCCCGGCAGAAGGCTGCGCCATCACAACCTACCAGAATGAGGGTGCCCGTCTTGGCCGTGCGGAGTAATTCGGTGAAGCCCGGCGACAGCCCGATCCTTGGTGGATCCACCAGGATTACGTCCTCGGTTTGACCCAAGCCTGCGGTGATCCATTCCGAGGCATCGGAGGCGTGGCAGGCGCCGGGAATGTTAAGCGACTCCAGATTCTGTCTGGCCCAAGCTACGGCGTGGGGTTCAGATTCCACCAATACCGCATCCTTGAAGCGATCTCGCAGGAGCACCGAGAACAGTCCAACGCCGCCGTAGAGGTCAAAAAGGGTATTGCCTCGCACGTCCCAAGTTTCAAAGGTTTGGCGGAAGGCCTCCATGGCCCAGGGTGGCGAAACTTGGAAGAACCCACCCGCGCGATGACGCAGAGAATCGCCGCGGAAGGTATGCACGATGGGTTGGGTGGAGGGGTGCCAACCATCGGGTTCGAGTTGCCAGGAGCGCCCATCTTCCATGACGGCAAAGACCAAATTGGCAGGCGTGCCGGTGGCGAGTTCCCAGCGCTGAGGGCGCGAGGGCAGGGCGCCTTCTTCCAGTGCCTCGCGCAGGCGCGGGATGGCATCCGACAGAACCGAATGAGCTACGGGGCAAGCCTGCACCGGCACGATGGAGTGGCTTCGACGGCGATGAAAACCCAAGGTCCGGCCCGCCCAATGCAGTTGGATGCGATGTCGCCGAGCTTCGGGAGGGGCAGGGTGCCAAGCCCATTCCGTGGTATCTGGCAGCTGACGCCGGAGCAAATCTTCGACCATCAATTTTTTTAGTTCCGAGGCGTGGGCACCGCTTTCCCATAAATCGCAGCCGCCGCAGAGGCGAGCCACTGGGCACGTGGTCGCCACTCGGCGAGGGTCCGAAGTCATCCAGCGAAGTACGTCGCCCTCGCCATGGCGGGCCTTCCAGCGCACTTCGGCTTCCACCTCCTCGCCCGGAAAAAGGGCCAGGGGCGCGGAAAGCAGGATGAGTCGCCCATCCTCTTCTCGGCCTACACCCAGGCCGCCCCATGCCAAGCGTTCCACTTTGCCTGTCCATTTTACCTTCGGGCTTGCAGACCCTTGGTACACTGAAGGCCGATTTCTCATTCCTGATTTGGAGCTGTCCTTGCGCTTCACTGTTGCACTCCCTTCCTGCCACCGTAGCAGCCTCGAAGGCCACATGGGCAGGGAGCTTGTAAAGGCTCTAATCTGGGTGGATACCGCCCCAGCCGAAGTCGTGATCGGCCTGGAGGGCGAAGGCAACCTGGCCACCTGTGCCGAATGGCCCGGAGAGGCTGGGGCCTTGGCGCTCCTCGAAGCCGGTTTTCACCGCCTTCGGGATCGCCTTGATATGGAACGGCTCAATGACGTGGGCCGGGCCTTGGCTTCAGAACAGGATCTGGACAAGTTGCTGGATTTGATCCTGGTCCAGGCGCAACAGTTGGTTTCGGCAGAGGCGGGTTCCATTTACCTGGTGGTGGGTGAAGGTGAAGGGCGAGAACTGCTGTTCGCCCACACCCAGAATTCCCGGTTGAGTCTTCCCTACCATCGCTTCCGAATGCCTCTTTCCCTGACTTCCATGGCCGGTTTCGTGGCCGCCACGGGGGAATGCCTCAATATCAACGATGTCTACCGTATTCCTGCGGATGCTCCCTACCGCTTCAATGACAGCTTTGATATCCGCGCTGGGTACCGCACCGTGTCGATGCTATGCGTGCCGCTTCAAGATACCGATGGCGAGGTTCTGGGCGTGCTTCAGCTCATCAACCGCATGGATGAGGATGAAGAAGGCCGCACCGTGGTGCCCTTCTTGGCGGAGCATGTTCATCTCGCGGAAAGCCTGGCGGGGCAAGCCGGCGTCGCGGTCCGCAATGCTGGGCTGCGGCGCGATATCGAAAACCTGTTCGAGAGTTTTGTGAACGCCTCCGTTCTGGCCATCGAGCAGCGAGATCCCGTGACCAGCGGCCATTCAGGTCGAGTGGCCTCCTTGACCGTGGGCCTCGCGGAAGCCATCAGCCAGACTCCGAACGGCCCCTATGCCGGGGTGTTTTTCAGTGATCGACAGATTCGAGAAATCCGCTACGCCAGCCTGCTGCACGATTTCGGAAAAGTCGGCGTGCGCGAGCAGGTGCTCGTCAAGGCCAAGAAGCTCGAGCCGACCCGACTGGAAATGGTGCTTCAGCGCATTCGCCAGCGCCAGGAAGAGCGGATGCGCCTGCAACTGCTGCAAGATTGGGAAGCGGGACGTCCCTACGACGCCACGCGATGGCAAACCCTCATGCTGGAATTCGAAGCCGAGGCCAATCACCTGATTGCCTTGGTGGTTCAGGCCAACGAGCCTTCCGTGTTGCCCAAGGAGGTCATGGGCGATCTCGAACGGCTGGGCGGATTGACCTTTACCCATTGGAATGGCCAGACCGATGGCGTTGTCACGGAGACCGATCTGGCAGCGCTTCGAATTCCCAAGGGCAGCCTTTCGGATGAAGAACGCAGCGAGATCGAAAGCCACGTCACTCACACCTTCCAATTTCTGAAACAGATTCCTTGGACCAAGGATTTGGCCAGCGTTCCCGAAATTGCCTTTGCCCATCACGAGCGTCTGAATGCCAAGGGCTACCCGCGGCAGCTTGGGAATGACGATATTCCGGTCCAGAGCAAGGCCATGGCCATCGCCGATATTTTCGACGCGTTAACGGCTCAGGACCGACCCTACAAGGCCGCGGTGCCCCTGGAGCGCAGCCTAGGGATTCTGGAAAGTGATGCCAAGTCCGGTCATCTGGACTCCGAGCTATTGCGCTTGTTCATCGAAGCCAAAGTCTACGAGCGCACGGCCCAGGCCTGATCTGACAAGGCCACAGGCCTGTGAGACAATGATCGTTCTGGAGAAATTCATGTCCGAACGAGCTGCTGCCACCATCGATATTGCGGGGATCATGAATCTCCTGCCTCACCGCTATCCCATCCTTTTGGTGGATCGGATCCAGGACTACGAAAAGGGGCAATGGATCCGTGGCATCAAGAACATCAGCATGGGTGACCCGATTTTCCAGGGCCATTTCCCAAAACAGCCTGTGTTTCCAGGCGTTTTGATCATCGAGGCCATGGCTCAGACCGGTGGTTGTCTCATCATGCAGGATTTTGAGGATCGCGCGAAGAAGGTGATCTATTTCATGGCCATCGATGGGGTCAAGTTCCGCAAGCCCGTGGTGCCTGGCGATCAGATGGTAATGGAAGTGAAGGTCCTTCAAAACAAGGGCAAGATCTGCAAGATGCGCGGCGAGGCCTTTGTGGATGGTCAACGGGTTGCCGAGGCCGAGTTCATGTCCATGATGATCAGTCTTCCAGAGGAGCAGGCATGAGCACCGAGATCCATTCCTCCTCGGTAATTGCACCCGGAGCCGAGTTGGGCGAAGGCGTGGTCATCGGTCCTTTTTGTGTGGTGGATGCCACCGCCAAGATCGGTGCCCGTACCGTGCTGCGCAGCCATGTGGTGATTGGGCCCAATACTGAAATAGGGGAAGACAACGATATTCATGCCCATTGCACGCTCGGCATGGGGCCTCAGGATGTGGGCTACAAGGGCGAGGCCACCCGGCTCGTGGTGGGGCATCGCAACATCCTGCGGGAATCCTGCACGCTGCATCGCGCTACCACCAAGGAAGACTGGATCACCAGCCTGGGCGATGACAACTACCTGATGGTGGGCGCTCATTTGGCGCACGATTGCCGCGTGGGCAACAAGAACATCATGGCCAATAACGCCTCCCTGGCGGGTCATGTGCGCATGGGGGATTTCTGCACCTTCGCTCCCTTCTCGGCGGTGCATCAGTTTTGCCGCGTGGGCGACCACGCCTTCATGGGTGGCTTCACCACGGCCACCATGGATGTGCTGCCCTTCATGAAGACCGTCGGCACCCGCGAGGCCAAGAGCTACGGCGTGAACACCATCGGCCTCAAACGTAAGGGGTTCAGCGAAGAGGCCATCAAGGGCCTTCAGCACGCCCATCGCATTCTCTTCCATTCCGGGTTGCTGCGCACCGAGGCCATGGAACAGGCTCAGGCGGAATTCGGCCATATCGCCGAAGTTGCCTACCTCCTGGAATTCATCCGAGGCTCCAAGCGAGGTGTCATTCGTGGCTGATGCATCCGTGAAAATCAGTCGCCTGGCCGAAGTAAGCCCCGAGGCCGAATTGGGCGAAGGCGTTGTCATCGGCCCCTTTTGTGTGGTGGAGGATGGGGCACGCATCGGCGCTCGAACGCGGCTCCGCAGCCACGTCGTGGTAGGAGGCTTTGCCGAGATCGGCGAAGACAACATTGTTTTTCCGCACACGACCATTGGTCTGGAACCTCAGGATCTGAAATTCGTCGGAGAAGAGTCTCGACTGGTCTTGGGCCATCGCAACATCATTCGTGAAGGCGTGACTCTGCATCGCGGCACCGAAGGCGGTGGTGGCATAACGACCATCGCCGATGACAACCTCTTTATGACCGGCGCGCATGTGGCCCACGATTGCCATGTGGGAAGCAAAAATATTTTTGCCAATAACGCAACCCTTGCGGGCCATGTGGAAGTTGGCAGCGGTTGCACCATCGGCGCCTTTTCGGCCGTGCATCAGTTCTGCCGAGTGGGCGATCATGCCTTCATGGGTGGCTTCACCGTGGCCACGCTGGATGTCCTGCCCTTCATGAAAACGGTCGGCGCCCGCGAGACCAAGAGCTATGGCGTGAACGCCATTGGTCTGCGTCGGAAGGGTTTTCCGGCTGAAGTGGTGGATGGCTTAACCAAGGCTCACCGCATCCTGTATCAAAGTGGCCTACTGAAGGACGAAGCACTTCAGCGGGTCGAAGACGAACTCGGCCAGATTGCAGAAGTCGCCTACCTTATTCGCTTCATCCGAGAATCACCCCGGGGGGCCCATCGTGGCTGAAGCAAGGCATTTCGCTACCATCGCCATCGTTGGCATTCCCAATTCTGGCAAGTCCACCCTGCTCAACGCCCTGGTCGGGGAAAAGCTCGCGGCGGTCAGCCAGACACCCCAGACCACACGCAGCAAGATTCTGGGCGTCGTGAATCGAGGCGCCTCGCAGTTTGCCTTCATGGATACACCCGGCATTCACCAGCCCCAGCACGCACTCAATCAACGCATGTTGCATCACGTGGAAATGGCGCTCTCTGAGGCTGACATCCTGCTTTGGGTGGTGGATGCGGATGGCTTCCTTGGCCACGGCGAGAAGGAATTAGCCAAGCGCTTGAAGACCGCCACCCAGCCGGTGTACCTCGTTCTGAATAAGATCGACCTGCTCTCGAAGGGGCGTCTACTCACCAAGATCGTTGAGTACAAAGACCTGATGGAATACCGCGAGATCATTCCCGTGGGCGCCAAGATGGGCCAGAATCTGGAGCCGCTCTGGGCGATCCTCGAACGCGATGCTCCCGTAGCCGAATGGGTTTACGATGCCGAGACCTTCACGGACCAGACGGAACGTGCCATGGCCACGGAATTCATCCGGGAGAAGGTGCTGCGCAAGACCCGCGAAGAAGTTCCCCACGGGGTGGCCGTGGTCATCCGCCGTTGGATCGAAACAGGGCACGATGACTTCCCGGAGGATCTCGCGGAGGATGGCGCCTACCTTGAGGTTGAGATCATCGTGGACCGCGATAATCACCGCAAGATCTTGCTGGGTTCCGGTGGCGCGATGATCAAAGACATTCGCCAGAGTGCTCAACGCGAATTGAAAAAGCTGCTGCAACGCCCGGTGCGATTGGATTTGCATATCAAGGTCGAAGAAGGCTGGCGTGATCGCCCCGACAAATTGGATCAGATGAATCTCTGAGGCCTTTATTGCGGCGCGACTGGTCTTGGTTTTCTCAAGAAGTTTGGATTGTTTTGATGAGATATCTAAAATATCACCGATATTTCAATCGCAAATCTAAGCTTCTTGCACCCTAGACCCGTATGTCATTGGATTGTTGAAAAAAGGCCTCAAAAA
>JAIFMW010000106.1 GCA_020048105.1 Deltaproteobacteria bacterium | reverse complement strand
CTAGGGTGGAGCCCTGCCCAGCCAGTTGCCGATAAGTGGGATCCAGGTAGCTAACGTGAGCCTTTCCGGTTGGCCCAAGATCGCGTCATGCCGTTCCAAAGATTCGATCCCCCGCATCGCCGAGACCGGGAAGGATGTAGCCTCGCTCATTCAGTTGACGATCCACGGCGGCGACGACAATCCGCAGATCGGGGTGATCGGCTTGAAGCCGGGCGATGCCTTCGGGGGCGGCGACGACGGAGGCCAGGGTAATTTGCCGAGCTCCGGCAGCCTTCAGTTGGCGAACGGCCTCGGAAGCGCTGCCACCCGTAGCGAGCATCGGGTCGAGAACAAAGACCGGACGCTCTTCGAGAAGGGGCGGGAAGTTCCGGTAGTAGGGCACTGGAACCAGGGAGTCGTGGTCGCGATACAGACCTAGATGACCAACCTTGGCCGTCGGTAGCAGTTGCAAAAAGGCTGGAAGCAGCCCAAGCCCAGCGCGCAAAACGGGCACCAACACAGGGTCTAGGGGGTTAAGGCTGCGACCTTGGGTGCGCTCAAGCGGGGTCTCCACTACGACACAAACGGTTGGAAGATCGCGGGTGCACTCCACGGCGAGAAGAAGGCCGAGCTCTTCAACGAGTTGCCGGAAGAGGCTCCCAGAGGTTTTCCGGTCACGGGCTAGGGTGAGTTTGTGGTGGGCAAGAGGGTGATCCAAAATAATTGCGCCCATTTTTTCTCCTTGAATGAGGGATGTTCTGGGCTTGAAAAAGCGACAAAAAATGTGTGGTGGTGTAGGTTTGCGACATATCGATGGAGTAGTCCGGTTGCGGTGTCCCGGAATTTGTTTGCCAAGCATAGGGTTGAGAGATCGAAAAATCGGTATATATTTTTTGTTAGAGCAACTCGAAATTTTGTTGACCTGCAATGGAACACTGCTTTAGTTGATCACTAGAAGTCGTACTGCATTTATGATCACGCACCAGCGAGTCACGTGATCAGGGGACTTTGGAGGAGAGTAAATGCTTAAAAAAGTCCAGATATTCAAAGCACTGGACATCGAGATCAAGAAGCAAAAGGGTCCGGCGGCGGTCAAGAATGCGTACCGTGGACATCATTCTCTCAAAGAAGAGCTAAGTCAGCCGGGCATTTCCGTAATTGCGGAAGTGGCAGGTGGCAATCCTTTGCGGGGGCAAGTGCGCGAATCGTTCGCGCGGTATCAGTGGCCACCGATCGCTTCTTGTACGCAGGCGAGGATAAGCACCTTCCCGAAGTGCGCTCCCAAGTAAAAGTTCCGCTGATCCGGCGCGACTATATCTTTGAGGAGTACCAGATCGAAGAGAGCAAGATCCTCGGAGCCGATGCTATTTTTCTTGTGGCCGCCCTACTTGAACCTGATCGCCTACGAGCGCTTCAGCGCTTGGCTGCGGCCAAATCTCTTGATGTAGTTGTCGAAGTTTTTTCCGAAGCCGACCTCAAGCGAGCACTTGAGGCCGAGGCCGAGATCGTCTGTGTCGTCGGCCGAAATATGGACACCTGGGAGCCGTCGTTTGAAAAGGCTCTCGCCCTTCTCAAGAAGGTGCCCGAGAAGAAATGCTTCCGCATGGTCGAGGCTGCTGTTACTACCCTCGCTCAGGTCAAGCATCTCGAAGGCTTGGGTGTCCATGGCGTCATCATTGGCGATGTCTTTCTCGACGAGTTCTATCCGGGCAAGCGTCTCGCCCAGATTCTCGCAGGCATCGAGCCCACCAAAAAATCTCCTAAGGCCAAAGGCAAACCGGAAGCCGCACCGGAACCCAAGGCCCTAGCGACACTCGTGGGAAAGGACAAAGGTCCTTCGAGCACCCCGAGTACAACCAAAACGAAAGCAATTCTCACCTCAGCACCACTATCCACCTCTTCCCCCAACCCCGCCCGGAAGGGCAAAAAGGAGTCCACGATGGCTGACGAAACAAACAACGCCGCCGCCCCCGAAGTCCAGGCTGCCGCGCCCGTCAAGAAGGCTGTAAAGAAGCCCGCCGTGAAAAAGGTCGCCGCCAAGAAGCCGGCCGTGAAAAAGGTTGCTGCCAAAAAGCCAGCCGTGAAAAAGGTCGCCGTGAAAAAGGCTGCTGTCAAAAAGCCAGCCGTGAAAAAGGCCGTCGTGAAAAAGGCTGTCGCTAAAAAGCCGGCCGTGAAAAAGGTCGCCGCCAAGAAGCCGGTCGCCAAGAAGGTCGTGAAGAAGGTTGTTGCCAAGAAACCGGTCGCCAAGAAAGTCGTAAAGAAAGTCGTTGCGAAGAAGCCGGTCGCCAAGAAAGTCGTAAAGAAGGTCGTTGCGAAGAAGCCGGTCGCCAAGAAAGTCGTAAAGAAGGTCGTCGCGAAGAAGCCGGTCGCCAAGAAAGTCGTAAAGAAGGTCGTTGCGAAGAAACCGGTCGCCAAGAAAGTCGTAAAGAAGGCCGTTGCGAAGAAGCCGGTTGCCAAGAAAGTCGTAAAGAAGGCCGTTAAGAAGTAATCGCACCAACCTGTTTGGGTCATCCACCCCTTGAGGGTGTTCTGGAAGTCTCGTCATGAAGTTGATTGAACGCGTCTCTGCTCTTGAAGTTCTCGATAGCCGTGGAAACCCCACGGTTTTGGCACGGGTGTACTTAAATGATGGTACTTTCGGCCAAGCCATGGTTCCCTCTGGTGCAAGCACCGGCAGTCGGGAGGCTCTTGAAAAGCGGGATGGCGACAAGAAGCGCTACCTTGGAAAGGGTGTGCTCGACGCAGTTCATGCCATCAACACAGACATCCAGGACGCCCTCCAGGGGATGGACCCGTTTCAGCAGGCGGAGCTCGACGAGCTCCTGATTAACCTTGATGGCACGGAGAATAAAGCCAATTTGGGCGCCAACGCCACTCTCGGTGTTTCCATGGCGCTCGCAGACGCTGCCGCCAAGGGCTGCGGTCAGCCGCTCTATCGTTATCTAGGTGGTGCTTCCGCACGCTTGCTGCCCGTTCCCATGATGAACATCCTCAATGGGGGTGCTCACGCCGATAACAACGTGGATATCCAGGAGTTCATGATTCTGCCCGTAGGCGCTCCGAGTTTTGCGGAATGCATTCGGTGGGGTGCAGAGGTCTACCATGCACTCAAAGGGGTGTTGAAGGCCAAGAAGCTTTCCACTGGCGTTGGCGATGAAGGTGGGTTCGCACCCAATCTTGGCTCTAACGAGGAAGCCCTGATTCTTATTGTTGAAGCCATCAAGAAGGCTGGCTTCAAGCCCGGCAAAGATTTTTATCTTGGGCTGGATTGTGCCTCCAGTGAGTTCTACAAGGATGGCAAATACGAAATCGATGGTTCCAAGCGGTCTGGGAAGGATCTCATCGATTATTACGCTGGGCTCACCGAACGGCATCCCATCATCACGATCGAAGATGGTTGCGACGAGAGCGATTGGAAGAATTGGAAGTCGCTCACCGAGAAGCTCGGCTCCAAGATCCAGCTCGTCGGCGACGATCTTTTCGTAACGAATCCCGAGATTCTCCACAAGGGGATCCTGGAAGGTGTCGCCAACGCCATTCTGATCAAGGTGAACCAGATTGGCACCGTCACGGAGACGTTGCGGGCCGTGGATATGGCTCACAAGGCTGGGTACCGCACCATCATCAGTCATCGAAGCGGCGAGACTGAAGACACTTTCATCGCCGATCTCGCGGTTGCCACGGGTTCGGGGCAGTTGAAGACGGGCGCACCCTGCCGGTCGGATCGGGTGGCCAAGTACAACCGCTTGCTCCAGATCGAATGGGAGCTTGGTGCTGCGGCTCGGTACGCCGGGCGCGAAGCCTTTGGTTCCGTTCTTCGCTAAGACGAGAATTCAATGCTGCATGTCCGAGAGTCGAGATCGTGAACGCCGCGTGGCTGCTCCGATCGCGCACGCTCTGGGGAGCGCTAGGATTTTCGGCGATCGCCTCCACCGGGATCCTTTTGCTTACGCCGGATGGACTGCCTGCCCATCGCAAGCGCGAAGCAGAGGTTCGCGCCTATAAGGAAGATCTTTTGCAGAAGGCCAAGCGAAATCGGGAATTGGCCGAGGAAGTCCGCCGCCTTTCGGCAAAAGACCCCGAGCTTTTCGAGGCTCTTGCGCGGCGCCAAGGCTTTGCCCGCCCGGGCGAGACTGTTTACAGCTTCCGCGAACGCCGCTGAACCCTATGGTCGAGATCATCATCGCTGCTGCTTCGGGCAATGTCTTCGGCTATCTCTGGGAGGATGAAGTCCCCAACTCCTTTGAGGGTTCCCGGTGGGCGAAGGTGCTCTGCCCACGCGGAATCGGATTCGGCCTTGATGGGCTCTTTCTTCTAAAACGACCGGTGCCGGGAGAACCGTGGCAGATGGACCATTGGGAACCCGATGGAGCCCACACCTTCTGCTCCAATGGAACTCGCGCTGCGGCAAGTTTGATGACGGATGCGCCAGGTGAATTCAAGGCCTGCGTGAGCGGCCAATGGGTTGGCCTACGAGTTGATTCCGAAAGTGTCGGCCTGCGCATGCCTGAAGGCACTGGCTATGGGCTTCGGCCATCGCCGATCATGCTTGAGTTTCCCCATGTCCTGGGATGGACGGGCACGCCGCATTTAATATTGGAATTGCCGGATGTGCAGACCGTGGATTTGGCGGCTTTTGCACCACCGCTAAGGTTTCACGCCGCGCTCGAACAAGGTGCCAACATCAGTATTATTGAGGTGTTGGAGCCGGGTAGGGTGCGTATCCGCAGTTGGGAACGCGGCGTTGAAGGTGAAACCCTATGTTGTGGGCAAGGGTGCGCCGTGGCGGGGGCATGGCTCGCGCAGCGGAGTGGCTTGCGAACGTGGTTGTTCCAACCCATGGGGTACGACCCTGTGAGCATCACTGTTGCATCTATGGATGATGGGGAGTGGTCGGGTCTCTGGCTCGACGGGCCCGTGCATCGGTTGGGAACACTGGTGCCAGACCCATCGCTCTTGGCGTGATGCGGTCTCGGTTTCGACGTGGAACCTGCTAGACTCGAAATGTTCCACATTCGAGGACGACCGGTGAACGCAAGCCTTTCCAGCCCTTCAGCTGTGATTTCGAGGACCTAGCATGGCCGCGCGAATTGTCGTACTCGCCAATCAGAAAGGTGGCGTTGGAAAGACCACCACGGCCATTAATTTGGCTGCATCCCTCGCCATGATGGAAAAAATGGTCCTGTTGGTGGATTTCGATCCTCAGGGTCATAGCACCACGGGGCTTGGCTTTCCTAAGCCCGACGAGCGGGCCGGGGCTTATGCGCTGATGAAGGGTGCACCCGCCAAGGCTCTGATTCTAAGCACGGAAGTTCCTATGCTGCAGGTGATCCCAGCGGGTAAGGATCTCGCCCAGTTGGAATTCGAGCTCTTCGAACTTCCGGAATTGCAGGTTCTTCACAGGGCCTTGGAAGCGGTTCGAGATGACTACGATTTCATTCTCATCGACCCACCTCCATCACTGGGAATGATCACGCTCAATGCGCTCACAGCCGCCGACGAAGTGATCGTGCCGATGCCCTGCGAGTTCTTCGCCCTGGATGGTCTGGCCGAACTCATCGAGACCATTCGACGTGTGCAGGCTGGGCCAAATCCACGTCTGCAAATCGGCGGAATTTTGCTGACCATGGCGGAAGAGCGTACGAATCTTGGCGCAGCCGTTGCGCAGGAAGTTCGCCAAGCCTTTCCCGGCAAAGTCTTTCAGACTTTCATCCCACGCAATATCCGATTAGCCGAAGCACCCAGTCATGGCAAACCGGTAGCGTTCTACGATCTGAAGTCCAAGGGTGCCCAGTCTTACCTGAACCTGGCCCGCGAGTGGCTGGGCAATCAGGCGGTCGCCCTTCAGGAGGAACCATGAACCCAAAACGTCCTGCTTTGGGCCGTGGGCTCACGTCGCTCATGAACCAGCTGGCACCTGAAGATGCCAACTCTCGCGAGATACCTGTAGGCAGCCTGGTCGCCAATCGCTACCAACCGCGCACACACTTCGATGAACAAGCGCTGGAGGATCTTTCCGCCAGCTTGAAGTTGCATGGCATGGTGCAACCCATCGTGGCGCGCAAGGTGGGTGAAAAATTCGAAATTATTGCGGGTGAACGACGCTGGAGGGCAGCCAAGCGAGCCGGGCTCGCAATGGTGCCGGTAGTGCTTAAAGAAGTTCCAGAAGACCGCTTGCTTGAATTCGCCCTGGTCGAAAACATTCAGCGCCAGGAACTAAATGCCATCGAGGAGGCCAAGGCCTATTGGCAGCTTGGCGAGCATCTTCGACTGACCCAGGAACAAGTGGCGGATCGCGTGGGCAAGAGTCGCCCCCAGGTCGCCAACACACTGCGTCTTCTGCGCCTTCCTACTCCGATTCAGGATCTAGTCGCACAGGGTTCCATTTCCACGGGCCACGCCAAGGTGTTGCTGGGCGTTGAAGAAGTGCGGGTGCAGGAGCAGCTCTCTTTGGAGATCGTTCAAAAGCAGCTTTCAGTGCGGGCCTTGGAGGCAAAGGTTCACCAGCTTGCCCATCAGCGTAAGGCTCGCGCCAAGCGCCATAATCCAAGTGTCTTTCTGAAGGCCGCAGCGGAAGAATTGACCCAAGCCTGGGGAACGCGCGTGGAAATTAAGCCGAAGGGCAAAGGCGGCTCCCTGCTTCTGCATTTTGGCAGTGAGGAAGAGCTCGAGCGTCTTTTCGAATCCCTGAAGCACGGTCCACGAAAAGGGTAATCGGCCATGGCGTCGCCAGACACCGGCAGTCCCTTTGCCCTCCTGCAAGGTTCCGACCCCGCAGGGTTTCCTCATCTGCAGCAGCTTGAGTCTCGCGGTCATTGGGGCATCAAGATGGGGCTCGCCAATCCACGAGCCCTACTCGAAGGACTGGGGCACCCCGAGCGTGGGATTCCGTGCATTCTCATTGCAGGCACGAATGGTAAAGGCTCCACCGGGGCCTTTCTCGCCCAAGCACTTCGATCCTGTGGTTTGACCGTGGGGTGGACCACCTCGCCGCATCTCGTTGCACCCACGGAACGCATTTGGATCGACGGTCACTACATCGGCGCCTCCACGCTGGATTTATTGCTTTGCGAGGCCTTTGACTGCGAGACCAGGATGGGCCTAAAGGCGACCTACTTCGAACTCATGATAACGGCGGCCTTGTTGGCCTTTCGCATGACCGGGGTGGAGGTTGCGCTCATTGAGGTCGGCATGGGCGGCCGGTGGGATGCCACCAACGCGCTCGACCCACTGCTCACCGTGCTCACCAATGTCGGCCTGGACCACACCAAATTCCTTGGCGAAACAAGGGATGCCATCGGACGCGAAAAACTTTGCACGGCGCGTCAAGGTCGCCCCCTGGTTTTGGGTCCCACCCTTGATCCAGCTTGGGTTTGGCCACTGCTGGAGTGCCGACCGGAAATTCACGTCGCGCCGGCGCTCCGGGCCGAAGAAACGTGCTGGGATCACAGCGTGCTGCAGGGCCATCGAGTTGGGTTGCCAGGTAAACATCAACTGGAAAACCTTGCGACCGCCCTGGAAGTTCTTCACCAACTCCGTTGCATTGGCTTTCCAATACCCGAAGAAAAGGCCTGGGAAGGCATTGCGCGCACCCGCTGGCCAGGTCGGATTTGGCCCATGCCCAGCCTGGAAAATGTATGGCTGGATGGTGCCCACAACCCCGATGGCGCCAAGGTGCTGGCCGGTCACGCACTGGCTTGTGGCGTGCGACCGCACCTGTTTTTTGGCGCCATGGGTGACAAGGATCTTCCTCAGATGGCTTCCGCCTTGAAGGCCATGAATCCCGCCTCGGTGACCCTGGTGAAGGGTGAAAACGAACGCTATGCATCCGTGGCGGTGCTGCGAGCTGCTTGGGGCGAAGATTTCCCAGCGATGAACATTCCTGAGGTTGCCGCAAGTCTGCGGCAGGGTGAGGTAGGCATACGCTTGGTGACAGGATCCTTGTTCCTACTAGGAGATCTCATGCGAGAAATGGGAATCGTTCCTCAGACATAAACCCCTCGGAACCGATGAAGCAATATGATGATTTCTCTTCTTGCAGTCCTTTTCAGCTCGGTGCTCTTGGCCACACCACCCCTTCACGTGGCGGCGGTGGTGCGCGTAGGCATGCCACCCTACGACGGAGAAGCAAAAAGCTACCGGCTAGAGGGCACAGGCTGTTTGGCCTTGCGGGTGGGCGAGTATTTGACGCTGCAGCGAACGGATGAACGCCGTCGCCTGGGACGGTTGCAGATCATCGCGGTAAAGAGTGACTATGCTTTGGCGCGTCTCATAGAAGACGGTGAAACCTATCCACTGAAGGGAGATCTTGCGGTGCGGCATGAAGAGGCACTGCGCCTGCCGGTGCTCCCACCGCCCCCTGCGCTCTCAGAACCCCTGAACATTGTTTTGAAAGCGCCGCCTTCAGCGGTGATTCCGAATCCCCCACGCGAATTGCACCGAGAGACGCTCTTTTTCGTAAGAGACAGCGCCGAGGTTTCGCCAGGTGCGCGGAGCAAACTCGGGGTCTGGGTGAAGGATTGGGGAAAAGACGGTAATTGGATCGTGAGTTGCCCGGAGGGTTTGCCGCCCCAACTCCAGAAGGCTCGAGCCGAGCGACTGGAGGCCGAACTTGGACATCTTGGTGTGGTTAACGTAGTTATTCGAACCCAGCCGGCAAGTGGATCGGGTCGATACGATTCGATTTTCGTCAGCTTCGAAACGCGGTAGCCACCATGCCACTCGCCCCTGAAAGCAAACTAGGCCCCTATGAAATCGTCGGTCTCCTCGGAGCCGGCGGCATGGGGGAGGTCTACAAAGCCCGGGATCGCCGCCTCGGTCGAGAGGTCGCCATCAAAGTCCTCTTGCCATCCTTTGCGGTGGATCCTGATCGAATGCAGCGCTTCGAGCAGGAGGCCAAGGCCGTGGCCTTGCTCAATCACCCTGGCATTCTTCAGATCTATGACACGGGCCTTCATGAAGGAATGCCGTATCTGGTCATGGAATTGCTCGAAGGAGAGACGCTTCGCGAGCGCCTGACCGCCCGTTCCTTATCGTTGCGAAAAGCCCTTGAACTGGGCCAGCAGATCGCGAGAGGTCTTGCCGCAGCTCATGGAAAAGGCCTGACCCATCGCGATCTCAAACCCGAAAATATCTTTATCACCCGGGACGATCGAACGAAGATCCTGGATTTTGGGTTGGCCAAATTTCGGGGAGGCGTTTCTGGGGATTCTCAGGCCACCATGGCAGGTCCGGTAGGCGCGCTGGAAACCCAAGCCGGGATGTTGCTCGGCACCGTGGGGTATATGTCGCCGGAGCAAGTGAATGGCCTACCGGCCGATCCACGCTCTGACATTTTCGCGTTTGGAATCATCCTGTGGGAAATGGTTACCGGCAGTCGTCCCTTTGGGGGGGATTCCGCCGTTGAGGTCATGCACGCCATTCTGAAGGTTGATCCACCGGAGCTTGGCTCGGATCTTCAACTGCCGCCATCCTTTCATCGAACCCTGCAGCGATGCCTTGAAAAAGACCCCCACGCGCGATTTCAGAGCACCCAGGACTTGGCCTTTGAGTTGGAAAACGTGTTGCTCAACTCCACGTCGGCCTCGCGCAGAATCCTCCCAGCAACCAGCCGAAGAACCTTCCGACTCCGTCCAGCCATGCTAGTGGGAATCACCCTGTTGACGGCGCTGGTGGGTGGGGCAATTTGGGTCGGGCGGGAATTGGCCCGGCGTGAACCGCCCACCTTACAAAGAATCACGTACCGGACTGGCAGCATCGAAAGCGCTCGATTTACTCCGGACGGCCGTAGCTTTGTCTATAGCCAGGGCCGGGCCGGCGCCTCGACGCAGCTTTGGCTCGGGCGCCTGGATGGGTTGGGGGCCGCGGCCCTGGATTCACCGCCGAATAGCGATCTTTTGTCCATCTCGGCCGCGGGAGAAATGGCCCTTCTCCTGTTTCCAGCAGGGGTTTCTTCCAAGATTGGAACCCTCGCCAGGGCGCCCCTGGGGGGCGGTGCTCCTCGGGAAATTATGGAAAAAGTCTATGCGGCGGACTGGAGTCCAAACGGCATCGACATGGCTGTGGTCCGAATCGGAGAGAATGGCCGTCAACGCCTGGAATACCCAATCGGACGAATGCTATTCGAGGTGGCGTCGCCAGATACCATCGATTGCCCAAAGGTGTCACCCAAAGGCGATCGAGTGGCATTCTCCGAAATTCGCTCGGTGGGTAAGCACTTGCTAACGGTGGTGGATGGGAAAGGGCAGCGTACCGTTTTGGCCCAAGGGGATATCCAGTGGTTGGCCTGGTCGCCCAATGGAAAGGAATTGCTCTATACCTTTGGTTCCGGTGGGGACAATCAAGAACTGCGGGTGGTCACGCTCTCCGGTCGATCGCGGACCATATATTCGGTGCTGGGGCGCCTTTCCATTCAAGCCGTTTCACCCAGCGGGAAGGTGTTATTGAGGCACACGTTTGTCCGTCAACACCTTTGCTATGGTCGGCTCGGTGAACCCAGAGAACGGGAACTTTCCTGGCTGCAATCATCGAATGTGGCGGATCTTTCGTTGGATGGGAAAGGCATCCTGTTTGCCGAAAGCCAAGAAGGCGCAGGCCCGGGCGGAGCCTATTTCCGAAACACCTCGGGGTCGGACCCGGTGCGGTTGGGTGATGGCGACCCCTTGGTGCTTTCTCCAGATGCCAAATGGGCTGTAGTGCGGACCTTCGATACCCAAGAACTTGCACTTTTGCCCACGGGACCCGGGGCCCCACATCGCCTGCCATCCAATGGCATAAAGGCCGATTGGGCGGTGTTCTTGGGGCCTCAGAAGCTGCTTTTGGGGGGGGCGGGACCCGACAAGAGCTTCCGGTATTACGTTCAGGAAACCGACTCGGGTGTCCTGAAGCCATGGACGGAAAGGGCGGCCAGTGCTGATGCCTATTGCTTGGTCGCGCCCGATCGCAGCCATGTTGCAATGGGGCCCGTGGAAGGGAAGGTGCAGCTCTACGCGGCCAACGGTCAACTGCTTCGTGAAATCCCCGGCATTGCCGCAGACGAGATTCCGCTGCAATGGAGTTCCGATGGGCGCGATCTGCTCCTTTGGGCCCAGGGGCAGTTTCCTGCAAAAATCTACCGGTTCAATCTTGAAACGGGGAAACGCAGTTTCTTCAAGGAACTCGTGCCACCGGACACCCTAGGGGTGAGCCGACTCCGGAACATCTGCATCACTCCGGATGGTGCGGCCTACGCTTACTCCTTCCGCCGGATTCTCACATCCGATCTCTACATCATGGAAGGATGGAAGTAGGTCCCTTCCCGCCGTGGAGCGGTTTGTCCCGCCGGTCTCCGATGGTGCGGGCGGGCGAGCCTGCCACGATGGCCCAAGGGGGAACATCCTTGGTGACAATGGCTCCCATGGCGACCACAGCGTGGTCCCCGATTCGGACGCCGTCCGTGATCCCAGCCATGGCTCCGATCCAAACATCCTCACCGATTGCGATGCCCACGGAACGAACCGCTTGATGGCGGATTGCGTGATCCGGCGCCATGCCATGGTCGAAGGCATAAATGGCGGCGCCGGTCGCAATCCGAGTACCTCTGCCGATGGAAATACCCTTTGTGCCGCCGTCTAGGCTGGCTCTGGCGTTGATCGAAACATCGTTGCCAAGACGGATCGGGCCATGCAAAAAAACATCGGCGGCGAGGGTGCAGCGATCTCCAATAACAATGCTGCGCCCGGGTTCGCCAAAGATTCGAGCCTCCGGAGCGATGAAGCAATCGACACCAATTTCAACGGTTTCCAATTCTCGCAGCCGCTCTTGGACCTCGTTCTGCCATGCCATTGCCCAGGCACGATGCCTTTCCTTGAGTGAGGCATACAACCAAGGCATCCAAGAGAGGCGCAGCTTGTGTTGATCGCGATATTTGAGAGTGTCGTCCATGCAGCGTTAGGATAACCGCCCGAACTAGATGATTTCAGGGGAAGGCCATGCTTCAACCGAATGGTTTGAAGGAGGCAGGTGTCGCTGCACGGTGGCAACTAGATCTTCCGGTTTAATTGGCTTAACGATATATCCGGCGAGGTCCCAGTGGCTGAGGCGTTCGATCAAATCGGATTCACGGTGCGCGCTTAACACCAGGATGGGAATGTCCCTGATCACGGGATCTTCTCGAATGGCGCGCACAAGGGTTTCCCCGTTACAAAAAGGCATTTCATAGTCGGTGATAACCAAGGCTGGGCGATGGGTATGGATGGCTTCGAGCACCATAAAAAGTGAGGTGGGATTCACTTCGCCGACCACATATCCGGCTTCGGCAAGATGAATCCTGGTGAAGGCCCGAATGAATGCACTGTCGTCGATGATCAAGATATCCAAAGCCACTCCCACGCACTGCCAGACAGTTGAGTCATCGGCGCTTAGCAGGTGGTCCTCAAGGACTGCCCTAAACAAAGAAGGGCCAGAACCGTTAAGTTCTGGCCCTTCTAGGGTTGTTTGGTCGGCGCGAGAAGATTCGAACTTCCGACCCCTACCACCCCAAGGTAGTGCGCTACCAGGCTGCGCCACGCGCCGTGAAGGACCAAGTCTACTGGGACTGACGCCCTGGGTCAAGGGAGGCGCTCCCTTCTGGATGGTGGGTTGGTGGGATTTGGACAATGCAAAACGGGATCCTGCCTAGCCTCTTGTTCTTGGGAAGACCGGAAATTTTCAAGAACAGGATTGGACCCGTCGGCAGGGTCCCGTTCGTGACCCATGATGAATGTGCCCATAAGAAGGCGCTGCAGCTTGCCGATGCGCCTGTTGTTCATGAACACTTGAGAGGCCATCCAAGGGATCAATGCCGTGAGAGTCGCGTTTTCGGTACATGGAAGAGTGCAGGGAGTGGGGTTTCGGTACTTCGTATTGGAAACGGCGGAATCGTTGGGTCTGTCCGGCTTTGTTCGCAATGAGTGGGATGGCACGGTAACAGGAGTGGCTGAAGGTGAGGCGCGAATGCTCGAGGCGTTGCGTTGTGCGCTGGAGCACGGAAACACCTACAGTCGGGTTTCGAGACTGGACTGGAGCCCCCTTTCCGAGGGAGAATCGCTTCCCTTTCCCTTCGCGATTCGTTCTTAGCGAGAACCCCATGGACTTCAAGAATCACATTCGAAAAGTGCCGGACTTCCCCAAGGCTGGCTTTTTATTCCGGGATATCACCCCTCTTTTGGTGGATGCCAAGGCCTTTAGTCGAGCCGTGGAGGCCATGGCGGCACCGGTGACGACCCTACAGCCCACCCATGTATTGGGGTTGGAATCTCGTGGATTCATCTTTGGTTCGGCCCTAGCCCAAAAGCTTGGCCTTGGTTTTGTTCCCGCGCGCAAACCAGGGAAGCTGCCCGGAGCCACCATCCGCGAAGCCTATCTGGCAACAGATGGCACCGAAGATGCCCTGGAAATTGTCGAAGATGCCTTCAGTTTGGGTGACCGCGTGCTCATCGTGGACGATGTCTTGGCTACGGGTGCCACGGCTGCTGCCGCGAAAAGACTGATCGAACGCACGGGGGCTCAAGCCATTGCTCTAACCCTGTTTGTGGAAGTGGACGAATTGCCCGGTCGCGAGAAGCTGAAAGGATTACCCGTCTTCAGCGTGGTGCGGGATTAGCCGTCGTTGGCAGAATCAGCGTGAAGCGGCTGCCTTTCGATAGCGCGCGGTAATGGGCTTCGCCACCGTGATCCTGAGCAATGCGTCGCACGATGGCTAGACCAAGGCCGGTGCCTTTCCGCTTGGTAGAGAAATACGGTTCAAAGAGCCGCTCCTGGCCACCCTCGGGCACGCCCGGACCGTCATCATCTACCTCAAGGCGAATGCGGTCGTCCTCCTGGCTTAAGCGCAAGGCAATGACACCTTTGCCGTCCAGGGCACTCAGGGCGTTATCCACGTAGTTGATCAAGGCCCGCTTCACCATATCGCCGTCCCAATGCACTTCTACTGGGCCTTCGGGCAAATCGAGTTCGAAGCGGATGTTGGGGTGCACCGGCGCGTAAAGCGTTTCGATCTGCCGTACAAGATCGCAGGCATCCAGGGAGTGCGGCTGGGGCGCTGGCAGTTTGGCAAAGCGGCTGAAGCTGTCGACCAACCGGGACAAACTAGCGACTTCCACCAAGATGGTTTCGGCGCCTTCGGCAACCACCTGAGGGTCCAAACGTCCCTCGCGGCTGCGGCGCAAAAGGCGCTGGGCAGTAAGTTGGATGGGTGTAAGCGGGTTTTTGACTTCATGAGCCATGCGGCGAGCGACTTCTTGCCAAGCCGCCCGTTTTTCCGCCTGAGCCAACAGGGAGAGATCTTCAAGCACTGCCAGTTCGCCGCCGTCTGAGATCGGTACAACGATGGCGCGCACCGGGCGGCCTTCCCCCTCGCCACCGATGCGGAGTTCTTCTTCCTGGGCGTGACGTGTTTCGCGCACTTCTCGCAGGAGGCTTGTTAGACCGCCGAAGCGGGGCTGCCCAGCCAATTCACCCCAGCTGAGGGCTGTGGGATCCAGATTTTCCAGTCCCAGCCATTTGCGAGCCGTGGGGTTAAAGGTTCGTAGCTCGCCATCTTTGTTCCAGCCCAGCACGCCCACAGGTAGTGCTTCCAGGAGTTGTCCGAGATAGGCGCGCTGTCGCTCGATGCGCTCGGCCTGGGCCTCGATGGCCTCACGATTCAGGCGCAGATCCTGGGTCATGCCGTTGAAGCTCTCGGACAAAAAAGCCAATTCGTCTTCCCCATGTACAGGCAGGACCACCTCGAGATCGCCTGTTCCTACCCGTTGCGCGGCCTTCGCCAGGGCCCGCACGGGTTCGGAAATGGTGCGGGCAATGGTGAGGCCCACCCAAACCGCTAAAAAGAGCGTTGCCAGGGTAAGCAGCAAAAACGTGTTTTGGGGCAGGGTTTCCAGGTTGCTGCGAAAGGCGTGGATTTGGGAGGATTCCCGGGCCCGCCGCTCGAGCCTGAGCATGCTGCTGTGGAGGTCTTTGGGAAGAAAAAGCCCAACCACGAATCGCGGCCCCGGCCGGCCCACGTTCGAGGTCATTAACGTCCACATTCCCAGATCGGTGTCTTGGCGAGTAATGACGGAAAGGGCGGGCGTCAGGTCGGGACGGGGAACCTTGGGGTCAAGATCTTCTAAAAAATCGTTGGAGCTCTGCCGCACCAGCAGATCCAATCCGGCTTCCTGGCGAAGGGCTTCGAGGTCACCCGTCGGGCTCTGCGGTAGGCGGTCTAGGGCGATCCGCAGGCGAGCTTCCGTTTGCTCATGGAAGGCCTTGGAGAGGCGGTTTCCATCCGTGATCATTTCCTGGGTTTCGGGAACGAACCAGCGTTTAACATTCTTGCTGATGAAGTCCTTGCCCATAAGGTAGAGCATCAAACTGGGTGCAAGGCCGACGACGAAAAAAGCCACCACGAGGCGTGTGCGGATGCGGGCGCCCAAGATGCCACGACGGCGCTCGAAGTAGAGCTTGGCCAGGGAGCGAGCGATGATGAATACCAAGGCGGCAATGGCTAGGGTGTTGGCTAGACCCAACGCCAACAAGGCCCAGCGGCTGGTGGCGTCGATGCCACCGTCCACCTGATTGCTGATGAGTCGGTACCCACGGAACAAGACTCCGATGATTACAACAAGGAACACCGCCGTATAAAGGCGATGCAATCCCGGGGGGCGTTTGGACTTGGGCTCGTCGATCATCGAAAAAGGCTACCCTGGTTCTGGGAGTCGGGATGATTAAGGTGCGCCACATGGATACCTTCGCGGTCCGCCAGGCCTTTCTCGAGGGTCTAGGTGGCGACGGCGAAGGCCTTTGGTCCGAGGTTGTCGCCGAGGGAGAACGGATTCCCCGGTGGTCGCGAGAGTTTTGGACTTCACGGCAGCGCCAAGCATCGAGCCTGCACGAAATTTCCTATCGGGCCTGCTACAAGCCTCAGCTTCCGCGCCTCTTCATCGAACACCTGACCCAGCCCGGCGAACGTATTTACGATCCCTTCAGTGGCCGAGGTACGACGGCTTTGGAGGCCGCGCTAATGGGTCGCCAGGTTGCGGCCAACGATATCAATCCTCTCTCGGAAATCTTGGCTCGTCCCCGCCTAGCTCCGCCCGACCCAGCCGAGGTTGAGGCTCGCCTCAAGCTGATTCCCTGCGAAGGTCCAGCAAGCTTGGATCTTTCCATGTTCTACCATCCCGAAACGGAAGCCGAAATTCGCGGGCTTCGGCAATGGTTCCTGGAGCGGACCCAGAGCGGCGCGTTGGATTCATTGGATGGATGGATTCGGATGGTGGCCACCAATCGGCTCACAGGTCACTCGCCGGGGTTCTTTTCGGTCTATACCTTGCCGCCGAATCAGGCGGTGACGGCCGAAAAACAGATCGAAATTAATCGGAAGCGGGGCCAGATACCCGAGTATCGGGATACCCGGAAATCGATTCTGAAAAAATCGCGACAGCTGCTATCGGATATGACTGCGGAGGCTAGGTGTCATTTGGCCATGGCCGCAGGGAATCCGATTTTCCTAACTGGAGATGCGCGTCGCACGCCCAGGTTAGAGGCCGATTCCATCACGCTTACCGTAACGAGCCCGCCCTTTTTGGATGTGGTTCAGTACGCCGCGGATAACTGGCTGCGGTGCTGGTTCTGTGGCCTGGACGCCGCCGAAATCGCTCAGGGAATCACGATGTCCCGCACCGTGGCGGCGTGGTCGGAAACCATGCAGGATGTTTTTGGAGAGCTCTACCGAATCACGAAACCTGGAGGTCATGTGGCCTTTGAGGTGGGGGAAGTTCGCAAGGGCACCGTGCGCCTCGATGAAGTGGTGCTCCCCCTTGGTATCCGTGCGGGGTTCTCCCCGATGGGCGTTTTGGTGAACGAACAAATCTTCACTAAAACCGCCAATATCTGGGGCGTGGATAACAACGACAAGGGCACGAATAGCAATCGAATCGTGGTGTTTCAGAAATGAACCCGCGCTACGGGTGATTTCACCCTGGATTTTTCGTTTGATGCTTAAAAACCTGGCTCTTCGGATTTGCGGGAAACGGAAAAGACGAAACGCCAAGACACAAAGACGCCAAGAAAAATCTCGAAGCGCCGGTGCGACAGGTCGCCGGACCCCGCGCTGCGGGATCTCCGCTGCCTTTGCAGCGGATCGTATCCTCGGCATTTCTTGGCGAAGGCGCGCAACGCCGCTTGGCGGCTTGGCGGTAGATCCGTTTTCGACTACACCGAAACACAGCAAAGGGTCTTATCCACCTGCGTTTTTCGCAGATCCGTGAAAAGGAAAAAAAACTAAACCACAAGACAGAGATCAGAGAACGGAGAAGTCAGAGGCGAAGATCCATCAACTTTTCGTGCCTCAATCCTTCTCCGTGCCCTCAGTGACTCCGTGGTTCTTCCTTGGTTTTTTATTTGCAACTGCATAATTTGGATTCACTGCGGATTCGAGGCTAGTTGCACGGGGCAAGACTGTACAGCGCCGCATCTTCCCCGTCTTTGTAGTACCCCTTGCGAATCCCTTGGAATTGCCAGCCTTCGGATTCGTAGAGGTGACGGGCGGGGGAGTTGGAGACGCGCACTTCAAGGCGAAATTGGACGACTCCAAGGGCGCGCAGGGCCTCGGTGCTGGTTTGCAAAAGACTTCGACCCAAGCCTTGGCCTTGCGAAGTGGGGGATACGGCGATGCGCAACAATTCTGCCTCGCCCACGGCCGCCACAAGGCTCCAGCGTGCGAAACCAAGGCCATCCATCAGCCAGAGTTGTTCATGGTCATCCAGCGCCCCCCAGGCGGAACCAAAGGCCTTCTGTTCCAGGGCCTCCACCCAGGAAGGCAGGGCGGAGCCTGGGCCCAGGTGTTGGATCACCGCGCGTGGCCTCGGCGAAGGGCCTCGCTCAAATGGGTCGAGGCGTGGGGGAAATTGATTTCGGCATCGGTTTCCCGCAGGTAGAAGGGCACCAGGGGATTTTCGGGAAGTCCTTGGCTTTTTTCTCGACAGAGCCAGACCAGAGCCTGCAGCATGGCGGTTTCTTCCTCTTCGATCGCCACAGGGGCCTGGGCAAGTTGGGGTTGGATCTTGCTTCTGAAGCTCTCGGGCCCCCACCAGGGCTCGGTTTCCAGCAACTCGGGCAGTTCCTGAATCGGATGTTTGGTGGCAGGAGTTTGGGCCGCTTCGTCCCATTTTTGGGCGAAGGCTTCGGTGCGTTGGCCATCCAGAAGAATCCAATAGGCGCCAGTAATGCCGCGGACTCGGAGCGCTCGAGCTCGGAGTTCGAAGGCCGAGAAGCCCCAGACGGGAACCCCCGTGAGCGCCAAACCTTCAGCCGTGGCAACGCCCGTGCGCAGGCTGGTGAAGCCGCCAGGTCCCACACAGGTAACGCAGCCCGTGAGGGCTTTCGGTTGAAGCCCCGCTTCGTCGAGAAGGGCCTGCAAGGCTGGAAGCAGGACCGTGCTGTGACTTTGGCCAGGTTCGACCCGGAGGGCCCTTGTCCAAGCCTGGTTGGGGCTCACAAGGGCGAGGTGAAGATGTTCGGTGGTGGTATCGAGGCCAAGCAGCATGGGGCCAGTTTAGCGCTTTCCGCCAAATAGACTGCCCAGGACGCCACGAATCAGTTGGCGACCGATGGCACTTCCGGCGGCTCGAGCGACACTTTTTCCAAAGGCTTCGACCATGGAATCGCTGCGATTGGAGTCGCTCTTGGAGGCCTTCTCGGTGGCTTTTTCCTGCATGGTTTCCTCGGCAACTCGGGCGCTGGCTTCTGCTTTGGCGCGGAGTTTTTCGAAGGCGCTTTCACGGTCCACGACGGCTTCGTAGACTCCGGCCACAAGGCTTTGGTCCATCAGGGCCTTGCGCTCCAGGGGCTCGATGGGTGGAAAGGCGCTGGCGGGAGGCAGAATCCAACCTCGCTGTACGATTCCAGGGGTGCCCTTATCGTCGAGAAAACTCACCAGGGCTTCGCCAACCGCCAATTCCGTGATGATGGCTTCGACCGCGAGGGCCTTATTGACGCGAAAGGTTTCAGCCGCTGCTCGGACGGCTTTCTGGTCCCGGGCCGTAAAGGCGCGCAGAGCATGCTGGACCCGGTTGCCAAGTTGCCCCAACACCTTGTCGGGTACATCCAAGGGATTTTGGGTGCAGAAATAGATGCCGATGCCCTTAGAGCGGACGAGCCTCACCACCTGTTCGATGCGCTCAAGCAGAGCATCCGGGGCATCCTCGAAGAGTAGGTGTGCTTCGTCGAAGAAAAAGACCAACTTGGGTTTCTCGGGATCACCGACTTCAGGCATCCGTTCGTAGATTTCGGACAGCAGCCAGAGCAGGAAGGTGGCGTAGAGCTTGGGCGAAGTAATGAGTTGGTCGGCAGCCAGAAGGTTGATGACTCCGCGACCCTTGGTATCGGTTTGCAGCAGATCTTCAATATCCAGGGCCGGTTCCCCGAAAAAGGCTTCTGCGCCTTGGGCATCAAGTTCCAGTAAGCCCCTTTGAATGGCGCCGATGCTGGCCGAACTCACGTTGCCGTATTGGGTGCGCAGCTCTTTTGCGTGATCGCCCACGAAGGTGAGCATGGCGCGTAGATCCTTGATGTCGAGCAGCAACAGGCCATTGTCATCGGCCACCTTGAACACAAGGTTCAGCACCCCGGCCTGGGTGTCGTTCAGGTTAAGCAACCGTCCCAGGAGAAGTGGCCCCATTTCGCTGATGGTGGTGCGAATCGGGTGACCCTGTTTCCCAAATAGATCCCAGAAGGTGACGGGGAAACCTTGAAACGGGATAGGTTCCAGTTGGAGCAACTTGACCCGTTCTTGCAGTCGAGGGTTTTCGCTACCAGCCTTGCCGAGGCCAGATAGATCACCCTTCACATCGGCCATGAACACCGGAACGCCCGCCGTGCTGAATTGCTCGGCGAGCACCCGCAACGTGACGGTCTTGCCGGTTCCGGTCGCCCCGGCGATTAAGCCATGGCGATTGGCCATGCGGGTTATCAGTCGAAGATCGAGAGGTTCCTTGGACTCAAGGGATCGAGCAATCAGAAATGATTCGGCCACGGGAACTCCATTGGGATGGAATCCATAGTGGAGGAGTCTTGGGCTTGGGATCAATGGGAGGAGCTGCAAGAACGACAGATCGTCCATCTATCGAATGAGGTACGCGAACCAAGCGGCCTTTTGGGCCGCTTGGTTGCTTAACGCATTCAAGCCCAGTTCTGAAACTCCGCTGGATCCTAAAGGCGCTCACCGCTTAGTGGCGCGCTTCGGGAGCCGTCAATTTCAGACGTTCTTGATGACCTTGCCAGCCTGAAGGCAGGAGGTGCAGACGCGAATGCGCCTGGGCACGCCGCTCACGAGAGCACGGACAGACTGGAGATTTGGATTCCAGCGACGATTGGTGACGTTGTTGGCGTGGCTGACGTTGTGCCCAAACTGGGGCTTCTTACCGCAGACTTCGCATTGACGGGACATGGCAACCTCATTGATTTCCGAGTACGGCACAGCCAAAGGAAAGTTAGTTTACCAATTCCTTCCGGAAACTCAAGGAGGATTCCACAAACTCCCGCACTTGCAGGTCGGGCGGATCCCGGCGATGGTAAGGAATTCTCAAGCCGGATTGCATGGATATTGATCGCTGGGCACTCGCCTTTACAACCTTGCCTTGGCCCGAGGGCCTGAAGGCGAAGCTCTGGGCCAGTCTGCAGTCCGGTGTGGTGCCGAACTTGAACCCTGAATTGGCGCGGGATCTCGAATCGCTGGACCCCTTGGAATCGCAGCGACAGGCGGAAGCGCAGGGAGCCCGGATGTATTTGCCTTCGGATGACGACGTGCTTCCGTTCTTGGAAGAACTGCCCTATCCCGTGGCCCTGTGGGTGCGCGGAACCCTTCCTTCCCGACGACTTTCGGTGGCGATTGTGGGAACCCGTCAACCGAGCTTGCAGGGAAAGAGTCGCACCGCAGCCTGGGCGCGTGACTTGACCCTGGCTGGAGTCGGTGTGATCTCTGGATTGGCTCGAGGCATCGATGGTGCCGCCCATTCGGGTGCCTTGGAGGCAGGTGCCACCTGGGGCGTCATGGGTTCTGGTTTGAATCATCCGTATCCACCCGAACACCGTGGCCTGATGGATCGCATGGTGGCCGCTGGCGGTGGTGTGATCACGCCCTTTCCGCCGGATGCCAAGCCGCAGAAATGGCATTTCCCAAGAAGAAATTGGCTTTTAGCCGCTTGGACCCAAGGCGTATTGGTCGTGGAAGCCAAATTGCGATCAGGATCCCTGGTGACCGCTCGTTTGGCCTTGGACTTGGGAAAAGAACTTTGGGTCTGCCCGGGTGATCCTGAAAACTTAGTGGCAGAGGGTCCCAATGCCTTACTTCGGGAAGGTGCTGCGCGCATCTGTCGCTCCCCTGCCGATCTGCTCGAAGACCTTCAAGGCCTACCTTTCGAAAAAATTGGTCCTTGACGGCCATGGGATGATCCACTTTTAAATAAAATTCGGGAGCGCCACGTGACCAAGCTCGTTATCGTCGAAAGCCCTTCAAAGGCCAAGACCATTACCAAATACCTGGGAAAAGGCTACAAAGTCATGGCGAGCGTGGGGCATATCCGCGACTTGCCCACCAAGGAAGCTGTAGAAATTGCGGGCAAGAAAGTGCCGGTGATTGATGTGAACGGGGATTTTCGTGAGGTCTACGAAATCCCTGCCACCAAGGCCAAGGTGGTGCAAGGGCTTCGGGCCGCGGCGAAGGATGTTGATGAACTGATTCTCGCAACCGACCCTGACCGCGAAGGGGAGGCCATCAGCTGGCACTTGCTGGAGGCCATCAAGCCGCCAAAGGCGCTCAAGGTGACGCGCGTCCTCTTTAATGAGATCACCCAAAACGGCATTCAGAAGGCCATGGCCTCGCCGACTAAGATCAATCAGCAGTTGGTGGATGCTCAACGAGCCCGCCGGGTCTTGGATCGCATTGTGGGCTACAAAGTCAGCCAAGTGCTCTGGGACAAGGTGAAGCGAGGCCTCTCGGCGGGGCGGGTGCAAAGTGTGGCACTCCGCCTGATTGTGGACCGCGAACACGAAATCAAGGCATTCAAGCCAGTCGAATATTGGGTGCTCCGCGGAAAATTTGCCGCCAAGCTGCCACCGCTGTTCTGGATGAAGCTGGTGAAGCTCAACGGTCAGGTGCTTCAACTTGGCAACAAGGAAACCAAGGCCCGGGTGAAGACCGAAAAGCAGGCCCACACCCTTCGCGACCAGATCCTTAAGGCCGAATGGAAAGTTACGGGCTTGGAAACCAAAGAAAAGAAGCGGAATGCCCCCGCGCCCTTCACCACCGCCAAGCTCCAGCAGGAGTCCGCGACCAAGCTGCACTATTCCGTATCGCGCACCATGCAGAACGCCCAGCGTTTATATGAAGGCGTGGATTTCGGTGAAGGTCCGGTGGGCCTCATTACTTATATGCGCACCGATTCACCCCGTTTGGCGCCGGAGGCCATCGAGGCCGCTCGCGAGTACATCCAAAAGAAATGGGGTGCAGACTATCTTCCCGCGAAGGCCAAGCTTTTCACCGGCAAGGCCGGTGCTCAGGACGCCCACGAGGCGATTCGGCCCACGGATATCACGCGCACGCCAGAAAGCTTACGAGGCAATCTTGGTAACGACGAATTCCGGCTTTACGCGCTGATTTGGCGGCGCACCGTGGCCTGCCAGATGGAGTCAGCTCGCTTCGACGAAACGGTTGTCGACGCCGAAAGCGCCTTGGAGAGTGGCGAAGTAGCGGCCTTCGAGGCCAAGGGCGAGATCGAACGCTTTCCCGGATGGCTCGCCGCCTACCGTGCCGACAAAGTTGAAAGTGCCGCCGAACAAATGGACGGCACCGAGGAAGAGGCCGAGGAAGCTGAAAACGTAGGCCTGCCGGATCTTAAAAAGGGCGAGAGCTTGAAGCTCGAAACCCTCGAGACGGACCAGCAGTTCACCAAGCCTCCCGCACGTTTCTCGGAAGCAACGTTGGTCAAAGAGCTGGAGGAAGACGGTATTGGTCGTCCTTCCACCTACGCCAGCATCATCGCCACCATCCAGAATCGCGATTATGTGAAAAAGATCGAAGCTCGCTTCAAGCCCACCGAAATCGGCATGGCGGTTACGGATCTCCTGGTGCAGGGCTTCCCCGAGTTAATGGATCCCCGCTACACCAGTGGCATGGAAGATCAGCTGGATCGCATCGCGGGTGGCGAACTCACCTTCGAAAAAATGATGCGTGCTTTTTACGGGCCCTTTGAAGTGCTGCTGGGCAGTGCGAGCAAGGAAATGGCCAATCTCAAGGCCGGTGTCCCGACAGACGTTAAGTGCAAAAAGTGCAAATCCACGATGCTCAAACGGTACGGGAAGAATGGCTTGTTCCTAGGCTGTTCCAAGTACCCCGAGTGTGATCACACGGAAGAACTCGAGCCCATGGACGAGCCCGAGGATGCGCCCGAATGTCCCAATTGCGGCACCAGTCCCATGACCCTACGCAAGGGCCAGTGGGGTCCCTTCTGGGCCTGCCCCAAGTACCCCGACTGCAAAGGCATCGTGAAAGCTGACCCCAAGGGTATTCCCGTGCCCCCCGATGTCCCGCTCGAAGAGAAGTGCCCCACCTGTGGCAAGCACTACGTGAAGCGGCATGGTCGCTATGGTGAGTTCGTTTGCTGCGTGGATTATCCGAAGTGCAAAACCGTGAAAAAAGAAATCCTCGGTGTGCCCTGTCCCAAGTGCGGGGGCGATCTGAGCCCGCGCAAGAGCCGCTTTGGCAAGATTTTCTATGGTTGCACCAAGTATCCCAAGTGCGACTTCACGGCCTGGGATAAGCCTGTGCCCATGAGCTGCCCCGCGTGCAAGAACCCCTACCTGACCGAGAAAACCAAGAAGCCGCGAGGCAAGGATCCCATTACCGTGCTGCTCTGCCCGGCCTGCAAACACGAAGAGCCCATGGGGTGATCTTTCCATCTTTCTAAAAAGAATCGGGCCTCCAAGAGGCCCGATTCTTTTTAGGTTCGAGGGAAAATCAGGTCGGGAAATCGCGCACGGCGATATAGCCTTCCAGCCCACGAATGACACTTTCGCGCTCGGCGACCAGTTCCTTAACGACATCGCCGATGGAGACTACACCGATCACCATTTTCCCATCCATAACGGGGACGTGGCGGATGCGCTTTTCCGTCATCAGTGCCATGCACTCATCCACGGTGGTTTCTATTTTCACGTGGAGCACCTGGGTGGTCATGACGTCACTCACGGGAAGATCCGGGGAGAAGCTACCAGTCTTCACGGCAAGGCGCACGAAATCACGCTCCGAGAAGATGCCGAGCAGACGTTCACCATCCATGACAAGCACTACGCCGATGCGCTTTTCGGTCAAGGTTTTCAAGGCGTCGTGCACCTTGGCATCAGGGGTCACGAAAAAGAAGGAATAGCCCTTCCCTTCGAGAATGTTTTTCATGGTCGCCATGGTTTTGTCTCCTGGGAATGAGGTGTGGAAGATGCTGAAATGGGATGAAAGGAATTCTGCCCTCTTTTTGGCTGGAGCGAGTGGAATCTTCACCTTCTGATGCCGAACTGCCTTGATTGTTTCCCTACGTGAAGCCCTTTTTGATCCGATCCTCCGTTGCACGGCGCTTGTTCCTGGGCGCCCAAGGACTTTTGGCGGATCCGAGGCGTCGTGCCACGAAGGCCGAACTTCTGAAAACGATCCAGGGTATGGGTTTCGTGCAGGTCGACACCATCAATGTGGTTGGGCGAGCCCACGATTTGACCTTGTTCAGTCGCCTGGAAAGCTACCGCCCGACCCAACTCGGAATTCTGCTTGAAAAAGATCGATCCCTTTTCGAGGGTTGGACGCACGACGCTTCGATCATTCCGTCGGTTTGGTACCCCCAGTGGAAGCCGCGTTTCCGTCGGGATCAACCTCGAATCGAGGCACATCCCTG
Source organism: Deltaproteobacteria bacterium (assembly GCA_020048105.1). GTDB lineage: Bacteria > Acidobacteriota > Holophagae > Holophagales > Holophagaceae > JAYREN01. The sequence goes on along the minus strand of JAIFMW010000106.1, from coordinate 2,907 downwards.
GTGGCGCAATCTGCTGGGTGAAGAGGCGACCACCATTTGCGCCCAGGTGCTGGAGCGAGTCACGACAGAAGGTCCCTTAGGCAGCGCCGATTTTGAACACCCGGAAAAGCGTGGGCCTTGGTGGGGGTGGAAACCGCAGAAGGCGGCCCTCGATTATCTTTGGCGGACAGGCCGGCTTGGGGTAGCGGGCCGAGTGAATTTCCAGAAACGTTACGATTTGGCTGAGCGCCTATTTCCAGAGGCTCACGCTGAAGTTGAACCCGAGCCTGAGGCACATTTGGAATGGGCCTGCAGCAGCGCTACAGAGCGGTTGCTGGTCTTTTCGGTGAAGGAATTGGCGGCCTTCTGGAATTCCCTGGATTTATCAGAAGTACGGAGATGGTGCCAAAGGGCGGCTCGAGAAGGTCGAATCCTTCCGGCCTTGATCGAAGCGCTGGATGGTTCCGAATCGCAGCCGGGCTTTGTGGTTGCGGATTGGGAAACCAGGCTGACCCATTTTGCAGAAGCAATTTCGGCGATTCGTCTGCTGAGTCCCTTCGATCCAATCCTGAGGGATCGCGCCAGGGCGATGCGCCGATTTGGATTCGACTACCGCTTCGAAGCCTTTGTCCCCGAGGCGAAGCGCGTTTACGGCTACTACGTCTTACCCCTTCTTGAAGGCGAGGATTTTGTCGGGCGAATTGACCTAAAGCTGCACCGTAATCGGGGGTGTCTGGAGGTTCGTGGGCTTTGGTGGGAATTCGGGATTCGCCCCACGAAGGCCCGAATGAAAAAGCTCCACGCCGCCTTAGAAGGCATGGCCGCATTTTCGGGCGCTACAGAAATAGCTGGATTGTGAATTTCGCGGTGTGGCTGTGCTCTTTGCCCGCCGGAATGTGCGTCAACGCGCTAGACTGTAGGCATGACGAAGTCTTATTACGCAGGCATGGATGTCGACGCTCCCTGCGGGCGCTGCAAAGAAGAAACACGGCACCGGATTCTTTCCATCACGGATGGGGTGCCCGAAAAACTTATTTGCACGAGCTGCAGTTCCGTTCATAAGTTCAGGCCCGAAAAACCGGCAAAAGCCGAATCTGTGGCAAGGTCCCCGCGGTTGGCTACGGCTGCCGCTCCCAAGGCCGCTTCGAGCCCAAATCGATTCCAAGAGTTGATGATTGCCGAAAGAGCTGGAACCATCGCCACGCCGTACAGCCCCGCCACGAAATGGGAAGAAGGAATGTGGATGGACCATCCCAACTTCGGCCTTGGTAAGGTGCAGCGGAAGGCTGGCCGCAAGGCTGAGGTGATCTTTCGCGAGGGCATCAAGACGCTCATTAGTGCCTAGCCGGTCCTGAACTCTCGAATAGGAGGGGTGGGGATCCTTTTCGTCCGACTCCCTTATTCATGCTCAAAACCATCGGCAAGTATGAAATTCTCCGCCTCCTGGGCAAAGGCTCCATGGGTGAAGTTTACCTGGGCCTGGACGCATCCTTGGGCCGCGAGGTTGCCATCAAGGTCATTCAATCCGGTGCGGCCTTCGGGGGGGAGGAAAAGCAACGTTTTGAGCGTGAAGCCAGGGCCATGGCGGCCCTGAATCACCCGCATATCATCACCATTTTTGATTTTGGCACGGTCGATGACCGGCATTACCTTGCCATGGAGTATCTGGAAGGGGACGATCTCGCCAATCTGATTCAGCGAGGGGAGCATGAAAAGCTCCAGCTCCTAGAGGCTCTGGCCCAGGCCTGCGAGGCGTTGGGCTACGTCCACGACTGCGGCATCATCCATCGTGATGTGAAGCCAGGCAATATCCTGGTGGCCAGCAAGGGCAAGCAACTCTTGGCCAAGCTCGTTGATTTCGGCGTGGCTTCTGTGGATCGCTCCAATCTCACGGAGCAGGGCATTTGGATGGGTACCGTCAGCTACATGGCCCCGGAATATCTTGATTCCGGTAAATCCACCCCCAGCGCAGATCTCTTCGCGGTGGGCGTCATCATTTACGAAATTCTTTCGGGAGGACTGCGGCCCTTTCCGGGAGAAAGCAGCACCGCCATCCTGAACGCCATTTTGCGCAAATCCGTGCAACCCTTGGCACCAGAGGATGTTCAAACGGTTTCTCCCAAGGTTTTGGATGTAATGGACAAAGCTCTTGCCAAGGATCCCGCCGACCGTTACACCACGGCTGCCGAATTGGCTCGGGCTTTGAGAGAAGCCCTCCAGGCACCCGTTCAACCCCGGACAAACGGACCGGGCATTCGACCACAAATTGTCGTGGGGAGAGGCGCGGGCGCCACCTGCCTGAGTCTGCGGGTTGCTTTGCGCCAGGCCGTGCCAGGAACTGTGATCGTGGTGCTGCCAGGCCTCTACAAAGAAGCCATCGTCGTGGATAAAGAGGTCACCTTGCGTGGGCAAGGTGATCTCGCCGAGATCGTGGTGGAGGCCCCTGCAGGCGCCTGTTTGACGGTTAATGCGGCTGGATGTGCTGTGCGCGGCCTCACCTTCCAGTGCCAAGAAGGAGAAGTGGCCGTGGATCTTCGCGTGGGCCAGACCACCCTCGAGGGCTGCCTGTTTCCCAGCCTCAGGGTGGCCAATGGAGTCCAGGCCTCGCTCAAGGATTGCAACGTCTCCGGTTCATCGCGTCTGCCCGCGCTCTTAGTGGAAACAGGCGCCACCCTCAAGATCGCTAAGACCTGCATCGTCAACGGGCTGCTGGGTCTGCGCCTCCAGGCTGGTGCCCAATGCACGGCGGAGGATACCCGGTTTGAAGACCACGCGATCGGCAGCTTGGAACTCGGGCCCAGGAGTTCCGCTCATTTTCATCGCTGCGCATTCCTTCGGAGCCCCTTTGCGGGAGTGCTGGCACTGGAGGGGGCCCAGGCCAATTTTTCGAATTGCGAGTTCGGCGGTCACGAGGGTGCTGGCGTCCAC
>JAIFMW010000055.1 GCA_020048105.1 Deltaproteobacteria bacterium | reverse complement strand
TAAACGGTTGGAGAGATTGTCATCGGCCACGAGAACTCGACCGCGAAGCTCTTGGTGGGGTGCATCGGAACGAGGGTCTGGCAAGGGATGGTCCAAGGCCTCTAAGATTTCAGCACGGAAAGAGAACCAGAAGATCGCGCCGCCGCTCGGCGCATTCTCAGCCCCGGCATTGCCGCCCATGAGCTGAGCCAATTGCCGGGTGATGGAAAGGCCCAATCCGGTGCCCTGTTGTTTGGCCGCGGTTTCGCCCTGCTGATAAGCCTGGAATAGCGTGGGAAGAACCTCCTCAGGAACGCCTGGTCCGGTATCGGTTACCGCCACCTTCAGGTTTTCGCCATCGAAACTGAGTTCGATATGAATCCAGCCAAAATCCGTGAATTTCACTGCATTGCTCAAAAGGTTCACCAGCATCTGGCGAACCCGGAAGGCATCCCCCAGGGCCCAGGCAGGCACATTTGGATTGATGTCTGCGGCCAGCTCGAGGCCCTTTTCGGCGGCCCGATTGGCCAACAAAACCATGGCCTCATCGACTACCTGCCGTGGCTCGAAAGGCTTATTCACGACTCGCAATTGGCCTGCCTCGATCTTGGAGAGATCCAGCAGATCATTGACCAGCTGCAGCATGTTAGCCGCCGCGCCATGGACATGATTCGCATACTTCGGCGCATCGCCTTCAGGCAGCGAGCCACCCGTGAGTAGTTTGGAAAACCCCAGGATGGCATTCAGCGGAGTTCGCAACTCGTGGGTGGTGGTGGCCAGGAAAAGCGATTTGAAGTTCGACGCGCGTTCAGCGCGATCCAGGGCCTTGTGTAGCAGATCCGTGCGATGGGCCACCAGTTCTTGCAAGTGCGCGTTTTTTCGCGAGAGCGCCTGGATCCGTAAGACATAAACCCCGCCGATTAGCCCAAGACAGACCACCACCATCAGTGCGCGAGCCCACCAGCTTTCGTGCCAGGCCGGAAGCACTGCAATGCGCAGACTCAGCACCGCCCCAGGGTGATCAGGACCATAGGTTCCACGAATTTCGATGACATGCGTGCCCGGCGACAAAGCTCCGAAACGTGCGACAGGTTCTGATAGTGGGCGCCAAGGGTTATCCGAATTCCGGATTCGCGCTTCAAAACCGAGGCGACTGGGATTGAGGTAGGAAGGAACCACAAACTGCACTTCCAGGCCCTGCGAACCTGGAGCTAATTCAAGGTCTCCCGCATCCAGCAAGGTGCCTCCCCGCGTTTCGCGAACCCCCAGCAAGAGCGGGGCTGGAAGCTCGGGCGTGGGGCGTTCCAGCGAACCGGAGAAATGGGCCAAACCCGCCACGGTACCCACCCATACATCCAGATTGGGGTCCACAAGCAAGGCGTGCGTCACACAATCGGAACTCGGCAACCCATCCATGGGGCCAAACAGCGCCAAGCTTCGATCTGTCAGATCGTAGCGCCCTACCCCACGGTTGGTACCCATCCAGAGGCGATTGCACGAATCGACGGCGATCGAATAGATCATCATGTTGGCCATGTGGCGATAGGGCTCGATCGTTTCGAGCAGTTTCCAAGATCCATTCGTTTGGCGATGCCGAGTGATCTTGGAACTGTTCCGATAGGTCACGAAGAGATCGCCTTCGGCCCCAAAAGCCATCTGGTACGGCCCCTCTTCAAGGACGTTGGGAAGCGACTCCCAACGATCCTTCACCAACCAGGAAACCTTGTTTTCGTGCAGGACGATCAACCGCCCCAAACGATCCTTGAACATGCTGGTGATCACGCCCGTGGGTGCTCCGGGTCCTTCCACCTTGGACCAGTCATAGCCGCGAGGACCGGGGATTCCCACGGCGAGGCCCCCCGCCTTATCCCCCAACCAGACACGTCCCTGAGCATCCACCACTACGCCTCGCGCGTTTTGACTCAGGGAAATGGGACCAACCCGAAAGCTTTCTTCCGTCAGGCGTTCAGGGTCAATCCGGTGAACAATCCCTCCCGGAGCGCCCGTCGTCCAAAGGGCTCCGTCCGCAGCAAGATCCAACCAGAGGTATTGACCGCCGGAAAAAACGGTCTTCCACCCCTGCGGTGTGGCCAAACAAAGACCGCTCCGGGTACCCAACCAAAGGCGCCCGGCGCGATCCCGAAGAGGCTGAAAAACCAGGGGAGACGGCAACCCCTGCGCCAAGCCAAAGGATTCCCAGAGCCCCTGACCTGCAGTTCGAAAAATGCCTCGTGGACTCCGCACCCAGCGGGTGCCTTCACGATCCACCAGAACATTGCTACCCGCAATGTAGGGCAAGTCCCAGCTGGGTAGGTCAAGTTCTCGACCTTTCAAGCGAATCAGCCCGTGAGAGGAATCCACCCAAACCCAGCCATCACGGTCCGTCTCCATTTCGGAGATGCTCTCCAGACTTTTGCCTGCGGCGGATTTCTGAGCCTGCCAAACATCGCCCCCATGCCGATGCAAGAGCCGTCCCGAGGAGGTTTTCACCCAAAGTGAACCGGCTCCATCCATCCCTACCGAAGCCAGGCCTTCGGAGGGCCCGAGCAGATCCACCACCTCCCATTTCCACGTCGAATCCACAGCATTCCAGGTGCCGACAAAGCGCCCCCGACCCACAAGAATTCGCCCCCCCTCGGGCAAACACCAAAGCGCCGATGCAGCAGCACCCTCGGGCCAGCCCGACGGTTGTGAGAACAGTCCCGGTGCGGATTCACGGAAGATTCCTTGATCCGAAAGCACCCAAAGGGCGCCTTTTTCATCCATGCCGATGCGCAAAATCGCCTGGGGCGGCAAGCCGTCGGCGGCTCCGAAGGTGTGCACCCTTCCTTTGGAAATTTTGGCAAGACCCTGAAGCGTTCCGACAAACAAATCGCCCTTGGGCGAAGCCCAGAGACTCTGGACCTTGGCGCTCGGAAGGGCGCCCTCGAAGGGTTCAAAGCGACGCCCATCGAAGCGATGCAACCCTACATCCGTTCCCGCCCAAATCACCCCTTGGCGATCCTGGGCCAAGGCCCATACAACCTCGCTATTGAGCCCATGTTCGACCCCGAAGCTCTTCATGGGCAAGCGCCCTACACCCTGGCCATTGACCGGTAGCGCCAGCAGCAGAAAAAGCGCCAGGAGCTGTCCGATTTTTGAGACCGAGGCTCGCATCACCCAGGATGTTACGGTTTGTGGAGCTGGCCACTAGCTTTTTTTTGGGGAAATTTCATTCCCGCCTTCTCGCCATGAAACTTACAAGAAGTGGGGCGAAATTGAACCGAACCCGCATCATTTGTCCTGAGCCTTCAAATCCCGGATGCGGGTGTCGGCCTCCCGGTAGCGTCGGTACCAGTGGGTAAGTGTGCTGAAGGACAGAATGCCCAAGGGCAGGCCTCTCAAACGAGAAACCACATGCTGGAGAAGGAGCAGAAAGCCCACCATGCTGGCCCATTCCAGGGTCTGGTGCAGCAGCCAGGGCAACCGCAGAGCCAGAGGGGCAAGCCCCAGGCTGGTGGCGACCAAGCCCAGAACCAACAACCCATGGTGAGCCTGCACCGCTTGTTTGGGGCAAACGGCCATGCATCGGTGGCAACTCTCGCAGCGCAGCGTCCAGCGGGGATGCCGGCCGCCGGGACGGATAGCACCTTCGGGGCAGGTCTGCACGCAGAGGTTGCAGCCATCGCAGCGGGAATCCGCAAAGAAGAGTTGGGACAAAAAGAGGCGGCCGATAAAAAGATAGCCCAAGGAGATGGGCAGCAATGCCAGCCCCAGCACAAGCTCTACGAGGTTGCAGGGCGTGAGGATCCAGCGCCTTCCCCCGAGTATTCGGGCCGTAAAGCGACGCACCTTCACGCGCGCCCGGCGACTGAAGAAGTGGGCGTGACGGCTGTTCATGGAAGGGTGGATGGCGGTCCAATTGGCTGGGAGATCAAGCCCCGTTAAGCCAACGATCCCATACCCTTTCATCCAAAGCAGGAAGGCCACCGCCCAGGCGGCGCTCCCTGCGAAACCAGGCAAGGGTGCCACGAGGTACCAGCCCCCACCCCGGGTGGCCAAAAGGGCAACCGAAATGCCTCGACCCGAGGGCAAGCGCAAGACATAGCGGAGCATCGACCATGGTGCCGTGAATCCGTGGGTGGGGTAGGCCAGCACCAGCAAATCTCCGTCCACCAGGCTCGGAGGTGGGTCCTGGAGACCGCGCACCATTGCGGCACGGCCCCGCACTCGGGCAGCCTCCGCGAACCACAGAGCCGCTCGCCGGGAGTTGCCCGTGCCGCTGGACCACACGACTTCAATGGCCATGCCCTTCCCCTTTTGCGTTAGCAGAATTGTGCACCCGTAGTTCCGTGGTTTTCACCCCGCAATTACGCCCACCCGTGCTTCACGGATTGGGCAACCACCCCCATCCCAAGGCCAAGCGCAGAGCGACCTGGGTGTGGTCGCGACTGCGGGCGATCCCAAGGCACTGGAGGCGCACGGCGAGGAGTTGAAGCTCAGCCTCGGTGGTCGCAAGCCCTGTGGTGCGCCCGGCTTGTCGCTCGGCACTGCGAGCAACCAGTGTCCTCTCGGCACCGACGGCCGCAGCCGCCCAGCGGGCCTGAATCTGGAGATCCTCTTCCAAGGTAGCCAGGCCCTCGGCCACTTCTAACAAGGCCCGCTGCTGTATTTGCCGAAGCGTGGCTGTGGCGACCTCGACCTCGGCCCTTGCAGCCTCGATCCGCGCCCGGGAACGGCCCCCATCGAAGAGCGGAAGGCTCAGGCGAGGGGTTAGGCTCCATGTCACGCTGTCGCTCCGAGCCAGATCCTTTAGCTCGGCGCTGGCAAAACCGTACGCACCCGTTAGGGTAATGCGCGGCAGGCGTGCGGCCTGAGCCTCGCCTACCCGGGCCTGGGCGGCCGCCTGACGGCGGGTAGCGGCTTCCAAGTCGGGCCGTGAAGCAAGCGTTTCCGAAGAAAGGCCTTGAGGAAGATCGGGCAGGGCGATGGGAATCATCACCTCCAGGTCACTCTGTGTGGCCGTACCGCGGCCCAAAAGCAGGGCTAGGCGATGGCGGATCTGAATCAGTTCTCGCCGGGAGGCCTGGGCTTCGGCCTCGGTCTGCCGGAGATCCGTCTCGGCCCGGAAACGTTCGGTGCCCGCTGTCAGGCCAGCTTGCTGGCGCGCCTCCTGAATGGCCAATACTCTCCCAAAGGCGGCCACCCGCTGGGTCTGGAGTTCCAGAGCGCCTTGGACGTAGCGTAGATCTTGGTAGGCCTTCACCACCTCCGCTTCAAGGAGGAGGCGGGCGCCATGGAGATCGGCCTCCGCCGCTCGAACATCCTGTTCGGCTGCGTTGCGCACTTGGCGTAGGCGGCCCCACAGATCCAGTTCCCAGGTGGCTTCCAGGCCGGACCGGTATGTGGTGCGCGCAGCGGGTGCCAGTTCACCATCCCTGGAATTACGGCGCCGATCCACCTCGGAGGTGCCATCCAAAAGGGGACGCCGATCGGCTCCCGCAGCCCGGGCGGCCACCCGGGACACTTCCAGGCGGGCGGCGGACTGGGCTAGGTCCAGGGACTGACTCCGGGCTTCCGCCAGCAGACGCAGGAGGGTTGGATCCACGGGTGAAGTTGGCGCGGGATCCGGGCAGATGAGGGCAGGCACGGCGAGCATCACGGGCGACCGCCCTTCCGGGGGAAACGCACAAGCACGCGCTGACCGATAAGGAAGTCCGCGTCTTCTAAACTGAGCACGCACTCCACCACACGGGTATCGGTACGCTCGCTGGGGTCATTGCCGTTCTGTCGCGCGCCGACCACGCGTCCCAGGCGCAGCACCTGACCCTGGATGCGGCGACTTTCGTCGGCCTCCAGGAGAATCTCTGCGAACTGGCCCGGCTGCACCACTGGCAGGCTGGCCTCGTCCAGATCCGCCCGGATGATGCGGGGCTGCTCCGGGGCGAAGACAAAAAGTGGCGTCACGGTCATGGTGCTCACCCCATCGCCCGGCCGGGCCATTCGGCGTACGATGCGGCCAGCCAGCGGGGCACGCACGACTCGCTGTTCAACTTCATAGCGGGCTTGGGCAACCCTAGCCTGGGCGCTGGCCACGGCGGCCACCTGAGCCGCTGCTTCGGCCTCCAGTTGGCGCCGAGTATCCTGGGCCAGATCCCGCTCCAAAACGCTGGCGCCATCCAAGGGCACCAACCCTGTCAGGCGCGCCTCTTCTCGACGCGCGGCTTCGAGCTTCAGGTGCAGCCCCGGTAGGAGTGCCCCCGCCTGAGCTGCCTCCTTTTCCGCCAGGGTCAGAGCTAGGCGGGCCGATCGGTCATCCAGGGTGGCCAGAACTTGGCCCTTGACCACGCTGGTGCCTTCTTCTGCAAAGACTTGGGTGATAAGACCCTCCCGGCTGGCTGCGAGGTTGATTAGCCCCCCCTCGATGTCCACCCTTCCCTTGGCCAAAGCGACCCAGGGCGACAACTGCAGGGTGGAAGGGGGTTCGGGCGGGGCCTTGCGAGCCAGAAGCCAACCGCCTCCCAAAAGGATGGGAACCCCAACGACCAGGGCAAAACGTAAACGAGCGGCAGAGCTGGCGACAAAGGATAGGGTGCGAAGCACGGGAAGACTAGGCTTGAGCATGGGAATACTCCTGGGTGGGGCGTTCATCGCGGAGGATGGTGCCGTCCTCCAGATGGAGGACGCGATCGGCGTGGCGGAGCAGACGTGGGTCATGGGTGACGCCCACCACGGTGCTGCCGTGACGGCGCGCGATGCGGTGGAGCAGTTCGGCCACGGCTTGGCCGTTCTTGCCATCCAGGGCACTGGTGGGTTCGTCGGCAAAGAGCAGGCGGGGTTCCTTGGCCAAGGCTCGGGCCAAGGCCACCCGCTGCTTTTCGCCACCCGAAAGCTCTGCTGGCCGAAGCTGGCACTTCGCAGCAAGATCCACCTCTGCCAAAGCAGCCTCCGCCCGCGCAAGAGCTTCGGGGGTGCTCATGCCCGTAAAGGTCAAAGGCAACGCCACCTGTTCCTGGGCCGTGAGGGCCGGAAAGAGGTTGAAGCCCTGAAATACAAAACCCACATGACGCAGGCGGAAGGCATCCCGGTCGACGGGGGTGAGCAGGGCGAGATCCTGGCCCAGGGCTTGAACCCGTCCCGAATCTGGGGAGCTAAGGCCGCTGAGGATGGCGAGCAATGTGCTCTTGCCGCCTCCGCTAGGGCCGACGATGAGGGTGAGTTCCCCGGGTTCGAGCTGCACGGAGAGTTCGGAAAGCACTTGCTGGCGGGCATGCCCGAAACCAAAGCCCTTGGCAAGGTTGGTGGCGATCAGGGTCATGGCGGCCTCAACGCAGCAGGGTGGCGGGATCGGCTTGGCGCAGACTGCGCAGGGCCAGGAGGCCAGAGCCCAGTGCGATGCCCACCACTAGAAACGCCGTGACGGCAAAGGTCCACCAGGGAAGGGTCATAGCAACGTGCAAGTGGGTGGCCAAGGGCTGAAGCAAGCTCACAAGCAGGAAGGTGGCGCCCATGCCAATGGCACCGATCCAGCCCGCCTGTTCCAGCACCACCTTGCGCAGGGCGGGCATGGAAACCCCCAGGGCCCGCAAGGTGGCATATTCCCTGGCGTAGGAGAGCACCGTGCCCATGAGCACCTGGCTGGTGATGGCCACACCCACCATCAGCCCCAGAATCACAGAAAAGAGCGTGCCCATGCCTGCCCCACTTTCCAGGAGCCAGTAGAGCTGGGAGTTAACCGAGAAGGCCCGAGCCGGATAGGCCTGGAAGCCCCGACGGCGCCCTTCGGGTTCCAATTCCAGGCTCACCGCCTCGGCATCGCTGCCGGCCGCCAAGCGCGCCAGAAAGTAGGTGGCACTGTCCTCTGGAAGCCCTGCGAAGTGCCGCGCCGTTGCGAGAGAGGCCAAGAGATTTACGGATCCCATTCCTCGAAGCCCCTTCACGGTGCCAACGACCTTGGCGCGCTGGCCGTTGAGTTCCACAGTGCGACCCAGGCTGGCGCCCATCTTGGTTACATCCGCCTCATCCAGGGCCACGGTGCCAGGTTCCCGGAGGGCCTCCCGGAGCCGAGGTGAAAGCATGCCTGCAAAGGCCGCGGCATCCGGGGCCAGGGAAACCCCCTGGAGAAAGGCAAAGACCTTGGTGCCATCGGGCTTGCGCCATTCCCCTTGGGCAAAAACCAGGGGCTCCAAGGCGGTGATGGCGGGGTGGCGACGCACCATGGCCTCTGAGGCAGCCGGAATCGGTCGACCCAGGTCCACGCTCTGGAGGTTGCGAAAGCCGATCCACAGATCCGCCCGAGACTGATCGACCATCACGGAAACCGTTTGGAAGAGCCCCAGCAGGAGTCCCAACTGCACGAGCAGGAGCAGTCCCGAGAAGGTGACCGCCAGACCGGCGGCCAGGAATCGCTTCCACTCATAACGCAGAGTGGCGCGGGCAAGGGAAAGGCTGGCCATTTGTTCTCCAGGGGGGTTCGGCAGACGTGGTGACCCCGCTATGCCTGGGCACCTCGCAAGGGTCGAAGAGGAAGCAGGCGGTTCCCCCTTTGCTTAATAAACGCGCAGACGGAATTCCAGACTCGTCGTCAACTCCTTGGAAGTGCCCTTCCAGATGGGCTGAATCGATTCGCCCTTAAAGCGGCCGTAGCTGCACCGAAGGGCCAATCCGCTGCCCGGGGCGAGATCCCAGCCCATCCCCGCGCTTACCATTTCGCTGAAACTGAGTAATCTTCGGGAATCGCGGGCCGTGGAGGCCAAGGCCAAGGTGGCCTGGGCCCCACTGCCGATGAAGAGGTTGAAACCCACTGGGCGCTTCCCAGGGTGATACACGTATTCCGCTCCAAAACGCAGGCCCAGAAGGCGGCGGTAGCTGTCCTGTCCCTGAGCGCTGTGGCGCTCGCTAGGCGTCCAGAGGCCCTCCTCGCGAAGGCGCAGGCTGTGGCCGTTGCCCAATTCCTGCTGAAGCGTAACCGAGGGGAGAAACCGAGGGCGCAGATTGAAACCATCCCGCACGCCGGGCGTGGATTCCAAATCCCGGCGGATGCCCGTGGGCAAGCCAATGCCCAGACCCACACTAAGGGTGGGAGTTGCCGCCTGGGCGAGTACTGTGATCAGTGGAAGCAGGACGATGAGATGCATGAGAGCTCCGATAGGCCGAGTTCCGGCCCCGGGGATCAGTCTGG
>JAIFMW010000132.1 GCA_020048105.1 Deltaproteobacteria bacterium | reverse complement strand
TTTTGCCAGGCGCTCGTTGTCATGGGTCTCACTGTAATGAACCAAGGGCCCCACGCGTTCGGCCTGCCGCATGGCATGATCGAGGTAGCCCGACACTTCGCGAGGCGAGTAATTCTGAAACAGTTCTGAATAAGCCCATTGCATGCCGCCTTCGGTGAGCAGTGCTTCTGTGGCCTCCCAGGCACCTCCCAGTCCTTCGAGTAGAAACACGGTATTGGGAAATTCATCCCGTACCCGTGCAATCAGATACTGCCACGCCGGGACAGGAACCATGTAGCCAGCATCGCAGCGGAAGCCATCCACACCGCGGCGGCACCAGGTGAGTAGCGCTTGGGCAGTGGTCTCCCAAAGTTCGGGATGGCGATTGTCCAATTCCACAAGATCGCCCCAGGTGATACCCCACGCACCGGGACTATGAAAGGTGCCATCGTGGCCACGCTTGAACCACTCGGGGTGCTCCTGCATGAGCCGCGAGCCCCAGCCTGTGTGATTGATCACGATATCGAGAAAGACCTGGGCACCTTGCAGGTGAGTTGCATAGGCCAGTTCCCGGAACTGGTCTTCGGCCGTGGTGCGCTGATCGAACTCCACCAGGGCGGGATCGATCCCCGCGAGATCGAGTTGAGCGTATGGGCTTCCAAAACGGCCCATGCGCGCATAGGTGGTTGGCGTTGGGCCCAAGGGCAAAAGGTGAAGAATGCGACACCCCAGGGTGCCGACGATGTGGGGAATGCACGCCGCTAGGTCGCGGAGCTTTCCCGAAGGAGGCACCACCGTAAAACCGTTGTGATCCAGATCCAGCAGCTGAGCTTCCAGAGATGGGTTTTGCGTGGAAGCCTTCCAGCGACTGCTACCAAACATGCGAGGAAAGGCACAGTAAATGGTATTTCCCGTGCGCAAATGATTGGGGTGAACGGAAATGCCAGCGTCTTCACCTTCGGGCCAATGCTGCCGTCCCTCGGGATCCATGCAATAGGCCTTGCATCGGAAATAGCCCACCTCGCAAAGGGGTAAGTCGAGCTCCCATCCATCCGCTGTGGGCTGCATGGGGATATCCCGCCAGGAAGCGCCAGCAAAGGTGCTGGCCTCGGCCGAGCTGCCGCCAGCGAGGGCGATAACCTCGGTGCGCATGCGATCCGCGCGGGTGAGATTGGTGCGAAGCAGCCCTTGCCAGTGGCTGGTGCCGGGCGAGGGATGCTCCAGATGAAATCGGATTCGGTCCCCCGCATAGCGGACAACACGGCTGCCAGGGGCGGGGTTCATGGATGGACGATGCATGGCAATCCGATGCTGATGTAATACCTGTTTCGGCGCGGGCAGCCTCCAGTATGAATGTGGACTGCCCAGACGGCGTGTGACTGAATTGTGAAAGAATGAAGCCATGGCAGATTCTGCAAATACATTCTTTCAAAGTGACCAAGTGGACCAGCAGCCCATGCGCCATACGCTGCTTTTTCGGTTGATCAGCTATTTGAAACCCTACTGGGGCTCCTTGATTTTATTGCTGCTGCTCATGGCTGCGGGAGCGGCCCTGGAAGTATTGCCCAGCGAATTTACCCTGCGCCTCATCGATCATCACTTGGCCAAGGGCAGCCTGACGGGCGCGGGCCCCTTGGTGGCGGCTTTTTTTGGATTCCTGGCCCTGGCTTTTTGCGTCCACATCACCCGCTACATCCTGCTGGGATGGGTGGGACAGATGGCCATGCTCGATCTGCGGATGCAGCTCTTTTCGCACCTAATGCGCCGCAGCACGCATTTCTTTCACCGAAATCCCGTAGGGCGCCTGATGACACGAGTCATCAGCGATGTACAAAACCTGAATGAAATGTTTTCATCGGGTTTCGTGGCCATTGTTGGAGATGCCCTATCGTTGTTGGCCATCATGATTTGGATGTTCAGCAAGCATGTGGGCTTGGCTGCCGTTGCGCTGGGCATCATGCCCTTCCTGCTCATCGCTACGGAAATATTTCGGCGCCACGCCGGCGATGCCTTCCGCGAAACACAGGGACGCTACGCGGCGATCCAAGCCTATTTGCAGGAGCAACTTTCAGGGATGAGCCTGGTACAGCTCAATGATCAGGAGACTCGCAGCCGCTCGGTATTCCAGGATCTGAATCAAAAGTATCTCAAGGCCTTTGTTCGGACGATCTTTGCCTATGCGGTGTTTTTTCCCGTGGTTGAGCTCATAACCAGTGCCACCCTGGCGGCCTTGATTTTCTATGCCGGATTCAAATTGAAGAGCGGTGCCCTTACGCTTGGCCTTCTGTTGGCCTTCATCCAGCAATCGGGGCGCTTCTTTCGTCCGATTCGGGAATTGGCCGAGCGCTATAACGTGATGCAGACCGCCATGGCCTCAAGCGAGAGGATTTTTCGGTTATTGGATAACCGAGACGAAATTTCCGAAAAAACCGATGCAAAGCCCGCCAGTTTCCAGCAAGAAATTCGTTTCGAAAACGTTTCTTTCGCCTATGAAGAAAAGGGCAGGCAGGTGGTTCAACAACTTTCGGGTGCGATTCCCAAGGGGCGACGGGTGGCCGTCGTGGGTCATACGGGGGCAGGCAAGAGCACTCTCATCAATTTGCTGATGCGATTTTACGATGTGGCAGAGGGTCGAATCTTGGTGGATGGCGTGGATTTGCGGGACCTTCGGCTGAAGGAATTGCGAGGCTTATTTGGGTTGGTGTTGCAGGATGTCTTTATTTTTTCGGGCAGCTTGGAAGAGAACATTCTGCTTGGCCGGGCCAAAGATGAGCGACGCCTTGGCCTAGTTCTCGAACAAAGTCAGCTCGAGGACATGGTGGCTCGATTGCCGGAGGGTCTGGAAACCCAGGTGGGCGAGCGAGGGCAGAAGCTTTCCGCTGGTGAACGTCAACTCTTGGCCTTTGCTCGCATGCTCTACGAAGAACCGGCCATTCTGCTGCTGGATGAAGCCACGGCCAATATCGATAGTGAGACCGAGCACAAGATTCAGTCCGTCATCGAGCGTGTCAGCCATCGCCTGACGACCTTCACCATAGCCCACCGCCTTAGCACTATTAAGGATGCCGATGAAATCTGGGTTATGGATCAGGGAAAGCTGATCGAACGGGGTACCCACGATCAGCTGGTGGTCCAAGACGGTCACTACGCCAAGCTGGTTCGGCTTCAGTTCGAGGGGCAAGCGTGAATCGAGGCGTTTTGAATCTGCCCCCGCTTTACCCAATTACGAATGCCAGAAGCTCCATGTCGCTGGCCGACCAAGTGAGTCGGCTGGGCGCTGCTGGGTTTCCTTTGGTGCAGTTCCGCGGCAAGCCCTTGGATGCCAAGGCGCAATGGCTCCAGCTTCGGCAAGCCTTGATAGACTCAAAAGCCAACGGCGGATGGCCCCAGATCTGCGTGAATGATCGTGCCGATCTGGCGGTATTGGCAGCACAGGAAGGGTTGCCGCTTTGGGGCCTGCATTTGGGGCAAGACGATCTTCCCCCTTCAGAAGCGCGTGACTTGCCTGGGATGGAGGCAGCGCATTTGGGAACTTCTACCCATGTAATGTGCGAATGGTGGGGTGTGGATGCGGCCTGTGATCATGCGGGGCTGGGGCCGTTTCGAGCCACCTTGACCAAGGGCGATCATGCCGAGCCCATTGGCCTCGAAGGCCTTCGGGTCGGCTGTACCACCCTTCGTTCAAGGGGCCTGGCGCCGGTGGCTATCGGGGGTTTGACGATGGCAGATGCGGATTCCTGTTTTCAAGCTGGAGCCGAAAGCATGGCGATGATTGGGGAAATTGAGCGATGCCAGGAGCCAAGAGAACTTCTTTGGAGTGCCCAATTGGCCCGATGGCAGGCCCGCAAGCCCCTTGATCATCGTTTGGGCCTTGTGTTGATCGGCGGTAGTGGATGCGGGAAATCAACTCTGGCACGGGCCCTCAGTCATCGAATGACATTGCCTGTCGCTGATTTAGATAGCGCGGTGGAGAATCATGCAGGCGCACCTATTTCACGAATCTTCGCCGACAGTGGAGAAATGGCCTTTCGCAAAATGGAAGAAGAGGTTTTCGCAACGCTGCTTCTGGCTCCCGCTGTTATTGCCTTGGGAGGTGGTGCCTGGGAAAGCGAAATAATTCGAAGTCAGGTTAGGAGTGCGGGATTCCAGGTGCTTTGGATCAACGAAAACCCTTCAGAAGCATGGCATCGCGTGGCGCAGGATCCTCTTCGGCCCTTGACGTGTGATCGAGCGGCTTTCATGGATCGATGGCGAAATCGGATGCCTCGTTGGGGAGAGGCACCCATGATTCTTCCCTTGGGGCGCAGTTCTGAAGAGCTTGCAGAGGCATTGATTTTAGGGATCGAATGATTTTTCCTGTCCTCATATCCAGAAGTGAATGCGATCATGCGACACTCTATCAAATCATCCTATGGACCTAATCCTCTCTGACATCCACGCGAATCTGCACGCTCTGCGCGTGGTGCTTCGTTATGCCAAACGCCGAGCCATCGCCCGGTATATTTTTTTAGGAGATTTGGTTGGCTATGGTGCTCAACCGAATCAGGTTCTGGACCGCATTCAGGAGTTGAAACCTCGATTCATGGTGCGAGGCAATCACGACCGTGCCTGTGCTATCGAGAATGAGGATCTTAGTTTCAGTCCTCCGGCCCGGACGGCTGCACTCTGGACCCGTGAACGCCTGACGCGAGAACATTTACGCCTTCTTCGCGAACTACCCACTGGGTTGCTTTCGGTGGACGGCGATTATGAGATTTCGCATGGATCGCCCATCGACGAAGATGCCTACCTGCTTACTCCACGCGAGGCACTGCGTGCCTTTGATACTTTTTCAAGTGATCTCTGCTTCTTTGGACATACGCATTTGCCCGGTGCCTTTGAACTCGACCAAGCACGGGGCACTCTCCGTTGGATAAATCTTCAGGCTGGAGAATGGTTTTACCTGCAACCAGGGTGCCGGTACCTTATCAATCCTGGATCCGTGGGCCAACCACGGGACCGAGATCCTCGGCTTAGTTTCGCAAGCTATGATGTCGCGCGTCGTCGCGTGAAGCTTCATCGCATGCCCTACGACTGCAACGGGGCAGCTAAAGCCATTCGGGCTGCCGGCCTTCATTCCCATCTTGCCGATCGTCTTTCTCATGGAATTTGAAAGGACTTATATGCCCGGATTTCGGAACTTGAACCGAGAAGAACTCCTGGAACTAGTGCAGCGAGCCCGCGAGAGTAGCGCGCCCGCCAGCGTTCGTGCCGTGGGTAGCGTTCGTTTGCTTGGAGGGCTTCACATTAGCGGCTTTGAAACCGGTATTGCGGTCCATCTGAGCGGAGCAAAGCGGCGGGATCAACTGCCTGTTAAGGGCACACCGGTAATCGTCTCCATCCTTTTGGGTGATGAGATTCTTTGCATTCAAAGTCATCTTCTCGATGCAATCCTGGCGGATGAGTCCGATACGCTCTTCCCGCCGATCCTGCGCGTAGATTGGCCATCTTCCCAAGTCGAAGTTCGAACGCGCGGCGATGTTCGAGTTGCCACTCCAGATCTTCCTCCGCTCAGTGCCAAGTTGGAAATCAAAGACAAAGTCTATTTCGCGAAGCTGTTGAATCTTACAGAAACCGGAATGGGGCTTGGGTTATCTGAAAAAATCATGGTGGACTTGCACGCTCAGGTCGAAGTTGAAACGGACTTGCCTGGGGGGCTTCGGATTCGGTCCACTGGCAATGTTAGGCATTTGGAATGGTTGGATGACGATCCCGCGCCCACGCGACTTGGTATCGTGTTGGGGTGCATGACTGATCAAGCACGCGAGGCTCTGCGCCGATTCATTCAGGCCAGGCGCACGGACCGCTCGGAAAATCTGCGCAGCGGAATTTAGCTATGAAAACTATTTCCTTGCGTGTGGATGTGGACACGCTCGAAGGTTCTATAAAGGGAATCCCAGCACTTCTGCGGATGCTCGACCGACATGGCATGCAGGCCAGTTTCTATTTCAGTTTTGGCCCGGATAACTCGGGAAAAGCGATTCGGAGAATTTTTAGAAAAGGCTTCCTCGCAAAGATGCGCCGCACAAATGCGACTCAACTTTACGGTTTCAAAACAATGATGTACGGCGTGCTCTTGCCTGCACCCATCATCTATCGCCGGGCCGCCGAGGAAATGCGTGCCGTGAAAGCCGCGGGACACGAGGTGGCCATCCACGCTTGGGACCATGTTCAGTACCACGATCTACTGGACCGCAAGTCGAGAAAATGGCTAGAAGATTGGTTCGCTCGGGCTCACGAAGCTTTTGGGAACGTCTTCGGAGAGCCCGCCAAGGGTGCTGTTAGCCCGGCGTGGCGATCCAACGACGACACGTTGGAAATCCAGGAGACCTACGGACTGGACTATGCCGGAGATTGTCGTGGGTTCGAACCGTTTTATCCGATTGTTCGCGGAAAAACACTCAAAACACTACAAATCCCAACGACACTACCCACACTTGATGAGCTATTAGGGTTGGATGGCCTGGGTCCACAGAACGTCAACGCGAAACTCCTTGAACTAATTCGTGAGGAAGTCCTTAACGTCTATGCCCTTCACACTGAAGTGGAGGGTGGAGCTCTGGCTGAAGTCTTTAATGATTTCTTGGGGAATTTAGTGAGTCGCGAAGTTCAGGTTGCAACTCACGCCCAGTGGTTGCCCATTTTGAAAAAAGGAAATCTCCCGGCACGATCAATGACGCGCCGGGAGATTCCAGGTCGGGCTGGGTGGGTCAGTTGGGGCTAGGGTGTTGACCCAATTGATCTTGCCTCTATATGATTTACTGCTTTTCGCCGAGCTTGTAGATGGCATCAGCCATGGCAACGCCACTGGCCGTGACTGAGGCCTGGTTGAGGTAAATCTTTGGTTTCCCACCATCTTCAACGATGGCAATACCTGCGCCAGCAGAGAGAAATTCCTTCCGCCCCACGATAATCAAACGCCCTTTGAGCATCTTGATTTCAACGGGATTGGTCGCCCATACCACCCTAGAGTCACCATCCACCGTGACGCCAATGGCCTCAAGAGCCGACTTCATGCCCGAATCTCGGCAAGACACCTTGCCTCCACTTGCCGTGGCAATGATCTTAATTAGCTTGGCAGCCACTTCGGGAGGTAGATCGCCGGCTGGCAGCCATGCGGAGAAACTCCCAAGAATCAAACCAAGGGCTACGGTTTTTAGCTTCATAAAATCCCCTTCCACGCCTTCTTTTCGGGCGGAAGGAGGCGTTGCTTGAGTTTTGAATTTGAATAAATCAGCGCAAGCGCGTCTTTTTCCGGTGTTGGCTGTTCTTCTGTGAGGAAAGTGACCATGGAAGAAAGAGCCATGATGCCTAGAAGTTATACCCCACGCGAACCACGACTTCACGCCCAAGAGTGGGGATGGGGGTGCTGGACCCAAGATAGCCACTGAGGATATTTTCGTCGGCGCCGGTGAGATTGTTGACACCAAGAGACGCCGTCAACTTATAAGCGACAACCTTGTAATGGGCAAAAAGATTCAGGGTCGTGACTGGCTTAAAGTAGGTGGGTTCGGTTTGGTTGAGGAAATCGAATCCATAGCGGCTTCCGATCGCAATAATACTTGGGGCCACAGAAAGGTTCTCGCTGACCTTAAAGTTGCCGTAGAGGGTGATTTTGTTGCGCGGAGATCCAAGAAAAGTCCTGTCATTTTGGGGAACAGCGTAATCCGGTACGGTGCTTTTGTTATTTTCGTAATAGGATCCAGAAAGGTTCAAGTAGCCAAAGTGCCCACGCCACGTCATGGTCGCCTCGGCGCCTTTGCTGGCAATCTTTCCGCTATTTGTGTAACCACCGCTCCAGACCATGGGGTCTGTGATTGATATATTGAAAATGTTGACTGTTGCAAATAGGTTGGGGCTAAACTGATAGCCTGTTTCCATTTCAATTGTGGTGGTCTTCTCTGCCTTAATCCCTGCCGTGCCGCGGTTGATATTCTCACCCACTGGAGCGCGGAAAGCCTTGGCTGCAAGCAGCTTAAAATGGAAGGCTCCAAGAACTTTTGTGATCCCAATACGGGGAACAAAGGAGTCCCCAGCAATGCTATGTTTCTCAAAACGACCACCTACCGTCACATTAACGATGTCCGACATCCAGAGCATCTGAACATAAGCGGCTTTATTGTTGTACGAAAATTCATTCAGGCCGTTAACGACAAAGGTTTGCCCAGCACCGCCCGCTGTGTTGGTGTCCTTAAATGCTTCGAGGCCGAAGGTCAGGTTGAGGGGTTTCGAAATGTCCCACATGCCCGAAATACCTGCCGTTTCCCGCACAACACTTTTGTTCAGAGTCGCCTCGTCGGCGGGATAGAACCAGGGTTGGCTGTACCGATAATTTAATTTCGGCGTGATTGTCAAATCCTTGCTGACTTTCCATTCGTATTTTAGTTCATACGCTTTGCTATTAAATTCCATGCGAGCTTGACTGTTTGAGTAATCAAAGGTTGAGTAGCGATCTTGGATTGCTCGAAAGCCCAGTCCCTTATAGCTTAGGCCAAGATTGACGTTGGCATCGCGCAGATAGGAACCATCGCCCTTTAGGTCGCGAGGAATTCCGTCAAAGCCGGTAAAAAGCTTGTCGCTCCTGAATCCATCAGTGCCTATGGCCGCAATAGAATATTTCATGTCCCCATTGAGCGCCGTGTTGCCATAGGACAGCATGACATTTTGGGTGGAAGTGCTGCCGGCCGTGCGGCCAAGGGTGATCGAAGCAGAGGCTCCTCGAAGCTCGTCTCCCAGACGGGTAATAACGTTTACAACGGCTAATTCGGCAAAGCCGCCATAGGTGGCACTTCCTGGTCCACGGATAATCTCGATGCGGCTAATGGTTTCTGGACTGAAGTTATTGCCGAGAAAGAGGCTGGAATACCTGAGTTCATTGAACTCTTGGCCATCCACACGGAGGAGCACTTTCCCTTCAGTAGCCCAAACACCGCGAACAGATAGGCTGATAACTCCCTGGCTATCCGCAGCTACATCCAGGCCAGGAACAAGGCGCAGGATTCCCTGAAGGTCGCGGGCTCCTGAAGCCAAAATGGCTTCACGAGAAAAGACAGTAACGATGCCAGGTGATTCTCTCGGGGTCATCGGCTTCGTGGATGCCACGGTGATCGGCTCGTTAAGCAGGGCCAGTAAGTCA
>JAIFMW010000197.1 GCA_020048105.1 Deltaproteobacteria bacterium | reverse complement strand
GGATAAGGCGAATCAAGCCTTTGGGATCAAGGTCAAGCGCGTGCTCGATAACAACCCCTCGCAATTGCTTCGCCGGAGCGATCAATGGCCCTTCCTTCAGCGCGGTGTGCCTGCTCTCTGGTTTCTCACAGGGCTACATCGCGACTACCACACCATCTATGACCGGGAAGAGCGCATCGAATACGACAAGATGGAGCGCATTGCCCGCATGGTTCACCAAATGTCCTGGAACTTGGCACAACAAGGGAAACCCCTTAACGGCAAGGCAACCGCGAAGAAATAGTCAGCGTCGCTCGCAGATTTCCAAGGTGTCCCTGAGCATCGCCGCAGCGGTGCCCATGGGGCCTTGGTCGGCGTTGAGGATCACCTGTCGGCCCTGAATATCTGTGTCGCAGAGGAAACCTGAGGCGCCGACTTTAAGACTGTAAAAGGGATGCTCCGGCCCAAGGATTTCTGGGCCTACGCTCAGGCGGAAGCCATCTCCGTCCGCGACCGCTCGGGCCAGCATGAGAATGCGCTCCCCACGCTGCCGAGCGGAGGCAGGCTCGCCAGGAGCCAGATCCCGCAACCCGCGCCGAGGAATCTTACTGAGCCGGGTAGGTTGACCCAACACGGCCTGCGCCAGAATGCAAAGCTTGGCGGCCAAATCCCATCCATCGACATCGAGACTGGGATCGGCTTCCGCCAGCCCCGCCCGCTGGGCTTCTGCGATGGCACCCTCCAATCCCAACCCCTCTTCCATGCGCGCCAGATAAATTCCGGTGCTGAGGTTCAATACTCCTTCCAGGCTCTGGATCCGGCACCCGGCGAGGTCGCGACGCCCCAGGTTCACCGTCGGTAGGCAACCACCAACGGCACCCGAGAAGCGCAGGCAGGGCAGCTTGGAGTTCCCCCAGTCACTGAGGGCCGCCAGTTCGGAAAAGCCAACGACTAGGGGTCCTTTGGAGGCCAGAACTGCGTGCAATCCCTTGCCGAGAGCTTCGGTAACAAAGCCAAGCCCAGGCTCTCCGTTCCACAGATTGGTTGGCGCGGCCTCCAAAACCAGATCGGCCTCGCCGTGGTTCAACAAGCACTGGCCAGTTTGGTTGGCCACCCCGAAAATTGGCAGTTCAGCGATGCCCTTCTCGTGTTCCTTGAGCTGCAGGATCGCGTGGAGATCGAGGCCATCCGGACATAGGGCCGCTCCGGAAGAATCTGCGGCACCGATCAGGAGCAATCGGATGCCGTGGCGTTCCTCGAGAAGATCACCCCGTTCGAGTAATAACCGGACAAATCGTTGCCCGACATTGCCTAGGCCGTTGAGGAAAAGTCGATGAGTACGCATGTCACCATTCTGTCAGGTCATATCTGAGAGCGGGCCACTTCGGCGGCAAGGTGCTCAGCCACGCTGCGAAGATCGGGTTTGGTGCACTAGACTAAAAGGGCACCCATGCACCGGAGGCATCATGAGCGAACCCCAAGCACCCTGCCTGCTCGATGCGCAACAGATGGAAGCCTATCTCTTGCGCGTCTCTCGAGAAATCGCTGCGGCCTTCGGTCACGATGAAAACTTGGTGTTGATTGGAATCCGAAGCCGGGGATTGCCCCTCGCGGAACGCCTGGGCCGCATGCTGGAAGCCAGCTTGGGCCGGGAAATTCCGATCGGAATCCTGGATATCACGCTCTACCGCGATGATTTGACCGAGATGGCAGGCAGCCCCATCGTTCGACCCACCGAAATCCCCTTCCGGCTGAAGGATAAGACCGTGGTGATGGTGGACGATGTGCTGTTTTCCGGGCGCACCATTCGCGCGGGCTTGGATGCCCTCCTGGATCACGGGCGACCCAAGCGGGTCTGGTTGGCAATCTTAGTGGATCGAGGCGGCCGTGAATTACCCATTCAGGCCGATTTCGTGGGCCTTAAGCTGGAAGTGCCAATGACCCAGCGTGTGTCCGTAAAAGTGCAGGAAATCGACAAGGTGGACGGTGTCTTCCTTGAGAGTCGGAGCTGATATGACCACACCGCGCTACATCTTTCCCCACAAGCATCTGCTTGGCATCGAACCCCTCAGCCCCGAGGACATCACGGCAATCCTGGATCAGGCCAAGGCCTTCGAGGAAGTTTGTGAACGCCCCGATATCAAGATCGTTCCCGCCCTGCGCAAGCGCCTAGTGGTGAACCTCTTCTTCGAGAATTCCACCCGCACCCGCAACAGTTTTGAGATTGCCGAAAAGCGCCTCTCTGCGGAAATTATCAACTTCGACGCCGACACGAGCGCCCTTTCCAAGGGTGAAACCCTGATCGATACGGCCATGAATCTTCAGGCCATGCATCCCGATCTCATCGTCATGCGCCATAGCGCGGCCGGGGCTCACGCTCTGCTTTCCCGCCACATGAAGGCCAGCATCATTAACGCTGGCGACGGTGCTCATGAACATCCCACCCAAGCCCTGCTCGACGCTTACACGCTGCGCCAGCGCTTCGGAAAGCTCGAAGGTCTTCGCATCGCCATCGTGGGTGATATTCGCCATAGTCGCGTGGTGCGCTCCAATCTCTGGCTGCTCACGAAGATGGGCGCCAAAGTCACACTGGTTGGTCCGCCCACCCTGCTGCCGGTGGAAATGAAGGAGACGTGGCCCGAGGTTGAATTCAGCTACGACTT
Source organism: Deltaproteobacteria bacterium (assembly GCA_020048105.1). Taxonomy (GTDB): domain Bacteria; phylum Acidobacteriota; class Holophagae; order Holophagales; family Holophagaceae; genus JAYREN01. The sequence continues at coordinate 6,839 of JAIFMW010000197.1, read as the reverse complement.
GGATGCCATTCTTCCCGAAATGGATGCCGTCATGGCGCTGCGCGCCCAGTTCGAGCGGGGCACCGGCCAGTACATTCCAGGCGTTGGCGAGTACATTCGCTACTACCAACTCAATCCAACTCGCCTGAAGCGCGCGAAGAAGGACGTGGCGATCTTGCACCCAGGCCCCATGAACCGAGGCTTTGAGATCACATCCGATGTGGCCGATGGCCCCAATAACTTGATCCTGCAGCAGGTAACCAACGGTGTGCCCGTGCGCATGGCCGTGCTGTATTTATTGTCCAATCCCCACGGCGAGCAGGTGCCCTAAATCCCCGCCAGGCAAGGGGCCGGGTCGCTTAGTGAACCACCTCCCTCTAGCTACTGACTCACACCATCCCACCCTGCCAAACGGGCCAGCCTCCACCACATGGCCTTAGCGATGCGTGCCGTGCCCTCTTGGCCGTGTGGATGAACGTGTAGGTTTTCACCTGGGAGGCATGGTCTGTCCAGGTCTCGGTATTGTGCTGTCATTCCGGAATTCCTGATCAGGTCCGATCCAACTGGCGGCATTCGTCCCTTGGTTCATTGCGTTTTCGAAGGGAAAGCGGAAACTCGATTCGAAAAACGGTTCCCACTCCAGACTCTGACTCCACCTCGATCTGACCGCCGTGAGCCGCAACGATGTTAGCGACCATCGCCAACCCGAGGCCTGTGCCTTTTCCAGGCTCCTTGGTGGAGAAGAAGGGCTCGAAGACCCGCTGTCTTATGTCCTCACTCATGCCGCAGCCCGTATCCTTCACTTCCAGGCATGCCTTCTCCTCTACACGGAAAGTCCGGAAGGTCAGAAGGCCGCCCTCGGGCATGGCATCCCGGGCATTCAGCCCCAGATTCACAAGCACCTGCTGGAGCTTCACCGGTTCCCCGAAAACCAACGGAAGGTCCCTGGCAAGGTCTTCCTCAAGGCGGACTGCAGACCCTAGCACACGCCGCAAAAGTGCGGTCGCACCCTCCACCGAGGCATTTAGGCTCAACAATTCTCGTCGCCCCGGATCGGGCCGACTGAAATCCAAGAGCCCGCGCAAAACCTCCGTGCACTTGATGGCTGCCCCCTCCGCCGCACGCAGCCGGGGTTGAAGCTCAGGATGGGCTTCAAGAACGGTCTGGCAGAGATTGATCTGACCGAGCACCATGGCCAGTTGGTTGTTCACGTCATGCACGATGCCTGGAGCCATCATTCCCACGGAATCCACTCTCTGACTGTGCTCGACATGACTCAACAGACGTTTCCGTTCTTCGGCGGCTCGTCCGGCGATTCGAAGCCGCTGGCCCACTTGCTGGATCTCCCAGATATCGGTATCGAAATCCGGGTTCAGATCCGCATTGGCCGTTGTGTCGGACTCCTTGGCCAGTTTCCTCATGGGACGCATGACTCGACGGTGCAGGTCCAGGAGGCTCCAGGCCACCCCGAGCACGGCGCCAAGCGCCAGCACGAAGGTAAAGATCCTTCGGCGGCCCAGGCCGGGGAAAATATCTTCCTCAGGTATCGCCACATGCAGGTTCATGCGGGGCTTTCCGGTTTCCGAATAGGCTCCATTGACCGCAAGGTAGGTTCTGTCGGAGTCCAGGAGACTGGCATCGGCCACGTGTCCGTTCATCCTGCCGCGCCCCAGCTTCTCGAAGAAACCCGAAGGCAAAACCATCAGGTGATGAGCGAAACGGGTTCCGACATCGTGCATCCCAGCCGCCCGGGGCGGAACGAGAAGCCGATTCCCCGAATCTGTGACCATCATGCGGGTTCCCGGCGTCGGCTGGTGCTCCCAGAGGAGCTGAGTCAGCTCTTCTAACGACACATCCACCCCGATGACGCCTTCGAGTTTTCCCTGGGCGTTTCGCACCGGCACAGTGTAAGTGAATCCCCCCACTACCGAGGTGAAGTAGCGATAGGCTTCCGGCGTCCAGGCGGGTGCGGCTTGGGCCGCCCCAAACCGGTACCAGTGGCGTTCACGAGCATCATAGACATCCCGATCGTTCATCGGGCCCGGAACCCACCGCCCCTTCTCTACCTGGTAACGTCGGGGATTCCGGCCTGAACGGAAGAGAACCAAGTTCCATTCCCCATCCTTCCGAACGATGCAAGCCGAATCCCCGTCTTCCCGACTCAGGATGAGATTCGTGATGATGGCTCCCTTTTCGAGGAAGGAAATCACATTTTGCAGTTTCGCCGGATCATCCAATCGCCCCTGTTCCCGGGCCCACCATGCCCCGAAGGCAAGCCCCGTGGTCTCGGCCCGAGTCAGTTCGCGGGCAATGGTCCGTTCCATCAGGACAAGGGAATCCTGGGCACGGGCCTGAACCTGAATCCCGGGAGATCTCACGAGTCCCCACCACCAAAGGCCGAAAATGGCGGCGGCGCAAAACCCGGTCAAAAGGATCGCTTTCCAAAGAACCACGTTCCTGATGTGAAACATTCGAAACCATCTCCGTTCATTCCGAGTTCCCGGCGCAGAAATGCTGACTTCCAGTGGCCATCCGTCTTCGGGGACTTGGGTCAGCCTAACAAACCGTGCAGGAAGAAAAAACAGATAATTCCTCACCCAGGTCAATTCATTCGGCCTGCCTCCGGCGGCTCTGGGAGGAGGAAACCGGGGAAAACCTTCCGCCATTCTTGGGCGTTGAGGATCTTGGTGCCTGCCAAACGCTTGCTCACGCCTAGATAATCCCCGGCACTGCAAAGACCCGAAGGCAGGCAATGATGCTTACAAGCATCACTGGAGCTGCGCCATAACCCTTTCATTTTCTTCTCTGCTCATTCCATCTCGGCTGAGGGTTCTTTAGGTTCGAACGGTAGTTTCCCAGAAGACGCTCCATTTCCTTGGCCTGCCTCCCGATCTCTGGCACAACCTCCTCCACGGATATCCCGCTCCCGTTGGTATCCTGTTTCTTCCCCCTTCCCAAGGTCGGTCCTCCTGGGCCAGGTGCCGGTGGATGGGGTGACGGTTTCGAAGGGGTTTCACATGTGTGGTGTAGCGGGCGTCTTTGAAGCGGAAGGAGCCTCCGGGCTCGTAGCATCGATCCTTTTCGCCATCCAGCACCGGGGGCAGGAGAGTTGCGGCGCGGCGGCCCGGGACGATGCCGGGCGCATCAACTTGCACAAGGGCATGGGGCTGGTCAAACAAGTCCTGGATGAAGAAGTCCAGGCTCGGCTGGAAGGCACCATGGCCATCGGCCATGTGCGCTATCCCACCGCTGGGTGCAGCGATATCGTGAATGCCCAGCCCCACACCATCGAACTGGCCCAAGGCCCCATCATGGCCATTTCGTCCAACGGCGATCTCATCAACTATGGAGAACTGCGGAGCCGGTTGGAATCCGAAGGGGTGGTTTTCAAAAGCGATAACGACGCTGAACTCATCGGTCGCCTCATTGCGATGTACCACGTGCGCGGCGGCCTGAATATCGAAGAGGCTATTGCCCGCGCCCAGGTTGAACTCAAGGGCGCGTTTTCGACGTTGCTGATGTTCAGGGACAAGCTCTACGCCTTTCGGGATCCCCACGGTTTCCGGCCCTTCGTCATGGGGCACCTGAGCCATGAAGGCGATGGAGAACCCTCCAGCGAGGGCACCGTATTCGCTTCTGAGTGCTGCGGCTTTGGCATCATCGGTGCCAAGCGCCTGCGCGAAGTTCGTCCCGGAGAGATCCTGCGTTTGGAGAAGGGGCAGCCGGTGGTCTCCGTGAGCCATTCACCGCTGCGGCCCCGCCATTGCGTCTTCGAACTCATCTACTTTTCCCGGCCCGATAGCATCAATTTCGGCGAGTCGGTCTACCAGGCTCGGGAACGCATCGGCGCCTGCCTAGCCGCCAAGGATGCGGCGTTGGATAACGAGAATCTCGTGGTGATGCCTGTACCGGATTCCTCGAACTTTGTGGCTCTGGGCTACGCCAAGGCCAAGAAGGCCGAATTTGGAATGGGCCTCCTACGCAACCACTATGTGGGCCGAACCTTCATCAAGCCCACCCAGGCTTTGCGCGATGAAGGCGTGCAGCAGAAATTCAACCCCCTGCCGAATTTCTTCCCCGGCAAACGTGTGGTGCTCGTGGACGATTCCATCGTGCGTGGCACCAGCCTGCGCAAGATCGTGGCCATGATCCGCAAGGCCGGGGCGAAAGAGATCCATCTCCGCATCGGTTCCCCCAAGGTCATCGGCCCGTGTTTCTACGGCATCGACACCCCCTCGCGGGAAGAACTCATCGCCAACCGCATGTCCGAAGCGGAAATTCTCGACTACTTGGGAGCCGACAGTCTCACCTGGCTAGACGTGAGCGACTTCGACGGCCTGTTTCCTGGCCGCCGACCGGATTTCTGCACCGCCTGTTTCGATCTGGACTACATCTACCCGCCCGAAGGCTTTGCCACCAAGGCCAATGCCCCATCCGCTCGGGATTAACGAACACTCCTACAGCAATCAGGCCCGCCGAAGCGGGCCTGATTCACTTAAGACGCGAAGCGTCTTAACCCGCGACGATGGCTTCGCTAGGGCAGGCACTTACGCAAGCGCCGCAATCGATGCAGGTTTCAGCATCGATGATGTAGATGGGATCGCCTTCCTTGATGGATTCAACAGGGCATTCCGGCAGGCAGGCGCCGCAGGCAACGCAGGAATCAGTGATCGTATGGGCCATGGTCAACCTCCAGGTCAAGAACCGTTTCGAGATTAGACCGAAGGAGGGGTGGAGATGATCACATCCCACTCTTTAAGGCATGTTCATGATTCCGAAAGGCCGAAGCAGCGACCTCACCCAGTTTCCGAAGGAGCGGGTCCGCATAACTACCACGACGCCAGACCAAGGCCAGGGTGCGGAATGGGGTAGGCGGTGCGATGGTGCGCAGGGCCACAGCGGCGCGGGAGGTTTCCGTTGCGATGGCTAGGCGCGGCAACAGTGTGATGCCAACTCCGCTGGCGACCATTTGCACCAAGGTAGGCAAGCTGGTGGTTCGGTAGCCGAGCTCCTCGAGTCGAGCACCTTTGCAGGCCGTTAATGCTTGGTCGCGTAGACAATGACCATCTTCCAGCAGAAGGAGATGCTCACCCTTCAACTTCTCGACATGCAGGGGCGTGGTTCCCTTGGCTAGGTGATGGAATGCCGGTAGACACACATGAAAAGGGTCATGGCCAAGAATCGCTGTTTCCAAATCCCCAAGATTGGCCTCAAGAGCCAGAATGGCGCCTTCGAGTTCACCGCGCTGAAGGGCGGCCACCAAGGCATCGGTGCGATCCTCGATCCAATTGGGCATCAGGCGAGGGAAAGCCGTCTTCAGGGCAGGTGCGAGGAAAGGCAGCACGTAGGGCGCCAGAGTCGGAATGACTCCCAGCCGAATGGCGCCCGAAAAGGGATCCTGAAAGGTGGTTGCTTCAAGGGTCAATTCCGTGGCGGCGGCGATGATCTGACGGGCGCGGGCAAGGAGCTTCGCCCCCGCTGGCGTGATGGTTACACCGCCGTGTCCGCGCTCGAACAGCAGAACACCCAGAGCATTTTCCAACGCCGCCACTTGGGCACTTAAAGATGGTTGTGCCACGGCACAGCGCTCGGCGGCACGGCGAAAATTCAGAGTCTCGGCCACCGCCAGGACGTATTGCAGTTGGCGAAGAGTGAAGGGATGCAGCGTTGTGTCCATGATTGCCTCAGACTATCAGAATCATAGAAACGATATCTTGGACCAAATTTTCTCCAAAACCGATCCTGGTTAGGCGGCGCAATGAAGCGCCCCCCCCGCCAGGAGAACGCCATGCTGACCGTTGGAGACCGCCTTCCCACCTATGAACTTCAGGCCGTCACAAGCCTCGACAAAGGCCATGAGTTCCAGACCCTCACCCAGGAAAGCTACCCAGGAAAATGGAAAGTGCTGTTTCTGTGGCCCATGGATTTCACCTTCGTGTGCCCCACGGAAATCGCTGCCTTCGGCAAGCGAAATGTCGATTTCCAGGATCGAGATGCTCAGGTTCTAGGTGCCAGCACCGATACTCACTTCGTGCACTTGGCCTGGCGGAACAATCATTCGGACCTGAAGAACCTGCCCTTCCCCATGCTGGCCGACACCAAGCGCGAGCTGAGCGCGGCCCTGGGCGTGCTGCACAAGGACGCGGGCGTGCCGCTGAGGGCTACCTTCATTGTGGATCCCGAGGGCATCATCCGCCACGTGAGTGTCAATGACCTGAGCGTGGGACGCAGTGTGGAAGAAGTGCTGCGGGTGCTGGACGCCTTGCAGACCGACGAACTGTGCCCCTGCAATTGGCAGAAGGGCGATGCGACGCTGCAGGTTTGACCATGGCGACTCTGGATCTCGAAGGCCTGCGTGAAGCTCTTCCTGAATACGCCAAAGATTTGAAACTCAACCTCCAGGCGGTGCTTGGCGAATCCACCCTCAGCCCTGTTCAGCAGTACGGTACGGCGTTGGCGGTGGCTGCGGCCACCCGTCACGGGGTGCTCCGGGAAGCCCTTCATCAGGAGGCCCTGCTCCGAGCCGGTGAGATCGCGGTGGAGGATGCCCTGGCCGCCGCGGCCCTCATGGGCATGAACAACATCTTCTACCGCTTCCGCCACATGGTGGGCAAGGAGAGCTATGGCCAGCTTCCGGCACGGCTGCGGATGAATCGCATCGCCAAACCGGCGGGCCCCAAGCTGGATTTCGAACTCTACTGTCTGGCGGTGAGCGCGGTGCACGGCTGCGAGGCCTGCGTGCGCGCCCACGAAAAGACCCTGATCGAGGGCTAATGCCGTTCACTTAGGCGTTTTGAACACGAAGCGGACGTCGTATCTCGATGGACGTGACTTGACGTGGCGGGGGCATTGTCGCCCTC
>JAIFMW010000235.1 GCA_020048105.1 Deltaproteobacteria bacterium | reverse complement strand
CCACCTGCCACGCACACCATTGCGCCGGGCGGGGCAGCGCCTTGAGTTGTTCCCATAGGAAAGATTTCCAGAGATCCGGCCGCAATCGCTTGGTACGCGCCATGGCCTCGCGCAATCGCCACAAGGCAATGGCGCCATGGTTGCCGCCGCGCAGCACTTCGGGGACGGCTACGCCTTCGAAAAGCTCGGGTCGGGTGTAATGGGGATGATCCAAGAGGCCGGTAGCGTAGCTATCCTGCTCCGCACTTTCATCGTTGCCCAGTACGCCGGGCAGCCAGCGGCAAACGGCGTCGATCAGGAAGAGCGCGGGCAGCTCTCCGCCGGATAATACCGCCTCGCCGATGCTGAATTCCTCGTCCACGTAGTGCTCGATGGCCCGTTGATCCAGGCCTTCATAGCGGGTGCAAATCAAAATCGCCTGATCGAGTTTGGCTAGCTCCAAAACCTTGGAATGAGTGAGGGGTGGAGCGGCGGGAGTGAAGTGGATGACTCTTGACTGAATGGCCCTGGGAATCGAAGCCAAGGTGTCCCGCAGCACTTCGGGGCGGAGCACCATGCCGGGGCCACCCCCGAAGGGGGAATCATCCACATGGCCGTTGGAATTACCCGAAAAGGGTCGAAAGGAATGGGTATGCAGTTCGTGGCCAAGGTCCCGAAAGGCTCGGCCAGTAACACCTAGGCGCGCGACCTCGAAGAATTCTGGAAAGAGGGTGAGGGCGTCGAAACGCATCAAAGCCCCATGAAATGAGCAAGGGTGGCCCAAATTAAATGGAAGGAAAGCGCCAAGTAAACAGTGGTGCCCGCCATTCCCAGCGCTCCAATCCAGGCCCACGAGGGGCGTTCTTCCAGCAGAGCTGCACCCAAAAGGCAAAGCGTGGCTGCAGGAATTGCGTTACCAAAAGGAATAATCGGCGGAACCGGCAAGGCCGTAAGGAAAGCGGTCCAGGCCACCATGCTGCCCATCCACCGACGGTTTAAGGGGCGGCCAGGCCGACTGCTTTGACCAAGGCGCAACAACCATCCTTCAAAGCGGGCCAGTGCATCTTTTACCCGCCCGCGGTGAAGCTGGGTTTGCTTCAATCGCTGAGGAAGCCAAGGGTAGGGAACGCCCCAAGCCATTTGGCTCCCAAGGACCAGAGCCACGAGGCCGCCCGCGATGCTGACACCGGGGATGAAGCTGATGAGGCCAGAAACCAGGATCAACAGACCGTAGGTCTGTTCTCCTGCCGAGCTCATTAGTTCGCCAATGGTGACATCGCCATCTTCGGTCAGAAGGCCATGCAACGCCTGAAAGAAGGGGCTACTGGGTTGGCGTGCATCGAGGATCGTCGCCAATATCCTGAGCCAACCGCGTTTGAGGGCGCGCGGAGAGCCGGGCATGGCCTGAACTAGGCGACTGACCTGGCGGCGGGTGCGGAAGCGGAGATCGGTGATGCTCACGGGTCTAGTCTGCCCGTAAGGGGCGATTTGCCGCGTCTCAAATCGTCAAAAGGCTTCACTGGAAGGGGAAGCATCGTGCGTGTCCTCATCCTCTTCGGAGCCAGGGGCAACTTCCACGCGGTAGTTTTCAGAGCTCCAGGCGCCCAGATCTCGGGTCTTGCAGCGCTCCGAGCAAAAAGGGCGTGTCGGTGTGGTTTCCCAGGGAACGGGTTTTCGGCAGATAGGACAAGGTCTTTCGAGCATGGAGAGATCCTATCAGATGCGGCAGTGATAAATTCAAAGCAGAAAATGTGAGTGCATTTTTGAAGATCGCCTTGACAGGAATATTCCCAGGCCTAAACTGGGATTTGCGCGGCCCTCAGTCGCCTCATTGAAGAAGGAAGGAACCCATGTCCAAGATCATCGGAATCGACCTCGGCACCACGAACTCCTGCGTAGCGGTAATGGAGGGCGGCCAGCCCAAGGTCATCCCCAACGCAGAAGGTTTAGACACCACGCCCAGCGTGGTGGGCTTCAACCCCAAAACGGGTGAGCGTTTGGTCGGCACCGCCGCCAAGCGCCAGGCGGTGGCCCAGCCCAAGAACACCGTGTCCTCCATCAAGCGCTTCATGGGCTTGCCCTTCGCGGATAGCGCCAAGGAGCAAAAGCTTGTGAATTATCTGGTCGAGGCTTCTGACAAGGGCGGTTGCGCCGTGAATATCGCGGGCAAGCATTTGAGCCCCGAGGAAATCAGCGCCATGGTGCTCACCAAGATGAAGGAAAGCGCCGAAGCCTACCTGGGCGAGAAGGTCACCAAGGCCGTTATCACCGTGCCCGCCTATTTCAACGATGCCCAGCGTCAGGCCACCAAAGATGCCGGTGCCATTGCGGGCCTCGAGGTCATGCGCATCATCAACGAACCCACCGCTGCGGCGCTGGCCTACGGTCTGGACAAGAAGAAGGATGGCACCATCGCTGTCTTCGACTTCGGCGGCGGCACCTTCGATATTTCCATCCTCGAAGTATCCGAAGGCGTGGTCGAAGTGAAATCCACCAACGGCGATACCCACCTCGGTGGCGATAACGTCGACCAGCTCATCATCGATTGGCTCATCGAGGAATTCCAAAAGGCCGAAGGCATCGATCTTCGCAAGCAGGCTGAAGCCATGCAGCGCATGAAGGAAGCCGCCGAAAAAGCCAAGTGCGAGCTATCTGCCACCACCCAGACCGATATCAGCATTCCTTACATTACGGCCGATGCCAGCGGCCCCAAGCATTTGACTCAAACCCTCACCCGGGCGCGCTTTGAAGCCATGCTGGAGCCCATTCTTCAGAAGCTGAAAGTGCCTTGCGAGAACGCTGTTAAGGACGCCAAGCTCAGCCATCACGAAATCAACGAAGTGGTCTTGGTGGGTGGTTCCACGCGCATCCCCAAGGTGCAGGAACTGGTGAAGCAGATCTTCGGCAAAGAACCCAACAAGAGCGTGAATCCCGATGAAGTCGTGGCGGTGGGCGCTGGCGTTCAGGGTGGCGTGCTCTCGGGCGATGTGAAGGGTGTGCTGCTCCTCGATGTGACGCCGCTCAGCCTTGGCATCAACGCCAATGGCGGCCAGATGTCGGTGATCATTCCCCGCAATACCACCATTCCCACCCGAAAGAGCGAGGTCTACACCACCGCGGTGGAGAATCAACCCGGTGTGGATATCGAAGTCTTCCAGGGTGAGCGCCCCCTGGTGGAAGCCAACAAGTTGCTTGGCCACTTCCACCTAGCCGGGATTCCTCCCGCACCCCGCGGCATTCCTCAGATCGAAGTCATTTTTGACATCGACGCCAATGGCATCGTGCATGTCACGGCCAAGGACAAGGGCACGGGCAAGGATTCCAGCATCACCCTGACGGGGGCCACGGGTCTCTCGAAGGAAGAAATCGAAGCCAAGGTCCAGGAAGCCGAAGCCCACAAAGGCGAGGATGAAAATAGGAAAAAGCTCCTGGAAGACAAGAACGCCCTGGATCAGACCATCTACCAGTTGGAAAAGCTGCTCAAGGAAAACGGCGACAAGCTGCCCGAAGCCGACAAGAAGGATGTGGAAACGGCCATTGCGGAAGGCAAGGAAGCTCTGGGCTCCCACGATGCGGATCGCATCAAGAAGGCTCTCGAATCCATTCAGCAGAAGTCCCACAAAATGGCCGAGCAGATGTACAAGCAGACTCCAGAAGGCGCGGGTGCGCCTGCCGGAAATGAAGAACCAAAGAAGAAGGACGACGACGTCATCGATGCCGAAGTCGTAAACTAGGCGCTTTTCAAAAAAGCCGGGCATTTGCCCGGCTTTTTTTTGGTAGAAAAGAATCTTAGCCATTTGAGCTCAAATTTGGGTAGCGTTGCGTCATGGTGCCTGACTACTACAAGATCCTGGGAGTTCCCAAAAGTGCCTCGGATGAGGACATCAAAAAGGCGTACCGAAAGCTGGCCCGAAAGTATCACCCAGACTTGAACCCGGGCAATAAAGGGGCTGAGGCCAAGTTCAAGGAACTTAGTACCGCCAACGATGTGTTGTCGGACCCTGAAAAGCGGAGCAACTATGACAGCTATGGGGACCCGGCTGGACCAACGGCCCAAGCGGGTGGTCATGGCTTTGATTTCGGAGACCAAGGCGGTTCCTTCGGAGATTTCTTCCAGGGATTCGGCACTGGCAGACGCCCTCGCCGTGTCGGTCCTCGACCGGGCGAGGACTTGCAGCACACGGTTCGCATTTCCTTCCTGGATGCCTTCCGGGGTACCAAGTTGCCGATCAATGTTTCTCGCACTGAAACCTGCCGGGTTTGTCAGGGCAGCGGCGAGGTTCCGGGATCGACCAAGAGCGTTTGCGCGGATTGCAAAGGCCGTGGATTTCGGGAACAAGGCTTAGGTTTTTTTAAGAGTCAGATCGAGTGTGAATCCTGCGGTGGCAGTGGCCGCAAGGCGCCGCCCTGCACGGAATGTCAGGGACGAGGTCGTAATCCCAAGCGGGAAACCGTGACGGTGGGGATTCCGCCGGGTGTGGAAGATGGCACTCGCTTGCGCGTGGCGGGCAAGGGTGAGGCCGGGAGTCGTGGCGGAGGCACGGGAGATCTCTACCTTCAGATTCAAGTGGAAGTCGATGACCGCTTCGATCGCCGTGGCGCCAACCTCTATCACAAACTGCCCATCAGCTTTTCCGAGGCTGCGTTGGGTTCCAAAGTGGAAATTCCCACGCCCGAGGGGCACACCACCATCAAGATCCCGCCCGGCACCCAGAGCGGATCCAAGTTACGTCTGAAGGGGCAGGGAATGCCCGTTCCACGATCCGAGCAGCGAGGAGACCTCTTTGCGGAAATTCAGGTAGTCACGCCTCTTATCCAGGATGAACGCAGCAAGGAACTGTTGCGCGAATTGGGAGTGATCAACGATTCAGCCATCCGGTCGGGGAGATAGCCGATGCGACGCGATTCCAAGGCTGGCTGCTACATGATCGGCGTGGTGGCCATTCGTTATCAGATCCACCCGCAAACCCTGCGGCTCTATGAACGTGAAGGGCTTTTGCTACCCAGCCGTACGGAAGGCAAGACGCGCTTGTATTCCGAGGAAGATCTGGAGCGCTTGGAATTTATTTTGAGCCTCACCCGGGATTTGGGGGTCAATCTGGCTGGGGTGGAGGTCGTGATGAGCCTCCGTGATCGCATGCAGAGCATGCAGGAAGAGATGCAACAGGTCGCCGAAGGCTACGAGGCGAGACTTCGAGCAGCTGGTATTCAAGTCGAACATCCCACGTTTGAAAAAAACCTTAAAGCCACTAGTCTCGTAAAACTAAACCCTCAGGGTTTGCGCAAGCGCTCCTAGCTCGAACAGGCTGCGGTTGCTCTTGCTATGCTAGTCCCCCACACCTAGGTGAATCGTGCCCCAACGGCATCTCGAAGAGCGCAGCCTCGACAAATATTTTGATTCCATCCGCGACCTCCCACTGCTCGTGGGAGATGAGGAGCGGAAGTATGGGCGCATGTGGCAGAACGACAACAATCCCGAGGGTTTGCGGTACCTGGTGGAAGGCAATCTGCGCTTCGTGGTGAAGGAGGCACGCAAGTTTCAAGGCATGGGATTGGATCTTCTCGATCTGATCAGCGAAGGCAATCTCGGCCTCATTGAGGCGGCCAAACGTTTCGATCCTGAACGGGAAAATAAATTCCTGACCTACGCATCATGGTGGGTGCGGCAGGCCATTTTTCATGCGCTGGCCGAGCATGGCAGCAAGATTCGCCTTCCCCAAAAGGTCGCGGGTCATTTGGTCCAGCTCAACCGCATTACCAATCGACTCGGGCAGGAATTAGGGCGGCCTCCTACGGTGCAAGATATTGTTGCGGCGGCACCGCAGTTCTCGGCGGAAGAAGTGGAACGCCTACAGGTGCTTCAGCAGACCACTTCCACGGTTTCTACTGAACAAGGCATGGGTGACGGGGATCTTACCCTTGGCGATAGCCTGGAGCAGCACATCGAACCCAGCCCCATGGAAGCCATGGATAACGAGGCCTTTCAGGAACAGGTTCGCCAAAGCCTTGGCATGCTTACCGAGAAAGAGCGCCGCATCATAACGCTGCATTTCGGGCTCGACGGCGTTGAGCCCATGACGCTCGAAAAAATCGGTCGCAGTTTTGATCCAGGCATAAGTCGTGAGCGGGTCCGGCAGATCGAGGAACGTGCCTTTGGTAAGATTCGAGAGCGCCGACGAGTCTTGCTTGGACAGTTCCTTAAGGGTGAGTATCCATGAGCCGCGGTCGACCGAATTGTCCGTACTGTCAAGGTCGTGGGGTTGTGCTGGATCCGGATCCACTCGTATCAGCCCGTATCTGCACGTGCACACTGGATGGCGTTACCGATGGGGCCAATTTGGGCATTCCGGTGCGGTACCGCAACGCCTCCTTCGAGAGTTTCTGGGAATGGTGGAAGATCCAGCACCCCCGCGAACGCGTGATCTCCGGCCTGGAATCGGCTCAGCAGTTGCTTGAGCACGAATTGACGCGTGACACGCTTTCCGAAGAATTGCGTTCGAAGTTGGATCACATCCTTCACAAGTGCGGCTCAAAAGGCGTGGAGGGGGGCTGGAAAGACCTTAAGCCAGCCCAAGAAGCTCAGGGCTATCGCACGCTTTTCAATTGGACCAAGCGGGATCGGGATCGGATCGATCTTTGGTGGATCGATGGACCGCCAGGGAGTGGACGCAGCACCCTGGCCGCTGCGGCGCTAAAGGCCTGCTCTAGCCGTGAGTCCGCGCCGGGGCTCTTTGTATCGGTGCGCACCTTCAGTCAGGAATTGAAGGATGTCTATTACGACACGCGCAGTTTTACAAACAAAGGTTTTCAGAGCGAGCGCGACCGCATGGAGCCTTTGCTCAAGGCATCGTGTTTGGTGTTGGATGATTTTGATCGCATGGATTCCGATATTCGCGTAGTGCGTGCCTTCGCGCAGCTTCTGGACTACCGTTACGCCGCCGAACGACCCACGATCGTCACCGCCAGTCGATGGGCCGAAGTTCTGCAAAATGCCGGTCCGGATAGTTTCTCTCTGGCGAAATTGGAAGATCCCAATCTCATGCGGCGCCTCGCGCAATCCAGGCGCGTGGTGTTGCGTCCGGTCCTGGAGCGACTCCTGGACGCCTTGAATGGGTGAAGGGTGAAGAGGCTGCTTCGAGCGCTTCTCCTGCTCCACCTGCGCCGGCCCGCAGGGCTGTGGATCATGTTGGCGGCCATAACCTTGCTGCTAGGTGCGGGCGTGCTGCGGGTCGAGCGGCGTCTTGATTTAATGAGCCTGCTGCCCACCGAGCATCCCATTGTGCGGGCGAGCCTAGAGGCGGGCGTTGGCCAACAGGAAACGCTTTGGCTAGCGGCGGAGGGGCGAGCGGAAGATCTGGATGCCCGAGAAGCCTGGGCCGAAAAACTTGTGGAGCGCCTCATTACCATGGGGGGTGTGCCCGATAACGGAATGGGTGGCGAGGGTCGGCTATCCCCACCTCTCCCCGCGCTGGGACCCAAGGGACCATCCCTATGGCCAGCCTTGCTGGCGGCCGGAAGTTTTATGGAGGGGGATCCGGCGGTCATGCGGCTGGTCACCGAACAGTTTTATAGCCTTGCGCCCGTGTTGCTGGGGGACCACATGGCCACCCTGGCAGAGGCTACTGAAGTGCGGCAGCGATTCCGAGAAACGGCACGCATCCTTGCTTCGCCTGACCCCGTTAAGGCTCGGCTCGCTCAATTGGATCCGTTGGGATTGCGGAATGATCTTCCCTCCGGGAATGAAACGGTGGCGCGGGCTCGCCTGAGCTCCAAAGGGTTTCCTCTGAAATTACGCACCGGCTTTTTGGTCACCACCGATGGCCGCTACGTCTTGGTGCCGCTGATTCTCGATTTCCCCAGCGGCGAAGCGGCTGCTACGGCTCGTGTATTAGCGTGGCTAGGTCGCGGTACCCAGGGCGCTCTCCCCACCAAGGCTAGCTTGCGCGAGGTCGAGCAAGCCCTCGCGTCCAGTGCGGAGCGGCCGTTTGCGCTTCAACCCACGGGTGCCCATGCCATTGCCTACTGGGAAACGCAACGCCTGGGGCATGAAGTGGTGCTGAGCCTTGGGCTCTCGTTTTTGCTCATCGGCGTTGTGTATTGGATAGGGTTTCGCACGTTGGCAGGCTATGGCTTTGTGGTGGTGCCGCTTTTGTTGGGGATGTTCTGGGCCTTAGGGTCCGTGGGTTGGATTCTGGGCCGTCTGAATCTGATGGCGGCGGCTTTTGGCGCAGTGCTTTTGGGCATTGGCGATGATGTGGGCATTCTGCTCTTCAGCCGCTACCGGGAGGAACGTCAACAGGGGCGGCCCAAGAGCCTTGCCTTGCGCGGAGCCATTCTGGGTACGGGCCCGGGCGTATTGGCGGCTGGTTTGGCCACCTCCCTGGCCTTTCTGGCGTGTGTGGCCGCACCCTTTCCGGGCTTTCGAGATCTGGGGCTAACCGCGGGACTTGGCCTACTTGCCTGTTTGGCGACCAGCTTTTTGGTGCTACCGGCCTTATTGCTTGCTTGGGATCGCGGCCAGGGCACCTTCGCTCCGCAGACCGAGCCAAAAACTCAACCAAGGCCCCACAGGATTTGGAAGCCATTGTTGGCAGGGATTCTATTGATCCTCGGATTGTTTGGTGTTGCGCGGCTGACCTGGGAAGAGGATCTGCGCCGTTTTCGCCAGAAGGGTAATCCCGCCTTGGCACTCAAGGAAACCCTCGGAAAGGTCCTGGGTGCAGGGCTGCAACCCCTCGCCATCCAAATTCCCTTGGATGAACCAGAACTTGTGGCTCGGCGATGGAATGCTGTGGTGGACGCTCTGGCGCTTGAAGGAATGCCTTTGCCGCACTGGCAAAACGCCGATCCCAAGCTGCGAATGAGGCTGGGTTCCGAAACCTGGTACCGCATGGCTTTGGATGCGGCCGAAAAGGAAGGTCTGGACCCGGCGGCCCTCGAACGGCCCTTGTCGGCCCTTCGGGCCAGCGCGGAAAATCCGATGGCGGCGCCCCAGGCCTTTCGAACCCTTTTTGCTCAGCAAAAACCATCCGAAGAAAAACAGCCATGGAATCTCGAAAAATGGCTGAAAGGCACTGCTAAAAGAGAAGCCGGCAGGGACTATTTAACCCTTCCGCTGCCCTTGTCGGAGGCATCCCAGGACCGGATCGAGGGTGCGGTGGAGGCCGCAGGCGCCCGAATGGTCGGCACGCGGCCGTTGTTCCGGGCCATTAAAATCGTGGCCAAAGACGCGCTGAAGGATGTGGTTCTGCTGGCGCTCATCGCCGTGCTGGGTGTGGTGGCGATATTTGGCCGCCGCCTACGCTTTGTGCTGTTGGCATTGGTGCCGCTGGTGGCCAGTCAGATTGGTGTGCTGGGGATTCTTGGGTGGCTCAATGAGCCGCTGACCTTTCTGAGCCTGGTGGCGATTCCCATTGCCCTGGGCGTGAGTGTGGATACCGCCCTGAATTTATTGCACCGAGCCCGAATGGAACCGGATGCTGCTGCGAAGGTATCCCGAGTCAATGCCGTCTGCGCAGGCACCACTCTGGCCGG
>JAIFMW010000134.1 GCA_020048105.1 Deltaproteobacteria bacterium | reverse complement strand
AGCAACCAACCTCACGTTCGCGGATCAGATCGTGTTGTTCCAGGTAGGCGATATCGGCGAGTTGCACGCCCTTCAGGGCCAGCAGTTTGTCACGGGTGATATCGGGGTGCTTGCCCACGATCTGAAGCAGGCTCAAGCGGAGCGGCGTGATGATATCAACCATGGGTGTTCCTTCGACTCTAAGGGTGGGTTTGCGGGGGCAGCGGTGTGGGTTGGCTGCGTTGAATCTTCAGCAGGGCTTGGATCTGGTTTTCCAAGGTGCCTAAAAACCGCGAGCGATCCTGGGGCGAATAGGGCTTGGGGCCACCGCCCATTTCTCCCATATCTCGCAGAAAGGCACTGATCTCACGGCTGGCCATGGCATCGCCGATGGAATCCTCGGTAAAGAGTCGCCCCTTGGGATCCAGCACCCGCGCGCCTTTCTTGAGGCTGCGGGAAGCCAAAGGAATATCTGACGTGATCGCGATATCCACATCCGTCAGTTGCTCCACGATCCAGTCATCGGCAGCGTCGAAGTGGCCGCTCACTACCACGGCGTGAAAAAGGGGGTCGCGGGGCACATTCAGGCGGCTATTGGAAACCACGTGCACGCAGAGTCCGTGACGTTTGGCGACGCGAAAGACCTCGTCCTTCACGGGGCAGGCATCGGCATCGATGTAGATCTGAATCACTCAGAAACCTTTCGGGGTAGGAACACAGGCAAGGGTATTTAATGGTTCGGCGAGGGCGGACTTGGCCAACTCTCCTCCCCGTACTATGCCTTTCCTAGGCTAGTGCACCCCGAGTGAATTATCTGGATCAAAGTTCCTGCGGGCGCTGTCCATGCGGACGGATGGCATCGCTTTGGGCATTAGTCGGCGGGTAGCACCCGTGGAAATTGAAGTCGCCCTTCGCCCGAATCTGTTCGAAGATGAAATGAGTGATTACCGCGTCAGACAGTCATGGATCGCCGTGGGGCCTTGTGAAAATAGTCAATTTGCCAGTGCCACTTCTCGCCGTGCTTGGCGCCTGTGGGATGGGTCTAGTTGCGATGGTGCTCTTGCGCCTTTCCTATGTGCGCAGGATTGCCGCTCAGCGAGCCTGCGAGGCCAAGGTCCAGGCTGAATTGGCCGCCCAACTCGAAGAGCGCCTCCGCGTCGAGGACACCCTGCGACGGGCGCTGGCCATGTTTCATCTGTTGCAGGATGTCACCGCTGCCGGGGGCGTGGCTCGCTCCCTGGAAGAGGCGATCCAAAGCAGCCTGGACATCGTTTGCAGCTATACCGGTTGGCCGGTGGCCCATGCCCTGGCTCCGGTTTTTTCGGGGAACGCTGCCCCAAACCTTCAGCCCACGGGCATTTGGCACCTGGAAAGCCCTCATGATTACGAAGCCTTCCTGCGGGCAAGTGAGCAAAAGGCCTTGGCGATCGACAAGGGGTTACCGGGTAAGGCTTGGTCGAGCCACGGGGTGGCCTGGATTCGCTACCTCGAGGATCCAACCTCCAATGCCTTT
This sequence comes from Deltaproteobacteria bacterium, assembly GCA_020048105.1. Lineage (GTDB taxonomy): Bacteria > Acidobacteriota > Holophagae > Holophagales > Holophagaceae > JAYREN01. Next base: position 8,127 of record JAIFMW010000134.1, on the reverse strand, counting down.
TTTCGTCGTGCCTTAGAGGTCGGGTTGGTGATGGGCTTTGCCATTCCCGTATTCAAGAACGAAGAACTGGCCTTTGTCCTGGAGTTCTTTTCACCTCCCATTCCGAACCCCGATGACACGATGCTTAATGCCTTGGCTGGCGTGGGCGAACAGTTAGGCCGGATGCTGGAAAGGGTGCAGGCGGAAGAGGAAGTGGCCAAACTCAATATCCGCCTCGTGGAACTGAACGATGAGAAAAATCAGTTCATGGGCATTGCCTCTCACGACTTAAAAAATCCCTTGAACACCATTGGCCTGCTGGGAGAGCTGTTGGCGACGGGTGAACTCGCTGCTGCGGAAGTTCTGGATACCGGTAATCGCATTGCGCTGGAGGCGCGTCGTGCCAGCCAACTCATCAAAAAACTTCTGGATGTAACTGCCATCGAATCAGGCAAGTTCAACCTCAAATTTGCCGAAGTGAGCCTTGGAGATGTGCTCATGTATGTGCAGGCCAAATTCCAGGAGCGTGCCCAAACCAAGGGGCAGACGATCACCCTGGATTTTGGCGGCCGGGATGTTCTGGTATGGGCCGATCAGGAATACCTGCAGGAAGTGCTGGATAACCTAGTGAGTAACGCTCTCAAGTTCATGGCGCCGGGGCCGCCGCAGCGCTCGGTGAATCTCCGCCTTTCCAGCGAGGAAGGCTTTGGCATCGTGGAGGTTTCGGACGAGGGTCCCGGCTTCACAGAAGAAGACCAGGCCCATGTTTTTGGGCGGTTCTCGAAACTTTCCGCTCGGCCCACGGGCGACGAAAGTTCCAACGGGCTGGGCCTCTCCATCGTGCGGCGCTTGGTGGAAGGCATGCACGGTCGAGTGGAACTGGAAAGCATACTGGGGCAAGGCGCAAGGTTTCGGGTGATCCTGCCCCTGGCACCCGAGGCACCTACTTTCGATTAGGCCCGTGTTTTCTGGCCTTCCAAAAGCGTCAGGTAGAGCCGTAAATCGAACTCAAGTTGAAAGTAGTTTGGGGCCATGTGGGTGCAGAGTTGATAGAAGGCCTTGGTGTGATCGCCTTCTTTGATATGAGCCAATTCATGCACCAGGATCATTTTCAGGAACTCGGCTGGGGCATCACGAAAGACCGTGGCGACACGAATTTCCCGGCTGACCTTGAGACGCTGGCCCTGCACCCGCGAGATCTTGGTATGGGTGCCAAGGGCATGGCTTAGCACCTGGAGTTGGCTGTCATAGAGCACCTTCGTGAGGGGCGGCGTGGTGCGCATGAAGCGGTTTTTCAATTCAAGGGCGGCTTCGAACAAGGCCTTGTCATTGCGGACCGAATGGGTTTCGCCGTACCGCGCCTTGAGGTAATCCGCAAGGCGGTGCTGGTGAATGAGTTCGCGCACCTGAGCCTGAACGGTGGTGCTATAGCCATCCAGGTATTTCAGAGAAATCGCCGGTTGTGTGGGTTCTACGCAAGTCATTCGCGGGTTATTCCGCAGGCGCCAGCCGAATCCCCTCGGCCTCGATCACGATCTGCTTGGTCTTGTACAGCGCTCCGATGGACTGCTTGAAGACCTTTTTGCTGATACCGAATAGCGCATAGATTTCTTCCGGCTTGCTCTTGTCGGTCACGGCCAGGAAGCCGCCGTTGCGCTTCAGAGTCAGGAGCACGCTGGGGGCAATGGCATCCACCTTGGCGTAGCCGGGTGCGCTCAGTGAGATGTTCAACTTCTGGTCGGGGCGGAGGGCCTTGACATAGCCTTCGCGCTTTTCGCCCCGTGTGAGGGTGCTGAAAATTTCGTTGTTGTGCACCATGCCCCAATAGCGGTTGTTGACCACGACCCGCACGCCCAGATCCGTGCGATCTCCGATCACCAGGGCGACTCGGTCCCCTTCGGCAAGGCCTTCGGCTTCATCGCTTAGAAAATCATCGAGACGCGTAGAGGCGATCACTCGGCCGCTATTGTCCTCACAGACGATCACCATGATCATCTGCCCTTCGCGGATCTGAATTTTGTGCTCCTGCTTTACTTCCTTCCAGGGCAGGAACAGGTTCTGGGGCAGGCCCCAGACGAGATAAGCCCCATCTTTGTTCACTCCGGCGATCTTCAAATTGGCCACATCGCCCAGTTGCGCCAAAGGCGGGCGAAGGCTGGCGGTGAATAGATCTTCCGCATCTAGGTAGACAAATACCGCCAGATTCTGGCCCCGCTCGCTGCCTTTGGGCACCTGGCGGATGGGCAGCAGCACTTCGCCTTCGGCACCGCCATCCAGATAGGCGCCTTCCGGTGATAAGCGCAGGATTTGTAAATCGTTAAGAATGCCGAGAGTCGCCATGACGTAGTCCGAAGAAAAAAGGAAAAACCAGAATAGGGCCGATTTGGCCGCCAGGGGCGAATCGGGAAATCAGGCCTTGAGTGAACCACGATGAATCAACCGCAAGGAGTCAAGCCGCAGGCGCGCCCCGTGAAGGTACTGATCGAGAGCCTCCTGATGCTGAACCAAGGCTTCGATCTCCTCGCTGCGAACACTGCGGTTCACCCTTTTTAGGGCGCGCAGGCGGGCAATTTCCTGGTCCAGAAGGGAATTCATTTCCTGGCGGGCCTTGGCCACGAATCCCTGCACCTTGCGGTTGGCGTGGTGTTGGGTTTGATCGATCAAGTGGGGAAGCAACCGCTCCCGGATTTCGGACCGTTCTAGCAGGGCCTGACCCTCGCCAGGGATTAGCAGGCGATTCAGCGCCGGGTGCGAGATGGCCTCGCTTACATCTTGCCCCTGATGATTGACCAGGATTCGCATCGGCGTGGGTGGCAGGAATCGGTCGAGATGAAACTGCGGCGGGGCAATGCATTCCAGGAGGTAGATGATTTCCAGGTACAGCCCGGAAACCTTTGGATCTGGCCATTGGGCGAAACTGCAGTTCCCTTTTTCCGAGCCCAGCAATAGATCCAGTGCGCCAGTCACCAGGGGGTGATCCCAGGTCAAAAACTGAACATCCTCCCGCGCCAGAGCTCGTTGGCGATCGCAGGTGATCGTCAGGCCTTCCGAGGGCAGCCCTGGGAAAGCCTCCACCAGCACGCCCGCCGAGCCTAGTTGATAGGTGCGGGGTGCCACTTCTTCCACTTCGATGAAGAACTGTTCGAAGATCGCGAGCATGAAATCATCCAGCGCCCGGTGGTCATCCTGGCGGCGAATTTCCTGGATAAGCCGCGAGGCTACCTCCGGCCGGAAGGAGTTCCATTCCAGCAGAAGATCTCGGCCTTGTTCGAGTCGCGTGGCCACGTTTTTTCGGGTGTGCTGGACCGCTTCCAGCAATTGCATCAGTTCTCTTTCCGCGGTCGCACGGGCCTCGGGAAAGGTTTCCATGAGACGGTCGAGTTGGGGACCGAACGCTTCGAGCAACTCACGGCCACCCTGAAGATTCTGCTCGAAGGCATTCAGGCCCTCGTGGTACCAGCGCGCCAGCACTTCCTGAGGGCTGCCCCGAACAAAGGGCACGTGCACGTGGATATCGCCCGATTGCCCAATGCGATCGAGTCGACCCATGCGCTGTTCGAGCAGGGCAGGGTCCTCGGGCAAATCGAAGAGCACTAGGTGATGGGCGAACTGGAAATTGCGGCCCTCGCTTCCGATCTCAGAACAGATCAGGAGGCGGGCACCTTGAGGATCGGCGAACCAAGCCGCGCTGCGATCCCGCTGAATCAGCGAAAGCCCTTCGTGAAAGACCGCCATTTTGATTGTGAGGCGGGTCTTCAGGGCGGTTTCGATGGCTTCTGCTTTTCGCTGGGTGTGGCAGATCAGCAGCACTTTTTCCGGTGCCAAGTTCCGCAGGTGTTCCGCAAGCCAATCCAAGCGTGGATCCTTGGCGTAATTTGGGTGAAATGCTTTTTCTGGATGCGTATCGGAGGCCCATTCCTTGGCCAGTTCTTTGAATCGGTTCGGATCGTTGATGATCAGCGGATGCAGCCGTGCCAAACGTTTGGGAAAACCAGCCACGGTGGCCCGCGTATTGCGGAACATCACTCGGCCCGTGCCGTGCTGGTCGAGCAGGGCTGCGATCCAGGTTTCGGTATCTTCTCCGTGGGCGATCTTCGCGAGCTTTGCCGTCATGTCCGTTTGGGATTCCCCAAGGGCGCCCGCCAGGTGTTCCACCTCACGGGTGGATAGTAGGTGATTCTTTCGGAGCTTTTTCGCGAGATTCGCGAGTGCCCGGTAGTCTTCCGCTTCTCGCGTGAATTCATCAAGATCGAAAAAGCGATCCGGGTCCAATAACCGCAGGCGAGCGAAATGGCTGGCCATGCCGAGTTGCTCTGGGGTTGCCGTCAGGAGCAGCAATCCCGGAGTTGTGCGGCCCAGTGTTTCAACCGCCGCATACTCGGGGCTGACGGTTTCGGGCGACCAGCCCAGATGGTGGGCTTCATCGACCACGAGCAAATCCCATCCCGCTTCGAGGGCCTGTTCTAGCCGTTTGGGTTGGCCGGTGAACAGGCCTAAATCGCACAGCACCAGTTGATCGTCCAAAAAGGGATTGGCCCCGGGCGTGGCTTCTTCGATGGCCACACAGCGGTCTTCATCGAAGATGTTGAACCAGAGATTGAACCGGCGCAGCAATTCCAGAAACCACTGATGCACCAGTGATTCGGGCACCAGAATTAGCACTCGCCGGGCGCGGCCGGTGAGCAGCAGGCGATGGAGAATTAGGCAAGCTTCGATGGTCTTGCCTAGGCCGACTTCATCGGCGAGCAAGACGCGCGGTGCGATACGGTTCGTCACTTCCGAGGTAATGCTGAGCTGATGGGGGAGCAGATCGATGCGACCACCCAGAAAGCCGCGCACCTCGGATTTGCGACGACGATACTGGTGGCGCAGGGCCGCTAGGCGCAAGGCAAAGATCGCTGGAGGCTCGAAGCGACCCACGAAAAAACGTTCAAGGGGACCACTGAAACTAAGCGCATTGCTGAGCGATGTTTCGCAGAGTTCCAGATCACCGCAATCGTAGTACAGCAAACCACTGCGCTCCGAAACGGAACGCACGGTCAGGGTTTGGTTGTCCGTGCTTTTGAGGGTGTCGCTAGAACGAAAGGCCACGCGCCGAAGCGGAGCACTCTCGATGAGGTATTCCCGAATTTCCCCGGAGGCCCTAAAGGCCACGGTGACCTTGCGAGGGCTGACGATCTGCACCTCGCCGAGCCCCAATTCGGGCTCACCTTCACTGATCCAACGCTGTCCTGGATGGAAATTTTTTAACATTGAGTTCTGCAAGTCCTATACGGAATGGGGCTGGTCCAGCCCAACCTAAAGACTATCCGGTCCGCGCCAGATCTAATTCTAGCGAGAGTTAGAAAGACTCCTTTTTGAGACATTTAGCCGTTGTAATGGCCTGCTAGCCTTTTGGGCGGAGGAGCCTGCTTCATGACTCAAGCTGTTCTGCATCAGGGTGATCATCGATCGTTTTTGCCGTGGGTATGGGTGCTTTCCGGTCTCTACCTCTTGGTGGCTCTCTCGGCCTGGCTGCCTCAGGGCTATCGTGCCATGGAGTACGATGCGCCTTTCCTTGCGTACCGCGGCGCGAGAAGTGCTCTGGAGTGCCTGTTCTTTTTCTGGGTCGTTCGCCGCCTGGACTTGGGCCAGCGTCTGCGTCAGGCCTTCCGTGTGACGGCTTGCGCTTTCGGCCTCAGTGCCATCACCTCCCTCTGGTGGCTTCCCTCGTTGTTCGGACTTGGAAAGCCGATACCAGCACCGGTGGCCATCACGGGCACTTTTCTAACCTATGTATTGGGCTTGGGCGGCATTCTCTGGATGCCGACTCGCCCCGAACCTCGTGGAACTTGGTGGGTATTCTTCCTGGATCTGGCCGTGGCCGTGCTAGGACTGGCCGCGGTGATGGCTCTGGTCATCACCGTGCCGCAAATGGCCTCCGCTCCCGATGGAATGACGCGTTTCGAGACCCTTTCTTATGGGGGTGCGCAGACTCTCATGGTCGGCGGTTTGACCTTCTTGGTGCTGCGGGGCGCGGCCTTGCCTAGCAAACGCGCGTTCTGGTTGTTCGTGGTCATGGTGTTTCTGAATCTGCTCGGAGCCGTCATGTCGCAACTGGCGGCATCGGGCAATTCGATGACCCATTTCTATGCGCTTTCTCACCTGGCAGGGGCCCTGACCTCGGTTTGCACCCTTTGGCTGGTGGTTGCCTTCCGCTTCGATCCCGTGGCAACCCACGATCTTAATCCAGCCCCGAAGTGGTTTGCCTCCTTCAATCCTCTCCCCATGCTGGCCACTACCGGTGTGGCAGTGCTCCTGGTGATTGCGGTCTTCTACCCGGGAACCTGGAGTGTGCGTGTCCTAGCTTCGGTCATGGTCGCCCAGGTCGCCATTCTTTTGACACGGCTGCTTCTTACTGCCCGTGAGAACAGTCGGTTAATGCGGAAAGAAGCCGAGCTCGAAAAGAAACGGCAAAGGGAGAATTTGGCGGTGGTGAGGCGCATGGCGGGCGGCATGGCGCACTGGTACAACAATTTGCTGATGGCGGTCATGGCGCGCGCCGAACTGGGAACCCTGACCAAGGGGCTGGATCCTGCGGTGATTGGCAGTTTTCAGGAAATTCTCAAGGCCGCCGAGCGCGCGGCTCGGCTCACGAATCAAATGCTGTCGTACGGCGGCGGACAATTTTTGCGCCCGGTTCGCTTTGATCTGGTCGCCCACCAAAAGCAACTGATCGCCAAGTTGACATCGACTCTTCCCGCGACCGTCACGCTTGAGTTCATCGCCGAGGCAGAGACCTTGCCGATTCTCGCGGATTCCGCGCGATTGGACTCGGCGGTCCGAGAACTGGTGACCAACGCGCTGGCCGCCATGCCAGCGGGTGGCAAGGTCTCGATTGAGGTTCGAAGTGAGATCATAGAAGCTCCCATCGATGCTGGACCCCTTACGGTTGCTGTGGGCAGCCACGCTGTAATTGCCGTTTCCGATACCGGGGAGGGGATGGCTCCAGACCAGGTGGCCCAGATGTTCGATCCCTTCTTTACCACCCAACCCCTTCACGCAGCGGCCGGCCTAGGGTTGGCGGAGGTCTACGGAATGGTGGCGGCCCATGGTGGTGGTCTCACGGTGCGCAGCGCACCGGGGCAAGGCACCCGCATCGCCATCTATCTGCCTAGCGTGGGCATCGGTCAGGAAACGCTATCGGGACTCTGATACCCGATCGGCATTTGTGGGCCATCTTTATCAGGTCTCGAAAAAACAATCCACGCATGTCAAGTTGCGGTCAAAAAATGTGGAACGCGATAGAGACAGAGGTCGCTTCACGGATAAGCCAAGGGAGCTGTCCTATCGGGGCCCTGGCACCACCAAAAAAAATAGTTGAGCCAGGATGGAGGGGATGCACAGGATAAAGCCATATAGGGCTTGTGCGTTGCCTGAACGAAAATTTGTCCGCTCCTCGACAGGCCTATGGAATCGAGTCCGATGAACCATCACATTGCATCCCGCTGACCTCATCCCCTTCATCCCCTTCATCCTGGCTAAAGGCCTTTTTCTTGATTGATTTCTGTGAATCTGTTTCTTTCATTGCAACCCGGTATCAGCGGCCTTTCCCGATTTTCAGAAACGGGTCACCTTCCCTCGATCTCGCCCACAAATCATTCGCGTTGATTAGCGCTTTCAAAATCATTTTCACGCAAGCCGGGCAGCCCAGCTGGAACCGATGGAAAGCCAGTCTGCGGCTACAAACCCCGCGCCCATTCCGGCCGTAGGCGCACTTCTCCGGCCAGGGCGTGATCGATGGTCGCCAGGATGGCTTCGCGGTCCCTGGGAAGGCGACCGCCGATGGGCAGATAGTTCGAGGCATGATTGGAGCGAAAGATGGCTGCGCTGGGGTGGGCTTCCTCGATGAACCAGCGTAGTTCCGTGAGCAAACCCGCAACATCCGGCAACACGAAACGTCCTTGGTTGGCTAGGCGGAAGATGGGGGTATCGGGCACCACCGTCAGCGTCAGCGTGGAGAGAAATCGAGGCTCCATGGCCGTGGCGAGACGCCCAGAGGCGCGGGCATGTTCTTCGCTGCGCTCCCGCCCACCCGCGCCCAAAAGAAACATCAGAGATTGTTCCATCCCGGCTTCTCTTGCCTTGCGGGAGGCTTCCACGTGATCG
>JAIFMW010000157.1 GCA_020048105.1 Deltaproteobacteria bacterium | reverse complement strand
AAGATGGGCACAAACATTCGCACGAATTGGAGCAAACGATAGGCCTCGCCAAAGGCTTCATCATCGCTGGGTACTTCCAGCAGGAAGCGCTCCGCAAAAACGCGCAGGACTGCGGGTTCGTAGATGAGCGTGGAGTTGAACATCAGATCCGCCGTCTCTTGAAACGGAAAGATATTCTGGCGTTCACCGCGCAGCACGCTGTGCCACATGTTCAGGGTGCGGCTGGCACCATGACCACGGTACTTGCGATCGCGCACAATGCGGCGGAGCAGGCGAACATCCGTGGTCATGATGCGGTTGTGATCATCGAGCCCCAGCTGCGTAAGCGCACTAATGTAGATTTTCAGTTTGTGATCCGCAGGCACGGCCTCTGTAAGCCGTGGGTTCAGGCCATGGATGCCCTCCACAATCAGCACATCTTTGGGCCCCAGTCGCATGGCACTGGTGTGTTTGGCGCGGGTCCCCGTATGGAAATCGTAGGTCGGGATCTGCGCTTCCTCGCCCCCAAGCAACTGCTCGAGATGCTGGTTGAAGAGCGCCACATCCACGGCCTCCATGCACTCGAAGTCGGGTTTGCCATGCTCATCCAGAGGCGTCTGCTCCCGGCCCACAAAATAATTGTCCGTGCCGAGAGTCACCGGCCGCAGCCCATTCACCCGCAGCTGGATCATCAAGCGTTTGCTGAAGGTGGTCTTGCCGGAACTGGAAGGCCCGGCGATAAGCACTAGGCGCACCTTGTCGCGGCGCTGGGCCACCACATCGGCAAACTCCGCGATCTTTTTTTCGTGAAAGCCCTCAGAGATCTTGATCACTTCACCAATTTCACCCGTCAGACAGGCCTCATTGAGCTGCCCGACATTCACCACACCAAGAATGCGGTTCCAGGCTTTGGTTTCCTTGTAGATCTGGAAAAGGCCGGGTTCCGGTGGCAATTCGGGATGAACTTCTGTCGGGCGTTGTTCGGGGAAACGCAACACAAAACCCGGCGCATAGGGCACCAAATCGAACTGACCGATGTAGCCCGTGGAAGGAACTACTGGACCGTGCTGGATGTCTTTGAACACACCGCAGCCAACTAGGCGCGCCTCGATCCAACGCGTGGTGGTCAGGAGCTTGATCTTGTCTTCATAACCCTCGTCACGAAAATGCTGAATGGCCTCTTGGCTGGTAACGGTCTGGCGTTGAAAGGGACGGTTCTCCGCCACGATCTGGTGCATGCGCGTTTCGATTTGCGCAAGATGATCCGCAGGCAAGGGCAAGGGCGCGCTCAAATCGAAGTAATAGCCACCCCCCAAGGATTGCCCCACGATCACCTCGGCCTCGGGGAAAAGCTCCTTGGCCGCCTCAAACAAAATAAGACACGCCGAACGCCGATAGACCGCTGTGCCCTCTCGCTGGGAGTAGACCACCGGCGTGACTTTACAGCCGTAACGGATGGAAGTATCCAGGCTCACCAGATGCTGGTTGATCTTGGCGGCTAAGGGCTTTCCGCCCTTGGGCGGATACCGCTTCAGCAAGTCGATGATCTTTTCCCCGGATTTCACGGGAAGGCGCTGGCCTTCCATCAGCACTTCGATTTGGGAGCCACTCATGGGAACCTCGACGCGATTTGGCAGTGGGGATCATCGATCCAAATTTCTTCCCATGCTATCGGACAGGAATGCACGGAGGTTGAAGTCGGAAGCAATTTCCAACTTTTATCCCCTTTATCCCCTTCATCCTGGCTTTCCTTTTTTAAAAGGAATTGAGCCTGGATGAAGGGGATAAAGGGGATGGTGTGACTACGCGACTCGTCCTTCCGGGCAAAGCATATCTGCGCTGAGGTCGGCACCATTAGGCCATTCCACGAAATATCCGGCGTTCCTTACCACCAGAAACACCGTCAGCTCTTTCAATTCAGCGTCAGCGTCGTGCCAGCACCTGCTTGATCGCCGCCACCACCTGATCTTGATCCTCTTCCGTGAGCCCCGGCCAGAGCGGCAATGACATCAGGCGATCGCCACTCCATTCGCTGTGGGGCAGACCATCCTTGGGCAATGCTTCGGGATGCTTGGCGTAATACTCACGGTAAAAGGCGTGGATGTGGGCCGGTCGATAGTGAATGCCGGTGCCGATGTTTTCGTCCTTGAGGGCCTGCACAAAGGCGTCGCGATCCATGCCAACGATTTCGGGTTGTATGCGCAGCACGAAAAGATGGAAGCAATGGCCGTGAATGGCGTCGCCCGCCCAGGGCAGCACCAGGCCTTCGATGCCCTTCAGCAATTCCAAGTAGCGATGAAACAACACGCCGCGTCGCGCATTGAAGCCATCCAGTTTCTTGATCTGGTGCAACCCCAGGGCCGCCTGGATATCCATGAAGTTGGCCTTGCGGCCCGGTTCCATAACTTCGGTGTGGGGCGATCCGTCCTTAGCAAAGCGCTTCCAAGCATCCTTGTCGATGCCGTGAAAACGCAGACGCTTGATGCGATCCACAAAGCGATCGTCGTGCAAGACAATCGCCCCGCCTTCGCCGGTGGTCATGTTTTTGTTGGGATGGAAGCTGAACACGCTCATCACGGAACGTGGATCGCTGCCGATCTTGTTGCCGTTGTAGTGAGCACCCATGGCCTGGGCGGCATCTTCAATCACCCACAGGCCGTGCCTCTCCGCGATCTTCCAGATGGCTTCCATGGGTGCAGGCAACCCCGTGAGGTGCACCGGAATAATCCCCTTGGTGCGGGGCGTGATCATCTCCTCGATGCGAGCGGGATCGATATTCAGGGTCTTCGGGTCGATGTCGGCCAGCACGGGTACGCCGCCCTGGAGCGCAACAGTGCTGAGCGTCGAGACCCAGGTCATGGGTGTGGTGATGACTTCATCGCCCGGTTGCAGGCCCAGCACCTGCAACATAATTTCCTGGGCCGTGGTGGCGCTGTTCATGGCAAGGCAATGCTTCACACCGTTGTAGCGGACCAGTTCCTCTTCAAACTTCGCGGACTTAGGGCCCGTGGTGATCCACCCGGAATTCACGGAATCGATGAATTCATCGATTTCCTCCTGGCCGATCATGGGCCGGGTAAAGGGAAGAAAGGTGTCGCGGCGAGTGTAGGTCATGGTTGGGTTCCCAGGGAATGCATCAATCCCCAGTGTACTGCCTCATGCCTTCCCCTTACGCAATTGCCAACGTAAGGGTCAGTGTTGACCCCATGTCCATACCGTCGCTGTGAAGCGCGATGGTTCCGCCCATCATTTCCATCAGGTGTTTGCAGATCACCAGGCCCAGGCCCGTGCCACCGTATTCGCGCGAATGGCCGCCCTCGGCCTGTACGAATTTCTGAAAGAGCTTGGCCTGATCCTCGGCCTTAATACCGATCCCGGTATCGATGACTCGAATGATGACCTGGCCAAACCCTCGCTCCACCTCCACCCGCACCGAACCTTCCTTGGTGAACTTGAGCGAGTTGGAGAGCAGGTTCAACAGCACCTGTTTGAGGCGCCCCGGATCCATCATCAGCTCAGGAAGATCCGAAAGATTGTCCGGCCAAAGGAGTTCCACCTCGGGTTTCCGCGGATAGGACTGGGCAAAGGGCTTCACTTCCTCCATTAGGATATAGAGGCTGAAGGGTGAGATATGGACATCCATCCGGCCGGATTCGATCTTGGCGAGATCGAGGATATCGTTCAGCAAGGAGAGCAAGTGTTTGCCTGAGGCATAGCTGTCCTGCAGCATGCGCCGCATGTCGTCCTCATCCTCGTAGAGCTCGTCCAAGACTAAGCGCGTGAACCCCAAAATGCCGGTCAGCGGTGTGCGCAGTTCGTGGCTCGTGAGGGCCAGAAATTCGCTCTTGAAGCGATCGGCTTCGCGCAAGGCAACGTTGGCCTTCTCTAATTCGACCGTTTGCCGACGCAGAGTATCGCGCTGCTGGCCCAGATCTCGGAACAACCAAGCGTTGTAGATGGAAACCGAAACCTGACGCTGGAGAATGGTTAGGGTGTCCTGGTCTTCCTCCATCTTTCGGCCCGTTTCAATGGCCAGGATGGCGAAGCCCATGAGAAGGAGTTGCTGCTCGAAGGGCACGAAATACAGCGAAACATCCGAGGAAACCTTAAGCGCTTCCAACGGTCCTCGAACAGCAGCGGAATCCAGCCACTGGGCCTGAAAAAGCACAATGGGGGCTTCAGGAAAGGGGTTCGGGGCGGGCAGGCTAAGTTGAGTCCAGGCACTTCGAGGAAGGCCATGGCCAACCTTCGGCTGATAGGCGGTGCCATCATCTTCGAGAACCCAAACACCACAGGCCCTGGCACCAAATTCTTGGACAAACACATCCTGCAGCACGCTGGCCACCTGGGTGACCTTGGGGGTAGCCGCCAGGATTTCCGCCACATGCTGCAATACCGTCATCTGATGGGTGCGACGGCTGTACCCCGCCCGAAGCTCTGCAAAATCCTGGGCCTGCTGAGAGAGTTGCCGCTGAGCCTGCACGAGTTCGGCCAAAACTTCCTGCCATTGCCCCCAGGTCGCGGCACCTGGCACAGCCGGAGCCCCGGGCTTGAAAGGATTGGTCGCCCCCGGTCGGGACGGATTCGGGGGTCCCTGAGGTGGGGACCCTGGCTTGGAGGGATTGGAAGGCAGCGACGACATCTTTTTCTAAGAATGCCCACCCTGGAAGGCAATGCAAGCGGTCTTACACTGTTTTAGCCTTGCCCCCCGCCTCCGCCCGGGGTCGTCCTTATCGGAAACAGCCTCGATATGTCCTCCCGCCCACTCAAACCGCGCTCCACCGAACGGCTGATCTTTTGGAGCGTAGCCTTTCTTCTGCTCTCCCAAATGGCATGGTGGATCACCGTGCAAATCCGGGAATCCAAGCGGTTGCAGGAAGCCCGCACGGCGCAGATGCGCGCCGGGCGTGCGGAAGCGTGGCAATTTGATTCCATGGCCTTTCTTCTGCCCAAAGTGCCCTGGGAGATGGGGGAAGGCCCCGGCGTGGTGGTGGGCAAATTTCCCGATACCCGCACCCTGGATGAACGGCGCCAGGCCATCGAGACCCGGTATCCCCATGTGGCCGTGCTCCCCACGCCGGTGGAACTGGATGACCCGGTACTGCTGGCCGACGCACCGGCCTACCTGACCCTGCGCCCCGAGGTGCTGCTAGCCATGGACCGCGAACGCACCATGGCCCTGTGGCGCACCGTGGGCGAGGCGGCGATTCTGGTGGGCGTGGTGCTGTTCGGGATGTCCTATATCTATCGGAAGCTGAACGCCGAAATGGAAGTGATGTTCCGCCAGCGTAATTTCATCGCTTCGGTCACCCATGAACTCAAAACCCCCATCGCCAGCTTACGCGTCTGGATGGAGACCATATTTTGCCGCGAGCTGAGCCCTGAACAAAAAGACCGAATTCAGTCCCTGATGGATGGCGATCTTCGCCGCCTCACCGACCTGGTCGGCAATCTCCTGGAGACCGCCCGAGCCGACGCGGGGAAACTTTCCCTAAGCCCGGAACCCACGGAATTGGGGCCATGGATCGAACGCGTGGCTCGGGAGATGGACCACCGCATGGGCGAAGGCCAATTGGGGCTCCGTTTCAATCTGGGCACCGGTATTTACGCCAACATCGACCCCAAGGCCTTCGCCATGGTGTTGGATAACCTGCTTTCCAACGCCATCAAATACGCCTCCGAACCCCGCGAGACCACCATCACACTGGAAGCCGACCCCGACCAGGCCACGATTATCGTGGAAGATCTAGGCTATGGGATTCCCCCCAAGGAAATCCCTCGAATCTTTCAGCGTTTTTACCGAGTGGGGGATGAAATGACCCGCGCCGTGCCCGGAACGGGGCTGGGGCTCTTTCTTTGCCGAGAGATCGTGCGGGGTCATGGCGGCGAGATCAACGTTTCCAGCCTGGGAAGCGGTCTCGGCAGCACCTTCACCATTCGTCTATCCCGACTGACACGGTAGGCTTAAGCCATGGACACGGAACGAATGCCTGAAACCGAACTGATCGCCCGCTCCATCGCCGGAGACGGGGAAGCCTTTGGGGCTCTAGTGCAACCCTACCTCGGGTTATTTTCCGCCGGCATCCAACGCATCCTCCAGGATCAATTGGATACCCAGGATGCCTTGCAGGAAGCCCTGCTCAGTATCTTCACGGAACTCCACCGTTTTCAGGGGAAAAGCAAGTTCAGTACCTGGGGCTACCGGGTCTGCCTGAACGAAGCTCTGATGTTGCGCAGATCACGGATTCGTCGACGCGAAGATACGATCGAAGATTTTTTGCCACACTTCACGCCCGAGGGGCATCACATGGGCAAGGAAGGCCTCAAGGATCTCAGCCAGGAGGCCACGGCACTTGAAAGAGTCGAGGAAGCACAGGTTCGAGAGAAGGTTCAGGAGGGTCTGAATCGCCTGTCGGACGAACAACGATCCGTTTTTGTTTTAAGGGACTTGGAAGGTATGGATACCGAAGAAGTGGCCAGCATGCTGGGAATCAGCCGAGGGTTGGTGCGACAGCGTCTACACCGCGCGCGGTTAGGGCTTCGTGGTGTTCTCTCTCCATTTCTCGTGGGAGGCAAATCATGAATCAGCGCCTAATCTGCGAACAAGTGGTGGACCGCCTCACGGACTTGGATGAGGGTGCCCTTTCCATGTCCGAAACCCTGCGCATGCGCATGCATCTTCTCTATTGTCTGGATTGTCGAGAATTGCGCGATGAACTCCGCCAGATGCCCGAACTCATTCAGCAAATTTCTGAAGCCCAGGAGCAAGCCCTGCTCCCACTTGCCCAGAGTGCGCTGAAGACCGCCTTGGCCCGAGCCGCAGAATTTCGCCCGATCCGGCGCCCCGTGGAATCGCCAATCCCCAACGATCTCCAGCAGCTATTGAAGTCCGGCGCCGATCTGACGCTTCGCTTGATGGAGTCCGTTCACCAGACGTTTGTTGAAGGCGCTCAGGCACTCCAGGCACCTTTTCTTCCCGCCGCCGTGCTGGCTCAGTTGCCCCCCCAAGAATCCTGGAATTGGAAATCCAAGGGCAACGCCCGCATCGCCACCCTCATGGATAGCGGCAATGGCGGTCCTCGCCTCAGCCTGCTGGTGGCTCCCCGCGGTTTCCAAACCCCCAAGCACACCCACTTCGGCAGCGAACAAATGCTCGTGCTGGATGGCCTGTTGGAAGATGGCCAAAGTGCCTATGCCACCGGGCGCTGGGTCAACTTTGGGCAAGGCACCACCCATGCTCCTCTAGTAATCAACGACGAGTGCTGGTGTCTTATCCGTGAAGAGGGCACCGTGCGTTACACCGGCCCCTTGGGCTGGCTGCGAAATTTGTTGGCTGCCTAGCTAAAACCTAGATAGCTTGCCTGCTCTCAGTTCGGCTTGGGTCAGTACGGCTCGGTCCAAGACCAGACTGGTGACCAAGCCCACTGGCGTCACGTCGAAGGATGGGTTGAAGACCGGGCTGGCCTCGGGCGCCCAGCGCAGTTCCCCATAGCCGCGCACTTCCTCGGCCCGACGCTCCTCGATGGGAATGGCGTGGCCATTGGGGCAGGCCAGGTCCACCGTGGACCATGGGGCAACAGGATGAAAGGGCACGCCATGGTGGGCCGCTTGCACCGCCAGGCCGTAGGTGCCGACTTTATTGGCAAAGTCACCGTTCGCCGCCACCCGATCGGCGCCCACGAACACGCGCTGGACCCTCCCTTCCCGCATCAAGATGGCCGCCATGCTATCGGTGATAAGCGTATGCGGAATCCCCGCCCGCACCAGTTCCCAGGCGGTGAGCCGAGCTCCCTGTAATAAAGGCCGCGTTTCATCCACGTAGACATGGCTCAGGTTGCCCAGTTCAAAGGCGCGCCGGATCACCCCCACGGCCGTACCGATGCCCGCTGTCGCAAGCGCCCCCGCATTGCAATGCGTCAGCACCGCCTCACCCCGTGAGACCAGAGCCGCACCGCGATCCGCCAGTGCTTCGCACAAAGCAACGTCTTCCTCAAAAATGGCTTCGGCAAGATTCACGAGTTCAAGCACGGAGCCACCGCCACTCAGTGCTGCCTGCATGCGGTCCATGGCCCACATCAGGTTTACCGCTGTTGGGCGGGCGCTCCGCAAGTGTCGATAGGCTTCCTCCAGCGCCTTCGGCGAAGCTCCACCTTCGGCGTACCGCGCAAAGCACAAAGCCGCAGCCACCCCAATCAGGGGCGCACCGCGCACGGAAAGCCGCTGGATATGCCCCACCATGGCCATGGGCGCATCGCCCTCCAGCCAGCATTCCTGATCGGGCAAGCGGGTTTGATCCAGCACCCAGAGTTTGCCACCTTCGACTTTCAGGGCCAGGGAATGCAAGGGCTTCATGGTGTCCTTCCGTTCATCGAATTCGGGGCCCAAGCGATTGTCGCAAGGCCCTGAGCGCCGCAATTTCGGCCTCGGGCAAGGACGTGAGGCCCCCCAGTTGCACGGCTGATTTCAAAATCTGCGCCACATGTTCCAGACGCTCGATGCCTCCAGTGGCCTCCCCGGCATCTTCACCCCAGCACACGGCTCCGTGGCGAGCCATGACCAACAATCGGTGGGCTGGGAGAAAGGGCAACAGAACTTCGGCCAGGGCCGAGGTGCCCGGCCTGGCATAGGGCACCACGGGAATGGAACCTGCCCCAAGGATAATTTCCGGCAGGGCCTCGGCGGGAATTTCCAGCAATTCGGGATGCGCCACGGTCCAGGCGATGGCGGTTGGGGGGTGAGCGTGAACTACCACCTTGGCCTCGGGACAAGTTGCGTAGATGGCGAGATGCATCAGGCGCTCGCTACTGGGGTTTCCGCTTAGAACCTGACCATCCACGGATAGGAAGGCGAAATGCTCCGGACGCAGCCAAGCCTTAGCGACCCCCGAGGGTGTCATGGCAATGCGGCCATCCGGCAACCGCGCGCTGAGATTGCCATCGCCCGCCGCGAGCAAATTGCGATCATGCAGACGCCGACAAGCGTCGCAGAGGGATTCGAGAATTTCAGACTGGGTCATACCGTCCTCGGGGAACGCTGAAGAATACGGCCAAACCCCCAGTCCCCAAGCCAAAGCAGGGAGAGCATGAGGGCGCTGAACACCAACCGGTAGTCCCAATTGCCCTGGAAATGCCTTTGGAGAATCCAGAGGCGCTGATGCGCCATATTGATGTTCATGTGTGGGGGCGTGAGGTAGTGGCTGATGGGAACCAGCACCACAAACATGAGGAAGGCGAAATACGGTGAGGTCCGTGGCAAGCCAGTGCGCCGCAGCGAGAAGAAAGCCGCCACCGTCGGAAGGCTGTGCACCAGCACCGACACCCAATGCGTTTGGCCCGTTTGGAGCACACCATAAACATAGCCTGGCTCGCCTACGCAGACATGCCAAAGGAACCCGGCGCCCACCAACCGTGGAGCCCGAAACCACATCCCTAAAATGATGACAAAGCTGGCCACATTGCAGCCCCAGAGCAGCTCCGACACGGTGCCCCAGCGGTATTTTAGATAGGTGTGCAGAGCCATCGCGGCCAGCACGAGCATGGCCAAGACGCGGTCCCGCAGAAGAGTTCTTGAGATCCGAGAAATGGCCATGTAACCAGTTAATCAGAAAATAAAGAGCGCCGATCACGGCGCTCTTTTATTGGTAAGAATCGGAAATCCCTATTTCAACGTCACTTTTTCCGG
>JAIFMW010000206.1 GCA_020048105.1 Deltaproteobacteria bacterium | reverse complement strand
TGAAACTACTCGTGCGCCGCGATGTCCTGCTCTTTCCCGCGGAAGCCGGCAAGAGTTACTTTTTGCATATGGGCGGGCAGGTGCAGAGTGCCCCGGGAAATCTTTCGGCCCTGCCTGATTCCAGCCGTGGAATTTATCAGCGCGAAGCACTGGGGCTGGGCAATTCTGAACCGGATCCCCAGGGCGTTGCCAAGGCCACCCAACCCATGGAAGGGACGAAGCCTTGGCTGCCCTGGATCGCCGGTATCGCAGTAGTGGCCTTGGGGTTTGTGGCGCTGAAGTTATTCCGGAGCGAATCGTAGCGTTTTACACCTCGCAGCGCGCTAGCGCTGCGAGCGTCTGCCGGACAAGGCACCGGACGAAATCTGGATGGGTGCCGGGCGCAGGCACCCGCAAATAGCGCTTCACGCCAAGCTTTTCCGCCAGCTCCCGGTATTCGATATCCAGCTCGTGCAAGGTTTCGATGTGCTCACCCACAAAGCTGACAGGCACGATCACCACATCCTTCCCGACCGATTCCTTCAACACTTCTTCCAAGGCCGGAGTCAGCCATTTGATGGGACCAACCTTGCTCTGGTACCCCAGTCGGTAGCCACCAGGAACCTCGCCAAGGCGATCCTTCAGGGCATCGATGGTCCTGTGAATCTCGACTTCATAGGGGTCGCCTGATTCGATCTGCTTAACCGGCAGGCTATGGGCGCTGAAGATCACCGTGGCCCCCGGCGCCTGCGACAACGTGGCCCGCAGATTGGCTTCCATGCAGGTCAGGTAATCAGGGTCCGTAGCGTAATGCATGACACCGGGAAGCACCTTCATCCCCCGAGCCCTGGCTTCCCGCTCCAATTCCACGAGACTCGAACCCGTGGTCGCGCGGCAATCGTGGGGGTAGAGCGTTACCGGCAGGATCTTCGTTATTCCTCGCAGCGCTAGGGAACGCAGGGCGCCTTTAGCTCGTGGGGAGGTGTAGCGAAATACAATTTGCACGGGTTCCTGCCGACCAGCTTCTCGCAAGCCTTTGCGAAGTGCGCTGGCCTGCGCCGCAGTTTCACGCAGGATCGGGCTGCCCCCGCCAATGGCGCCATAGCGGCCTTGCACCGCCTTTAGCCGTGAACGCACGATCAGTCGCGCAATCAAAGGCTGCAATAAGGCCGGACCCAACCGGATGATGTCGCGGTCGTTGAAGAGATTCAGCAGAAAGGGCCGAATATCCACCAGTCGCAGGGGGCCGCCAAGATTCATCAAGACAATGGCGGTATCGGGCTGGATGGGATTCATGATGGTGCCTCTAGTTTTTGAAGGAGATGGGAATGGCGCACGAGAAGAATAATCGAACAGAACCTAGGCTAGATTCCCGCTAATTCCCTTCGATGTCGCTCAGACATACGAATGTCTCAGCAAAAGATGCATTAAGGCCTGTCCTCGGCAAAAAGAGACAAAAGCTCGCGGTATGCTCAAGGGTTAGCCCTGGGGCATCTCCGTGACGAAAATTCTTGTAATCGACGATAGCTCGCTGATGCGTCAGCTGCTGCGCGATTATCTGGAATTAGCCGGCTTCGAAGTCGAAGGCTGGCTACCCATGTCGGCCATGGAGATTCCGGATCGACTCCTGGAGTCCAAGCCTGATCTTGTTCTCTCCGATTTCATCATGCCGGGCGTTAATGGATTAAGCGTTGCCCAGATGGCCAAGAAGGCCAATCCCGATATCCCCGTAGTGATCCTAACCGCCCAGCGGGACCCCGACATGGAGGCAAAGCTCCTTAAATTCGGCGTAAAGCGCGTGCTACACAAACCCATCAACCGGGCAGATTTGATCAGTACGATCAAGGAAATCCTGGGTTAACAGGTTTGGGCCGGATTTCAACCGCCACTCATCAGGTGAATGACCTGCACTTCGGCCTCGTCGGGAACCAGCGTGGTGTCATAGGCCTTAGGCTGAATAAGCTCGCCATTCACCGTGATGATCAGTAGAGGAAATCGAAAGTTGCGATAAACAAGCACACCGCGCACCGTCAAGCCGTCTTGCCATTCCATCCCATCGCCGTTGACCTGGATCATGCCGCAACTCGCTTTCTGATAATAAATTCGGCCATTGTCCGGCCGAATTTATATCGGCCCAACCTAGAGATGCAGCTTCACCACATCAACGACTTCTGGGAAGACATCGAGGCCCAATTCCTTCAGGCGCTCCAAGGTGGGCACGCCGTTGGGAGTCCAGCCGCGGCGCTTGTACACGGCATCCGTGAGTTGCTCGTAGCGGCCCTGACGCCAGCTTCGGTGTGCTGCCATTTTTTCTTCCAGGGTCATCGCTGTGGGATCGAGCTTCATTTCTTCGGCGATCTGCTTGTCATAGCGTTCCTGCCGGGAAAGGTACTCTTCGGAAGTAACTGGCCCCAGTGAACGGAAGGGCGCGTGGTCATCCTTGCGCAGGCCTTTGCCCATGCGGATATTGAAGACACGCTGGAAGTTATAGACCTTCGCCGATTGATGAATCAGCTCGTCCTTGTCGATCTTGATGCCCGTGGTGGCGCTGAAGATATCGACGTAATTCTGCACGTGTTCGGGGATCTTATGGGCCTCGGGCTGCTGGGCGTTATTGGAGGGCACCACATCGTTCCAGGGCAGCTTGCAGAAACCGTTGAGACCAAACCATGTGCGGAAGAGCGGGAAGTAATAGAGTGCTTCGGCCTTGGCTTCGAAGGTGGGGAGTTGCTTGTTCACCATGTCCATGAAGATCAGCCAGGCTTCGTCGTGCTGGGGGCCTTTGTTGGTGAGCGCATAACCGCCCTGCTGAGCGAGGCTTTCCTTGGACAAATACTGGCTATATTCCAGGCCCTTGTTCTCCATGCCGATATCGTTGATCAGCTGCGGATCGCCCCAGCCATTCTTGATGAAGAGCTCTTTCATCTTCTTCACGCCCTGACCAGCGATCACGCCAAAGCCTTCCCCCCGGGCCATCTGGTGCATCATTTCCAGGTCGTCTTCCGCGTTGCCCCAGGTCATATCCAGACCACCGGTGCGTTCCTTGTTCAGGATTCCGCGCTGGTAGCACTCCATCACGAAGGCGCAAAGGGTGCCGTAGGTGATGGTGCAGATGCCGTAGGTATCGCAGTAGAAATTCAGCTCCAGCAGGTAATCCGGGTCGAAGACCCCGCAATTGGAACCCAACCCCGCCGCGTTTTCGTATTCGGGGCCATCCACCGTTACGGTGTGCCCCTTGTAGGGGCCAGTCTTTACGACTAGGCCATCGGCACCCTTGGCGCAAGCCATGGAACAGCCGTACCAGCAGCCGTCCACGGTCTTCTGTGTGCAGCGGCTCTGCCAGTAGGCAGAGTCGATCTTGTGCGTATCAGGGTGGGAGCCGTACTGGAAATTGTGCGTGGGCAGCAGATCGTAGGCATCCATGATCTCCACGATGTGCGCGGTACCATTGCGGCGCATCATGCACTGGTAGGGATCGTTGGTGCGGATTTCTTTGTGGTACTTGATGCCGGTCTTGGCGATGGTTTCAAAATCGGCCACGTGGTTGAGATCGCCCTTCACCTGAGGGCCTCGGCACACGATGGCGCGAATCTTCTTGTTCCGGAACACGGTGCCGATACCACCTCGCCCGGCCTGCTTCAGGCGGATGCAGCCGCGTCGAAGATCCCACCACGAGAAGTTCAGCATACCGACAAGGCTATGTTCGGCGGCGGCGCCGGTGCACACCACGGAGATGTTCACCATATCCGCTTGGTTTTCGGCATACATGTGCGTGAGCACTTCAGCCAGAACGTGGCTATCGACGGGATCCTGCGGTGCTTCCTCGATGCGAATAATACCCTTTTGGCCGTCAATGAACACGATGACATCGCATTCGGATTTGCCTTGGATCTCCAGGGCGTCGAAACCGCTGAACTTGAGCAAGGGGCCAAAGTACCCGCCCACATTGGAATCAATGGGGATATCCGTTTGGGGCGAAAGGCTCACCACCAGGGATTTTCCGGTGCCTGCATATTGCGTGATTCCGGCCACAGGGCCAGGGCTGATGATGATTTCGTTTTCGGGATCGTTCCAGCGCGTGGTGGGTTTGACGGCGTTCCAGAGGTGCCAAAGACCAAAGCCACGACCACCGATGAAGACATCCTTCATCTGTTGGGTGACGGGCTTTTCCTTGACCTCAAGCGTGCCAACGTTCACGTACAGGCTGCGATTGTTGTAGCCCTTATCTGGCAGGCTGGGCGTGAAGGTGATCTCCTTCAATACCTTGTGCGCGGCCTTGATGGCTTCGAGACCTTCGAGGTACTCGGTGCGCTTCGTGAAGTCGATGTCCATGACCTTGGTGGGATCGAAAACAAACTGAGTCATGTCACATTCCTTTCCAAAAAGACTGATTCACCACGGAGACACAGAGAACACGGGGAAACGATCAAAGCGAAGGCGATCGAATAAACCCTCGCGTTCAGCCTGAAGTGATTTTTTGTTTTTCTCCGTGCACTCCGGACCTCCGTGGTGTGCTAGCTCTCTTACAGAATTCGGTAAGCCGGTTCGGGAACGTCGACGATCTCCAGCGCCGCGTGGGGGCACGCCTTCACGCAGATGCCGCAGGAAATGCACTTGTAGGGCTCCGTCCATTCGGGATTGCGTTCGAAGATTTCCTTCTCGCAGAATCCCATGCACATGTAGCAGCCCACGCAGACCTTCTTATCGATGACCACCACGCCGAGCTTATTGCGCTTTAGTGCCTCCGTGGGACACACCACCACGCAATCGCCGCACTGATCACAAAGCACCGCTTGGCCACTGCCATCTGCCAATTCGCGCACATGAAGGGCCGCCATGGCGGGATCGGTCAACTTAAAGACCTTCTCCGCACAGGAGGATTCGCATTCGTGCTGGCAGGTCGCTCGACCGGCATCGCACTTGCTCAGATCAATCCTTAGCTGTCGCATGCTCAGGTGCCTCCCATCGCTGGGGCCGTTAGGCCCGGGCCGTGCCAATACGACCGCGATTCAAGGAAAAGGTAGCACCCGTCAGCGGAAAGACATACGCCTGAAAAAGCGTGATATACAGACGAAACCATCGCCCTTAAGGAAGCTTTCGCTCCCACTATTTCCGAATGAGATGAACTGCTGTGGCCTTAAAGGACGCGAACACCGGGCAGCCCACAGCCAGCCCCAATTCTTCTTTGGAGCGGCCCGTTACGTAGGCACAAAGGAAAAAGCCGCAATCAAGCTCCACTCTCAAAAAGGGGCCTCGGGATGTGATGAGAGTCACCCGGCCAGGGAAGCAATTCCGCGCACTGGTCTCACCTTCGGGATGCAGGGAAAGAGTGACATTCTCCGGGCGAACACCCACGGTCAACTCTTGGCCCAGGGTCGCGTCGCCGGTACCCGCGATTTCCTGGTTACCCACCTGAAGTGTGAAAAGTCCGCTTTCGCAGCCACGTACCACCCCAACGAGCAGGGTTTCCATACCCACAAAGTTGGCCACGAATTCATCTACGGGATGATTGACCACCTCACCAACCGGCCCGCATTGCACCACTCGCCCCGCACGCAGCACCGCCAGGGAATCCGCAAAACAAGCGGCCTCCATCAGATCGTGCGTGGCCAGGATGGCGGTGCAGCCCGTATCGCGGAGCATTCGCCCCAGGTCCTGTTGAAGCGCTTCGCGCGTGGGTGGATCGAGGGAAGAAAACGGTTCATCCAGAAGCAGAATCTGCGGCTTCACCGCACAGGCCCTGGCCAAACTGGTTCGCTGGGCTTCTCCTCCAGAAAGTTCGCGGGCGTGGCGGGTGAGCAGATGCGCCACGCCAAATCGCTCGGCACTTTCCTTGATTCGAACCTTGCGCTCAGCCTTCGGTATGCCACGCAGTCGCAGGCCCACGCCAATGTTTTGCTCGACGGTCGTATCCAACAGCAAGGGTTCCTGGAACACCAGGGTTACCCGCTGGCGGTAGGCCGCGAAGTCACTGGTGCTCTGCAAAATGGTGCCATCAAAGCTCAGGTGGCCTTTGGCCGGGTCGAGCAAACCCGCCATGTAGAGAAGCAGCGTTGACTTCCCCGCGCCATTGGGACCGATGAGACCCATGATTTCACCGGCGCGGAGAGTCCATTTTGGCAATTGGAGGGCCAAGGTTTCGCCCCGATAGACTTCCAGGTTTTCTGCTTCCAGGAGGACCGGCCCAAGCGTGTTCATCGGGGCCTCCGCCGCTGCTGAATATGGGTTAAGGCGGCATTCACGGTGAAGGCGAGTAGCAACAAGATCACACTCAAGGCGATCGCCATATCAAAGTTGCCTTTGCTGGTTTCCATGACCGTCGCTGTGGTCAGCACTCGCGTGGAGCCCTTGATGTTGCCCCCCACCATGATGGAGGCCCCCACTTCTGAAATGACGCCGCCAAAGCCCGCCATGATGGCTGCCAACAAGGGCAGACGCGCCTCCTTGATCAGCATCCAGATCATCTGCCGGCGAGAGGCACCCAGGGTGAGGATCTGCAACCGAAGATTGGATGGCAACTGCTGCAGCGCCGCCAAACTGAGCCCTGCAATGATGGGCGTAGCGATGACCGCCTGAGCGATCACGATGGCCATGGGGGTATAGAGCAAGTGCAGCATCCCTAAGGGACCGTTCCGCCAGAGCAGCATGGACACGAAAAGCCCGACCACTACAGGCGGCAAGCCCATGCCTGTGTTCACGAGGCTGATCACGAGGCGTTTTCCGGGAAACCGATTCAGCGCCAGGACCACGCCCGTGGATACTCCGAGCACCAAGCTCACCAGGGTGGCCAACCCCGAAAGGGCGAGCGAAAGCAGGGTAATACTCAGGACTTCCCGGTCGAGCGTCAGCAGCAAACGAATGGCCTCTTTGATACCTTCCCAAATCAGATCCATGTCTAGCCCTCAATGGGAATAACGATGACGGCGGTGGCCTTGATCAGCGCATGAATAGGATCGCCCACCGCAAGCGCCAAATCTTCGCAAGCCCAGGAGGTGATGAGGGATTCCAGCGGGAACCCGCAATCCATCTGCACCCGCACAAGGGGGCCCAGGTGGTGGAGGGCAGTAACTCGGCCAGCCAGCCGGTTGCGTTGGGTTACGGCACCGGAGCCATGCCGTTCCAGCGACACGCCTTCACCCCGGATGCAGGCGTAAGCCTCGTTAAATTCACCACCGGGATCCGGCGCTACCAATTCGATTTCTCCGGCAAGCAGGCGCAAAAGGCCTTCGGTGCGTCCGGCGATCCGCGTTCGAACCACTGTGCCAAAGCCCAGTAATTCTGCGGCCTCGCGGGAATCAGGTTTGGCAAAAACCTCGGTTGGGGAGCCGCCCTGGCAAATGCAGCCCTCCCGCATAAGCAGAAGATGATCGCCAAGGGAGAGTGCTTCATCGCGATTATGGGTCACGAGAATGACGGGCATTTTCATGGCCTGGAGCACGTGCCGTAGTTCGTGGCGAAGCTGCTCGGCAGCTGGACGATCCAGAGAGGCAAAGGGCTCATCGAGCAGCAGCAAGCGCGGTCGGGGCGCAAGAGCTCGAGCCATGGCAACGCGCTGTTTTTCTCCCCCGGACAGCTCCACGGGGCGCCGTCGTTCCATCCCTTCCAGGCCCATGAGCCGAAGCAATTCACTCACGCGATGGGTTCGGTCCTGGGACGACCAATCCCGCAACCCGAACGCGATGTTGCCGCGCACATCCAGGTGCGGAAAAAGCGCCGATTCCTGAAACACATAACCCACATGGCGGCGATGGGGCGGCACGAAGCGCCCAGAGGCTGCGTCAAACCACGGCACATCCTCGGCAAAAATGGCACCCATGTCAGGCCGATCCAGCCCCGCCAGACAGCGGAGAATGGTGGTTTTCCCGCAACCCGAGGCACCAAAAAGTACAGTGATCCCGAACCGGTTCAGTTCCATTTGGAATTCCGCGGCAATACGAGGCCCCGAACTAAAATCCCGCGTGAAATTTGCTCTCAGCGCCATAGTGGATCCTTCCCGCGGAGCCACGCGGTGCAGACCAAGACGGCGAAGGCGAAACCCAGCAAGAGCATGGCCGTGCGATTGGCTCCGGCCATATCGAAGGACTGCACTTGATCAAACAACGCAATCGAGGCGGTGCGGGTGCGCCCCGGCAGATTGCCGCCCACCATGAGCACCACCCCGAATTCGCCGATCGCGTGGGCGAAGGAGAGAATCACCCCCGAGAGCAGACCCCGCCAAGCCAGGGGCAGCGCCACGCGCAAGTAGGTTCCGCTCCGACTTGAATTCAAGGTCGAAGCCACCTCCAGCAAGCGACGGTCAACGCCACCAAGAGAAGACACGAGCGGCTGAAGGAAAAAGGGCAGGTTGGTGAACACCTGAGCGAGCAGCAACCCACTGAAACTGAAGACCAGCGGGGAGCCCGTCAGGCTCTCCCAGGCGTGTCCGATGGGACTGCGCGGCCCCAGCGCCACGATGAGGTAGAAGCCCAGCACCGTGGGCGGCAGGATTAAGGGCAGCGAGGTGAGGGCTTCCACCACCGCCTTCCCCCGAAAGCGCCCGAAGGCCAAAAGATAGGCCAGGATCAATCCAATCGGAAGCAGAACCAGGGTCGATGCCGAAGCAAGCCTAAGACTGAGTCGAACAGCTTCCCAATCCATCACGAACGACCAAAGCCATGGCGGGCGAGAATGGTCTGACCTTCTTTGCCGAGCAGGAAATCTCGAAACTTCCTGGCCAGCCCTTGAGCATGGCTGCGCGCGAGAATGACCCCGCTCTGGCGAAGGGGTGGCACGATTTCTTCAGGCACTCTCCAACTGACTCCCATGGATTCCATCACAGGATGGCGGGCTTGGGACTGAGGGATGAGGCCTGCTTCGGCCGCCCCACTCTGAAGAAACTGGGCCGCCTGAGCAACGTTGTCGCCGTAAACGATCTTCGGCCTTAGGGCCTCCAGCAACTGGACCTTTGCCAAGGCTGATTCGGCCACTCGGCCATAGGGAGCAACCTTGGCACTGGCCAAGGCGAGGCGTTTGATCCGGGGATCGAGAAGGCCTCGAAGGCCCACCTTGCCGAGATCAAGCCCAAGATCGCGCCGCACCCATAGGGTCAGAAATCCGTTAGCGTAGGCGAACGGTCCCTCCTGACTCGCCAGCCCCGCTTGCCGGATTTGTTCAGGAAAGCCGGTATCCGCTGAGAGAAATATATCGAATGGAGCTCCTTGTTGAATCTGAGCGGTCAGGCTACCCGAAGCGCCAAAGCTTAGATCAAGGCGGGTACTGGGATTTCGGCTCTCGAACGCGGCCTTTACGTCTTCCAGCGTGCCGCGCAAATCTCCGGCAGCGGCGATGGCTAGGGCATTTACCTTGCCTTGAGCCACGAGCGGAACCCCAAAGGCGAGCCCGCAGCCCAAAAGCAAAACCAAAATCGCGCGACGCTGCATGGAGATTCCTCGTATCCCCGTAGCCTAGCGGCTTATTCCTCGCCCATGAAGGGATAGGCCAAGCCGGTGGGGGCCGCAAAGCACTCCTTGATGGTGCGGGGGGACGTCCAGCGGATCAAATTGCCCACCATGGCGCCGGTGCACTTGTCGTTGATGTAAAAATTCCCGGCGGTATTGGCCAGCACATCGGTCAGATGGTTGATGACGTAGCGATCCCGCGCAAAGATTGCACCGGTCAGAGCGTAGGGCGAGGTCTGATCCAGGGTCTGGAGGGTCGATTCCAGTTGCTCATCCTCGTAGACATAGATGGTGAGAACCGGCGCGAAGATCTCCTCTTCCATGGTCACGAAATGGGGATCTGTCGTAACGATCACCGTGGGCTCAATGAAATAGCCCACAGACTTGTCGCCCTTGCCCCCAAAGATGATCTCGGCCTTCTCGGAGCTTTGCCCGAGCTCGATATAACGCATGGTTGCGTTAAAGCTGTTTTCGTCGATCACGGCGTTCATGAAATTGCGAAAATCCCGCACATCGCCCATACGGATTTGCCCCAGAAGCTCCAGCAATTGGCTCTTGAGTTCCGGCCACTTGGAGGCGGGTGCATACACACGGGAGCAAGCCGAGCACTTCTGTCCTTGGTATTCGAAGGCGGCTCGCACGATGGCGGTGGCCACTTCCGGAATTTCGGCCGAATTGTGCACAAAAATGTAATCCTTGCCGCCGGTTTCGCCCACCAGACGCGGATAGATCCGGTAGCGGTTCAGATTCTCGGCCACGGTCTTGGACATGGAGTTGAAAACTCCGGTGGAACCCGTGAAATGCAAACCCGCCAAGCTTTCGTGGTCCAGTACGATCTTGCCAATGACGGAACCGCGCGCCGGAACAAAATTGATGACACCGTCCGGCAAACCCGCTTCGCGATAGAGCTGCATCAGATAGTAGTTCGACAGGATTGAGGTGGAAGCTGGCTTCCAAACCACCGTGTTGCCCATGATGGCCGGGGCCGTGGGCAGATTGGCGGCGATCGCCGTGAAGTTGAAGGGCGTTACCGCAAAGACGAAACCCTCTAAGGCGCGGTAATGCACCCGGTTCCAGGTGTGGTGGTTGGAGATGGGCTGATTGCGGTAGATCTGCTCCATGAATTTCGCGCTGTAGCGGAAGAAATCCGCGGTTTCGCAAGTGGAATCAATCTCGGCCTGATAGGCGCTCTTGGACTGATTGAGCATGGTGGCGGCGTTAAGGATGTAGCGGTACTTGCCGGAAATGAGGCTCGCCATTTTATGAAAGATGGCCGCCCGTTCTTCCCACGGCATTGCTTCCCAATCCCGCTTGGCCGATAAAGCCGCATCGATGGCCAGTTTGATTTCGGCTTCCCCGGCCTCGTGGTACTGCGCCAGCACGTGCCCGTGTTCATGGGGACAGACGGCTTTCTGGAGCTTGCCGGTACGGATTTCTTTCCCCCCGATGATCAGCGGAATATCGAGTACCAGGTTGTACTGACGCTCCAGTTCTGCTTTCAAACGCGCGCGCTCGGGGGTGCCCGGAG
Source organism: Deltaproteobacteria bacterium (assembly GCA_020048105.1). Classification (GTDB taxonomy): domain Bacteria; phylum Acidobacteriota; class Holophagae; order Holophagales; family Holophagaceae; genus JAYREN01. Next base: position 3,694 of record JAIFMW010000206.1, on the reverse strand, counting down.
CATAGGTGAATACGGGCTCGTTGTAGGAATCGGGGAGATTGAAGATGGCGTTGGTCATGGGTTCTCCTATTCGTCCTTTTTCCCGGCATCCGGGAAAAAGAGGGGGGAGCCGAATTTTTGGACTCCAAAGGTTGCAATGAGTTCCTGGGCTTCCTTCGACACCAGGTACTGGGCAAAGGCTCTAGCGCCAGGCGCGTTCACCTTGGGAAACTTGGCCGGATTCACTTCGATGACGTGGTAAACGTTCAACAACGCCGAATCGCCTTCACTGAGAATGGCCAAACCAAGTGATTTTTTCAGTGCCAAGTAGGTGGCTCGATCCGCTAAGACATAGGCTTTTTTTTCGGCAGCAACATTCAGCGTTTGCCCCATGCCCAGGCCCGTCTGCTGATACCACTTCTGCCCTTCAGGATTAACGCCTGCGGCTTTCCAGAGCTTCTTTTCCTGGGCGTGGGTGCCCGAATTGTCGCCGCGGGAAGTGAACGAAAAATTCCCCGTGGCAATCTTCTGAAATACTTCGCCTGCACTTTTCGCGCCCTTGATTGCGGCTGGGTCCTGAGGAGGCCCCACCACAATGAAATCGTTGTGCATCACCAAACGACGATTGATACCAAACGCCTCGGCGACAAATTTCTTTTCTGCATCCGGGGAATGCACCAATAGCACATCCGCTTCGCCGCGCTGACCCATGGCCATGGCCTGGCCCGAACCCACGGCAATGGTCTTGACCCGGAAGCCCGTTTTCTTTTCGAACTGCGGGACTAAGACATCCAGCAACCCTGAATCCTGGGTACTGGTGGTTGTGGCCAGGATGATGTTCTTTTGAGGTGCCTCGGCCTGAACCAGAGATCCAACCACCAGAGCCAGCCAAGCGAGGGTAGTCGCAAGACGCCGTAACATGATTCCTCCTGACTTTTTTCCGCTAACGCTTTGAGGCTCCAGTAGGTCGACCCTCAGAAATACACGGGCCAATCCCATGACGAGAAGCGCCCTTCAGGGCCTACCAACTTCTAGTCGATAGTTTTGCCTGAATATAACGATTCCCGCAAGGACTCAACCTTTTGCTAGCTGGGAATGGCTACCGCGGCTGAACAGCCAGCAGGCGCCGAAACCTTGTCAAATCGTCCTCTACGGCCGATCGAGCCTTTTCCTGTATGGCTCGATACTGGGCCAAAGCATCTTTCCCGACTTCGGTGACCCGGGCTCCGCCGCCATGCGTTCCACCCTTGGCGGTCTCTACCACCGGAGTGGCAAAACACCGGTTCATTTCGTCCACCATCAGCCAGGCCTTGCGATAGCTCAATCCGAGTTTCCGCCCTGCGCCCGAGATGGAACCGCTTTCACCGATGGCCTCCAAGAGATCCGCCTTCCCTTGCCCCATGGCGATTTCGTCGCCACAAAGAATACGGATACGAATGGAGGCAAGGCGGGACGGGACAGTAGCCATAGTGGGATCATCCTAGGCTAAGAACCTTTCGAAAAGGGACCCATGCTCAAATTTTTGGAAGCACGCCAAATCGTGCTGGAACGCCTAGCGCCCCGGGAACCCAAACGCGTTCCACTGGCCCAGGCCTTGGGTTTGGCAGTGGCCGAAGATCTTCATTCTCCTGAGCCTGTGCCACCCTTCACCAATTCAGCCATGGATGGTTTTGCCCTGCGCGCCTCGGATTGCACCGGCGCCACCCAAGACACGCCCATCCGACTACGAGTGACAGGTGATCTCGCCGCGGGCAGCGTCGCGCTGGAACCCATGGCGCCCGGCACTGCGCTGCGCATCATGACGGGGGCGCCCATGCCCATGGGGGCCGATTCAGTGATCCCCATCGAACACACGCGTCACGATGCCGACTGGGTTGAACTTGCCAAACCCTTGCGGCTGGGAGCCAATGTCCGCTTAGCGGGGGAAGACCTTCCCGAAGGTGGGCTCGTGGTGAAGCTCGGCACCACGCTGCGTCCCGGAGAAATCGGCGTTCTGGCTTCCACCGGTTTCGCTGAAGTCCCCGTGTTCCCGCGGGCACGGGTCGCGATCTTAACCACTGGCGACGAGCTTGTGGACTGTGGTACCCGCCCAGGTCCGGGACAAATTCGCGATGCCAATATCCACGCCTTGAGCGCCCAAATTACCGCGCTGGGCGGTATCCCCATACCCTTCCCACGCGTGGTCGATAGCAGGGAAGGGGTCGAAGCCGCCCTCAGGCAGGCCATTGAATCCTGCGATATGGTGCTCACCACCGGTGGTGTTTCGGTGGGTGACTACGACTTTGTAAAACCCGGATTGGAGGCCCTCGGCGCCGAGCCCGTATTTTGGCGCGTGGCCCAAAAGCCTGGTGGGCCGCTGGGATTCTGGATGCTGAATCGCAAGCCGGTCTTCGGCATTCCCGGCAATCCCGTGGCCGCCATGCTGATGGTCGAGGAATACGTGCGCCCAGCCCTACGAAAAATGATGGGTTTTGGCCATCTTTTTCGTCCGGAACGAATGGGCATTCTTGAGCAGGCTTGGCGCAAAAGCGGTCCTGATGGCAAGGTGCATTTCCTCCGGGTAGCGGTTCGCGAAAAGGATGGGCTTTTACACGCTTCGCTCACGGGCCCGCAAGGTTCCGGCATCCTTTCATCCATGCTGAAAGCCAATGCCTTGGCCGTCATTCGGGAAGATGAAGATGCCATTCCTGCAGGGGGTGCCGTGCTGCTGCACCTTTCCGAGATGACCGAGTCGGAGTGATTTTTTAGGTTCTGCACGGATTTCCGGGGATCGCAGGTTGAGGGCTGCCTTTGCGAGGTTTGTGCTGGACTGAAAAACCGATTTACCGCGAAGGCGCCAAGCGGCGCTGCGCGCCTTCGCCAAGAAAAGCAACAGCAGTGAATCATCCCAAGGGTCGCCCCTGTCGCCTTTTCGGCCGTAAGCCCGCCTTCTTTAGAGCAGTGTTCCGGCCGAAAATGCGGTCCACTGCTCCGAAAGCGTTGTTATTCGGCTTTTCATGGCGTCTTGGCGTCTTGGCGTTTCATCTTTTCTGATGGAATGAAACCACAGGCCTGGAAAAGCCATTTATTCGGCCTTCTCCACCACGATGGTCGCCCGAGTCACCACGGCGGCAATGGCACCCACGGCAGCAAAAACAGGCAGCAGGGCCACACCCACCAAACCAACGGTCAAGGGGATCTCGATGAGGGTCTTGCCGTCTTCGTTTTTTAGGATGATCCGACGGATATTGCCCTCATGAAGCAGTTCCTTGATCTTGTCGAGGACCTTGCCGCCATCCAGCTTGAACTCTTCGGTCCGAGTCTTTTGGTCATCCATGATGAGCCTCCATGCCCTGTAAACGCCTGACACGGTTCAAGGCTTAGCCATGGAATTTGGGAAAAAGCCGTGCATCCAAGGATTGTCGCCCCACCTCGGGTGAACCCATCCAGGAGTTTTAATGCACGTGCCGCGCTTCACCAATGAGCCCATCTGTGATTACGCCAACCCCGCCAACGTAGCCGCCGCCAAACAGGCCGTGGCCGACTTTCAAGCCAAATGCGGCGGGTATCACCCAGCCCGCATCGGCGGCCAGGATGTCATTACCGAAAAGACCATCGTGTCCACTGCACCGGCTCGACCGGAGCTTGTGCTGGGCCGCTCCGCCAGTTGCACCAAGGAGCATGTGGACCAAGCCATCCAAGCCGCTCAGGAGGCCTTCAAGTCCTGGTCACGCAC
>JAIFMW010000004.1 GCA_020048105.1 Deltaproteobacteria bacterium | reverse complement strand
ACGGTCCAGGCGAAGGTGCCCGCTGTTGCCGCGATATTTTCGGCGATGATGCCGACCGCCGTTCCGTTTTGCACCAGTTCAATGGCCACGTCGCCTGTGACGCTGCCGGGCGTCCAGGTGATAGCGCGGGTTTCGCCCCGGCGCCAGGTTTCGCCACCGTTCGGAGCGGTAATGGTCAATGTGCTGGGGCTGTCCAGGCCGATACGGGTGGTGGCGATGGCGAAATTGTCATAGAAACGGCTTTGCACGCGGGGCGCGCCGCCATTCCAGTAGCAATCGAGCATGGCTTCGTTCATTTGGTAGGTCTGGGTGCCGCGCAGATCGAGATTGATCCTTTCGGCCTTCAATTCGTCGTCAATCCACAACCGGTAGGCACCGTCGGCGGAGCCCGGGGTATTGAGTTGGACTTCCATTTCGAAGCAGACCCAGCGCCCGATATTGGCGGGATTGGCAAAGGTGAAATCGGTCCGATTGACGCTAAGCCACCCCGAGGAATTGGCCTGGGTGCTGTGCACGGCCTTCACATCCACGGTCACCGCTCCGCCATTCTGGGCACTGGTGTCGAGCCAACAATGAACTTCCAGGGGCGAAGACCAATCGGCCATCCGGTAGCGGATCCGCGCCATCTTGGGCGGAAATCCGACGAACCCCGTTTCAAACTTGTGGTACCAGCGCATGAAGAGGCGGTCGGGATAGCCGGATACCGCCTTTTTGATCACCCACCCGGCGTCCACCTGGTTGGGTTGGTAGGTTTGCTGCAGGGAATAACTGCCCTGGAAGGGATCCCGGTTGGTGACCGCCAGGCCCGAGGTGGAGACATCTTCGTACTTGGCATTCAGAGGCAGGCCATCTTCGAAGTTGTCTTGCCAGATCCAGGCCTGGCGACTTTTTTCAGAACTTTCCTGGGCGGGCAATACCCCCCCGGATAGGGCAAGGAGGGTCGCCCACCCAAGCGTTGTGAACCCTGTCTTCATGCGTGTTTCTCCAAGCCTATGCCCAGGGCGATTCCTTGCCAAGCAAGGTTTCTCGTGGGTTTTGGCTTCGATGGTTAATCCAAAATTGAAAACACGTTGTCGCTTTCGTCGAGGATTTCACCGAGCGCCGCGATCGTAGAAACATTCAGCGCTGCGCTCGGGGCGCTGACATTCCCGGCGGCATCGAAGGCGACTACGGTAAAGCTGTAGGCGGTGCTGGCGGTCAGGCCCGTGACGCTATAACTAAGCCCCGAGGTTACGGTGTTGAGCAGTGTCCCGCCTCGATACACGCGATAGCCGGTGACGCCTACGTTATCGGTTGAAGCGGTCCAACTCAGAGTCAACGTAGTGGCAGCGATGTTGGTGGCGGTCAAGCCGGTGGGAACGCTGGGAAGCTCTGTATCTGCCGGTCCTACTGTGAGGGTAGTCACGGACCGTACCGCGCTTTGAGCACTGACATTGCCCACTGCATCCACCGCCGCCACGGTGTAGTTGTAGAGCGTATTGGCGGTGAGTCCGGTGTCGGCAAAGGTCGGACCCGTGGGGGTCGCGACCTGGCTGCCACCCCGGAACACGCGGTAGCCGGTGACGCCCACGTTATCGGTAGAAGCCGTCCAAGTGAGCGTGAGGCCCGTTGCGCTTAGGTTGCTAGCGACCAGCTCGGTGGGAACGGAGGGAGGCTGAGTGTCGGCAACCGGTGTTACGGTCACGGTGGCTGTTGCGGTGCTGCTACCGGCGGCGTTGGTGGCCGTGAGCGTGTAGGTGAGCGTTGAGGTAGGGCTCACAGGCTGACTAGTGCCCGTTACGGGGCCCACGCCTTGATTGATGGTGAGGCTGGTATGCCCGGTCACGCCCCAAGTCAGCGTGCTGCTTTGTCCAGCCGTGATGGCGGTTGGGGTCGCCGCGAAAGAGGCGATTACCGGGGTCGCAGCGGCCGTAGTCGTGGGCACGGCTTTATCGCCCCCGCAAGCCAGGGCGCTGAGCAGGGTAAAGGTCAACCCTAGGCCACCGAGCGTCTTGGTGATGGTGCGCGGTTTGTTGCTGATCGTATTTGGCATGGGAACCCTTTCTTGAGAATTTGGGGGGAGGGCCGAGCTGACTCGACTGCCTCAGGTTCGTGAAGCCCCAGGGTGTCTTTTTTGGGTGTTCTTCGGGTCCCGTTGCATACATTGGGACTCGGGACCCGCGCAATTTCGCCATCAACCCCGGCCCGTAGACCTCCGTTGAGGCAGGCTCTTATGCTATGTTTCTCTATGGTTTGGTTAGGGTTTGGCGCACGGGGGAGCGGTAGCAAGCTGGGGCGGTGCCTTCTGATTGGGCTGGCCTTTGGGGCCATGATGCTGGCCCAAGAATCGGAGCTGGCCAACTATCCAGCACTGCCCACGGAGCCCAAGGCACGCCTAGATCGCTTACTAAGTCTCACCGAACCACTCTTTGCAACGCTTCCGCCAGCTGAACTCTTGATTCGGGCCGACGAGGCGGTGCGTTTGACTGAAACTTTGGGCCTTCCCGCCAAGAAAGTGCAGGCCCTGCGGAGTCTTGGCTTTGCGGCCTTAAGCAATAAAGACTTTCCCCGTGCCCTGGAAACCTACTTTCAGGCCCGGGATTTGGCATCTTCTCTGGGAGACCAAACCGCCTGCGCTCAGGTGGAAATGGACATCGGCGATGTCTTTCAGTTCTGCTATGCCGATTACCCAACGGCCCTGGCCTACTACCGGAAGGGCTTTCAGTGGGGTTTGGTGGCCCGCTCGCTCCATTGGCAGGTGCTGGCGCAACGACGCATGGGCGACATTTATACCCTTCTCGGGGAATATCCCACCGCCACTCAACACCTTAAGGAAGCACTCAGTCTGAGTCAGGACACCACGGAATATCGCATCCTGATGTCCAGGGCCGCCATTCTGGTAAATCTAAGTCAAATTAATATTGAACTTGAGGACATGACTCAGGCCGAGCTGCTCTTGACGCAGGCTCAGGAGATCTTTGCCCGGCCGGGCTATTACCAGGAGTTTGGCAAGTCCAGGGTCTACATCCAATGGGGGCATATCCACCGCCATCAAAAACGCTACCCAGAGGCCCTTCAGAACTATCGCCTAGCCCTAGAGATCCGCGCCAAGCGCACCAACGTCTCCGAGATAGCCAGTCTCTGGCATTTGCTGGGTGACACGGAGCGGGAGGCGGGCCGCCCCCAGGAGGCCCTGGTCAATTTAATGAAAGCCCTTGAGATGCGGCGGAGTGGGGGTGAGGCGCTCGGCATCGCCGAAAGCAATCTGGCCATTGGGTTGACCTTCGCGCAGATGCAACGTCCTCGCGAGGCGCTTCCTTTTCTGTTGGAATCCCTGGAGGCCAGCAGCAAGGGGGGGTTTAATAAAGAACGCACTCAGGTTTATCAAGCTCTTTCCAGTGTTCATGCTGCCTTGGGGGACGCCCAGGCGTCGCTGCGGTATCGCAACCTGTTCGATGAATGGAAGGATCGCGTGCAGGGCTCCCGGGTGACCGCTGCGGTTCTGGGCATTCTGAATCGTTATGAAAAGGACCAGCTTGATCGGGAGCTCCGCCTACTCCGCACCCATCAAAGTCGGACCCTTCGCCTGGTCGGGATCATTGGGGCCATCCTGGGTTTGGTGATCCTCGGGCTTTTGCTGAACCTGCGCCGACTCAAGGCGTGGCGCGCCGAACATTTGCAACGGCGCAAGGAAGAATGGGTCGAGCAGCTGGCTCAGTTGGATGCAATGAGGTTAAAACTGTCCGAGCTGTCGGAGTCATCCGAACTCCAGGAGGCACCGGAAGACACGGAGAAGCCCAAATACGCAGCCTCTCGCTTGACCGAAGCGAGTGCGCAACGCTACATCAAGCGGATTCTCCTTCTTTACGATGAAAAACGCATCTACCGTGATCCGGATTTCACCCTGGATAAGTTGGCAACCTCCTTGAATTTGAGCACGACCTACCTCTCTCAGATCTTCAACCAGTTCCTTAAACAGAAGTTTCAAGATTTCACGAACGCTTTTCGAGTTAAGGATGTCTGCCAAACCCTGGTGGACCCTGCGAACCGTGATCGCTCGCCCCTGGACCTTGGCTTTGATGCGGGCTTTAACTCAAAAACCAACTACTACCGGGTTTTCAAGCAAGCCACAGGCTTGACGCCCATCGAATATCGCTCGAAAAACCTGAAAGCCTAGCTATAACGGTTCGGCGGCGACCCGCTTTCCGCAAATCAACGACAGGGTATAGGCGGCGGCGCTCCAACCCACAAGGAGACCCGTGCTCAGGCGTGTGATGTGGAGGGGTGCGTGCAGGCCCAGATCCTGAGTAAAAACATCCAGGGCCATCAAGGAGCCCGCGAGCAAGACGAGAACTGTGCCATGGCGTTGCAGGCCACCAATAATCGGCAGGCAGGCAGCCAACGCGATACCCGCGTAGATTCCTGCGCAGCGGCTGCAAACGAGCATGGCTGTGCCCTGGCAGACAAGACTACGGGCCGGATCCTGATGGCAAAGGCCTCGGAAGATCATGGTAAGGGCAGGGCTATGCACTCCGGCCCATGCCAGGACCCAGGGCAGTAATCCTGCGAAGGCCAACAGCCCTCGCAGGAGGTATATGCCTCGATTTCCCTGGAACACCGATTCGATCAGCGGCGAATCCGACCCTTGAAGAAGAGCTGCAGGCCCAGAACTGCACCCAGCAGGCCAAAGACGGCATAGATGGCCATCTGTACGGGAACCATCGCCAGCTGGGCTCCCTGGAGGAAGGAAATGATTTGTGCGGCTTCAGGGGGAAGTTGAGAGAACTGGGATGCCGTAGCCTGCTTAAAGAGCATGCCTACCGCGAATCCGATGAGGCCAGTAATAAGCCCGGCTCCGGCTCCAGCCAGGGCTCCAAAACCGGCGGCCTCACCAAAACTGAGGCGATCCGCAGGGTGGGAGCCGAGGTAGAGGTGCATTGCCAACACCACGCCCCCCATGTTCAGCAGACAGAAGCAGCAGTTAAGGATATTGAGTACAGGGATGCTGGAAGCTACGCCCGAGATGGCAGCCCCAATCAAGATATGGGTCATCAGGCGCCCGAAGGGGGCTGGCGCTGTGCCTTCCTGGTTCACGTTGTTCTGCTCCTGCTCGGTCATGACGCCTCCCGCAAGGTATGTGGATGATGCCTAGAGCATACCCCCAACGCAGAGTTATTCGCGATTGTGTGCCCTTCTGGCTCAGGCCACACTGGCAGGATTCTGTGCCTTGTCCGTCCTGTCTTGTCCCGTTTGTTTTGGCTTGGGGAAGGCTCGAACACCTTTTCGGAGTTCCCATGCAAAATGCCGATGCTGTGGCTGCCTTAGTGGGTGGTTGTCTTGTCTTCGTTCTTCTGATTCTGGCGGTGGGTGTCGTAATCACAGTCTTCTATCTGCTGACCATGCAGAAGGCACTTACCCTGGTGGGGGAACGCCACCAGAAAATGGCACCGGGGCTAGTCTGGTTGCTGCTCATTCCGGTTTTTCACCTTGTGTGGCAATTCTTTGTGGTGACGAATGTCTCCGATTCCATCAAGAGTTGGGCTGCGGAGAATGGCCAGAATGTCGGCGACGCCGGCTACAGCATTGGCTTGGCTGCGTGCATTTGCAGTTGTTGCTGCTTACTAGGCGTCATCCCTTGCCTCGGGGCTTTCATTACCATGTTCGCCGGACCTGGGGCGCTGATCTGTTACATCATTTGGTGGGTTAAGATCGCCGGCTTCAATCGATTGATGGCCGAACGCGCCTGATCGCCAAACGAACTCTGCTAGGGGCAGACCGTCGCCTTGCGTGAGCCCTATTTCGCGTTGGGGAACAGTTCGTTGGCATCTTTAGAGCCGATAAACCAGTTGCCTTTATCGAACTCATCGAAAATGACGGTGACCCCCTGCGGTGAACACCCGAGGTGCTGCACCATGGCTTGGGTAAGGGCTTCGGCCAGTGCTTTCTTAACTTCAGGTGATCGTCCTTGGAAGATTTCGGCGCGTAGGATCGGCATGCAATTCTCCTGTGGGGGTGGCGAGGGAAGACTAGGTACCCCGATGAAGTGCTCGCTATTTCAATTCAAAGTACACCCGACTTCCGCCTTCTTTTTTCGCCCGCTCGCCGCCTTCCACCTCAAATACTCGGCGGGCTTCGACTTTTTCGCCTTCGAGGAAGGCCTTGACCACGGCTTTGGTGCGGCGATCCGCGAGGTCGCGGAGTTGGTTGGGATCCACCTTCAGGGTGCCGAGTAGGCGTTGTTCCATTTCGCCTGGGGTGGGAAGGGGCACCGTGTTTTTACCCGTCTCTTTGGGAGTGGGGAAGGTGGCCTCGAAGGCCACGGCCAGCCAGTGGGGCCGGTCTTCGTGAGTGACGCGCACGGCTTCGGCTTCAAGGTCGGGATTCTTGGTCTTCAGGCTCTGAACTTTGGCAGCGTGGAGGCGGGCTTCTAGAGCGGATTTCTTGAAGGCACCGCCATCGGTGATGGCGTCGGCTGTGCCCTCCACCTCCAGGTTGAGCTCGGGTCGCTCGATCAGGGACTTCACCAGGACTTCGATCTTGGCTTTCGCGCTGGCATCGGGCTCCGCGCTACCGGGTGCAAAGACGATCAGGCTCAGATCCTCGTTCCCGCCACCAAACAGACTTCCAATCAGCGTGAAGGGCGAGGCGCCAATTTTGGCGATGAGGTTGAACAAGGCTTTCCATACGATTTTGCCGTAGTGAAAATCGGGGTCATCCAGGCTGCCTTCCACGGGCAATTCCACGGCGATCATGCCCTTACGATCCCGGAGCAGGGCCAATGCCAGTTTTACGGGAAGGCCTGTGGCATCGGGGCTCTGCACCTTGTCGCCCAAATAAAACTGATCGAGATTGGCTTTGATCAGGGCTTTCAGCTTTCGATTTTCGATCTTGATATGGGCATCCACATCGAGCTTGCCCTTGCGCACGGTGTAGCCCAGAAATTTGCCGGTGTAGGGGCTGAAGTCGGCGAGATCGGCGCCCTGGATTCGAACGGTCACATCCGTATCCTGGTCCCGGCGCAGGGGCATGGAATGGCCTTTGATGGAGAGGGGCGCAAGGCCTCCGGCTTTGCCCGTTAGCGTTAGAGCGGAGCCACTTTCGGGCAGGGTGGAGAGGCCGGTATTGATACCTTCGAGATCCGTGATGAGGAAGGTGGCGTTGGGTTCGACGCTCCGGTCGATGTAAGTGAGCCGCCCCGCCTTCAGGATCATCTTGGCCAGGGCGATCTTCAGGCCATCCTTGGAGGGTGGGACTGCGCCACCGATAACCGCACCGGCGGCTTTGGGTTGTGGAGTTGTGGCAATCCGCAGTGCCCGAGCCACGTTGGTGCTGCCGTCCTTGGCAACCACCAAGCGGTGCTCACAATCATTGAGTTCTACGCTCTTGATGCTCAGCGCCTCAGGGCGAGTGCTCATGTCCAGGCCGTTGATGCGCAGCTCCTTATAGCGCACCAGCACTTCCTGCTGTGCCGCATCCATGACCTCGAACCCGGCCAGGCGGGCATTGCCCTTGATCGCCGTGAAATCTGAGGCTTTGCCTTCCCACGTTCCCCGCAAGTTGCCATTAAGGGAAAGTCGACCCCGGTTCACGCGCAGGTCCAAGGTCGGATCGGCATAGGCCTCAAAGGTGGTGAGATCCAGGTCATCGACCTTGAGGGTCAAATCCGCCGAGGGTTTGAGAGGCGTCACGGAACCTTCGAGCTGAAAACGCGTTGCTCCATCCACGTTGAACGAGGCCGTAAGCTGGGCCTTTCCCTCAGGCTCCAGGCTGAAATCTTTCAGGGACATTTCGATATTCTCGGCCACGGTTTGCACAGGGCGCACCGTGCCTTGATCCTCGAAGGCCAAGCGGAAACCCTTCATGCCTAATTCCCGAATCTTCAAGGCAAAGGGCTGGTTGGGTTCGGGGGTCTTGGGGCGGGGTTTGGGCATGAGCAGCTTCATCAGGCTGAGTTCGCCATTCTCTGTTCGCACTAAATCCAGCATGCCGTCCCGAGCCACCAGCGAGCCAATCTCGGCGCGACGCCCGATCAGATCGGCTTGGAGGCCGCGCAATTCCAACTTGGGCAGCTCGATGGCGTTAGCCTTCTGACCGAGCTCGGCGATTTTCAAATCCTGGAGATCCAGAGAGGCATCCACCACTTTTAGAACATGCGTTCCAGAGGACCATTGGAAGGCGTACGAAGCCTTTGCTGAGACCAAGCCACCCTTCAGGTCGAAGGCCACCTGGTCCTTGTAGTAGGGCTGGTATTTGGGCAACGCCAAGCGTTCCAACGTCAGCGTGCCCTGGGAGGCCAGCGGTTCGGTGGTAAAGAAGCCTGTCCAGGAAAAGGCTTCGCCGGATTCGGTGCGCCCGGCGAAGGCGTAGGGATTTTGGTTATTGGGTTGCGTGTGGAAGCCCTTCAACTCAAGACTCAGCGGCCCAAGCGTGGTAGCAAAGGGTTCGCTAAGGCTGCGGTCTAACAGCTGGACTTTGGCTTCTCGGATCAGCAAATAGTCGATGGCGATTTCGCGCGGAGTGGCTTCAGCCTTGGGTTTCGGATCCTGGGCAAGGCGTTCCAAAATGTCGGAGAAATTGAGTTTGCCATTCCCTAAAACCACCACGCGACCCGAAGGGTGATCCAGTTCCACGGCCTGCAGGGCAATGACCCGTGTGAAAAGCGTGGAGCTGCTGAGATTGACATACAGCCGATCCCAGGCCGCGAAGGCCTCGCCATCCCGGTCCTGGATGAGAAAACCTTCCAGGGTGACGGATAGCGCAAAGGGGTTGATGCGCACCTTCTGCACCGAAACATTGCGTCCGAGCCGCTGACCCAACATGGCGGGAAGCTTCGCTTTGACTACCCGCGGTGCCACTCCGAAACCCAGCACGGCATAGACCAGCACTAGCGAGGCCAGCGTTAACAGAATTCGGCGGTTGAGGCGGGATAGCTGGAGGAGAAAAGCCGGTATTTTCATGTTTCACTCCAGGTCCGTTTCCGCATCTCAATCCTAGTCTGAATGGGATTGGCAGGAAGGAAGCTAAAAAACTAGTCCACGGATGGACACGGATAAAAGCAAAACACTGGAACTGAACTCTCTGTTGCTCAGCTTTTGTTTTCTCCGTGTGCTCCGTGTCTCCGTGGTGAATCGCTTCCGTTGAGTGCTGCTCCTGTGCAGCCCTCTTTTTTATCCGTGTCCATCCGTGTTCATCCGTGGACTTTCTTTTCTTTTTTACGAGGTCAACGTCTGAAGAGTGAAATTGAAAAATCGGAAAGAGCCCTGGACGAAATTTGGGATAAGATTGCCCCTTATTCCATGGTCCCGAGGCCATGACTACCCATTTCGGGTGTGTCGGTTAATCGGTCGACGCCTTCTCTTAGAGGAGTTCCAATGTCCGAGCCCCGTCGCGTTCTCATCCTGGGAGCCGCTGGTCGCGACTTCCATAACTTCAACACGGTCTACCGTGATAACCCCGACTTCAAAGTCGTGGCCTTCACCGCGACCCAGATTCCCGATATCGCGGGTCGCGCCTATCCGGCCGTCCTCGCCGGGAAGCTCTATCCTGCGGGCATCCCCATCTTCGACGAAACCGAACTGGTGGAAGTCATCAAGAACCACAAGCCCGACGTCGCCGTATTCTCCTACTCCGATGTCACTCACGAGACCGTGATGCATCTGGCGAGCCTCTGCATCGCCATGGGCGTGGACTTCGAGCTGCTGGGCGCCGACAAGACCATGGTGAAAT
>JAIFMW010000184.1 GCA_020048105.1 Deltaproteobacteria bacterium | reverse complement strand
AGGGCACTTCCAGGGTTGCCGCAATGCCTTTCAGGGAGTGGGCCTCCAGATGGGCCGTGGCCCGGTCCCCGGCAAGCATCGCCGCTCGGATCGTAGTTTCGGGCTTGGGTTCGGGTTCCAGGAAACTCTTCAGGAATTGATTCAGCAGATCGACCTTGCCCATCATCCGAGACATGGCCGCCGGCACATCCATGAAGGGTTCCAAGATGGCAAAGGCACTCAGATCCGCCGCTCCAGCTGAGCTGCCCTTCGCAGGCGCGGATGGGGACTGCAGCTTGACCCACTTGGCGAGGGTTTCGAAGAGCTTCGTGGAATCGATGGGCTTGGTGATGTAGTCGTTCATGCCCACCGCTAAGCACTCTTCCCGATAGCCCGCTAAGGCATGGGCAGTCATCGCGATAATCGGCAGGTCCTGGTGTTGCGACTTTTCCCGGATGGCGCGGGTGGCTTCCCAGCCGTCCATTTCGGGCATTTGCACATCCATCAGCACCGCGTCGTACCGAACCAGATCCACCATGCGAACGGCCTCACGACCATTGACGGCAATATCGACCTTCACGCCAGCGGACCCCAGGATTTCCATGGCCAGCTCTTGGTTGATGACATTGTCCTCGGCCAGCAGCACGTGCGCACCCTGGACATCGGGTTCCGCATGCCCAGCCGTATCCTCGGGACCGGAGGCCACGAAGGCCGGAGCGCGTCCGAGCACCGATAGAATCGTATCGAGCAGCAGAGAGGCCGTTACGGGTTTGATCAGGAAACCCTCCGCGCCTGCCTTCTGCGCTTCGGTCATCAGTTCGTCTCGACCCGTGGCCGTCACCATCACCAAGGATGGAATCTTGGCGAGGCCCGGCTGGCGCTTGATGAGCCGGGTGGCTTCCAGCCCATCCATCATGGGCATTCGGTAATCCATCAGCACCAAGTCGAAGGGATGGTTGATATCGGCCCGTTCCAGTTCCACCAAGGCGGCAGCCCCAGAGTCGACCAGGCAGGTTTGCACATGGAAGCTCTTCAAAATTTCATCCAGCACATTCCGGGCGGCGGAATTATCGTCCACCACCAGAATTCGCAGGTCTTTCAAATCCTTCGGATGGTCCGCAGGTTCCACGGGCCGCATGCTCCCGAGGTGGAAGATGGCAGAGAAGAAGAAGGTGCTGCCCTTGCCAGCCTCACTTTCGACCCCGATCTCGCCCCCCATCATTTCCACGAGCCGTTTGGAAATGCTCAACCCCAACCCGGTCCCGCCATATTTGCGGGTGGTACTGACATCTACCTGGGAGAAAGATTGGAACAGGTTGGCCTGCTGCTCGGGGGTCATTCCGATGCCTGTGTCCTTGACGCTGAAACGGAGTCGAACGCCGGCATCCGTGACTCCCAATGGCTCTGCCCACAGAAACACATGCCCTTTCTCGGTGAATTTGAGGGCGTTGTTCACAAGATTGATAAGCACCTGCCTTAAGCGCAGAGGATCCCCAACCAGGGTTCGAGGGATGCTTTCCTGCATTCCCACGACCAGTTCCAGGCCCTTTTCTTCGGCCTTTTGAGTCAGAAGATCCCCGACATCGCGAAACACATCGTCAAGCAAAAAGGACGTGGATTCCATTTCTAGCTTGCCGGCTTCGATCTTGGAAAAATCCAGGATGTCGTTGATAAGCGCCAGCAGGGAATGCCCAGCCGAACTGACTTTTTTTAAATAATCTTTGATCCGCGGGGGCGCATCCCCCTTCAGAGCCAAGGTGGAAAACCCGATGATGGCGTTCATGGGCGTGCGAATTTCATGACTCATGTTGGCTAGGAAGGCGCTTTTGGCCTGAGTGGCCGCCTCAGCGGTGTCCCGAGCCTGCAGTAGATGCTCGTTGACGCGGGCTAGATCCGCCGTCCGCTGGGCCACCTGCAGTTCGAGCTCCCGATTCTGAGCGTGCAAAATCTGGATTCGCCACCGATGAATCGCAGCGATGCCGCCTCCCAGGGCCAGAAGGTAGATACTCCAAGCCCACCACGTAAACCACGGCGCGGGCCGGACGGAAAAGGTAAATTCGGTCGGCCCTGAGATCCGTTGATCGAAATCCTTGGCCCAAACTTTCAGCACGTAGGAACCGGAGGGCAGGGATGGAAACTCCCGCCAGGCTTCTTCCTGCCAATCCAAAGGATCGGCTTCCAGGCCAACCAGTTGGGTGCGATAACGGTTTTCTTCCAGGCGGTGAAGCCCTGGCGAGGAGAATTCAAAACGAACGTGATTATCGCGGTGGGCGAGGGGCTCGCTGCCATCGAAGGCTCGCCCCGATCCCGTCACGAAAGCCGTTCCCACCAGGGGCGGGGGTGAAGCCTGGGCGAAGGTCTCTCGACCCGGATCCAAGACAGCCGCACCTTTGGCGGTGCCAATCCAAACCCGGCCCGCGTCATCCACATAGGAAGCACCTCGGTTGCAACTCAGGCTCGGCAGCCCGTCCACGGTGGAAAAAGCTTCGACCCGCGCGGGTTGGGGAACGCCCTTGGCCCATTGGAGGTTCAAGCGCGCCACGCCCCGGGTGGTGCTCAGATACAACCGCCCCTTGGAATCTTCCTCGATGCGCTGAATGGTGTCCGAGGGCAGGCCCGAAAGCGTCACGGAGCTCAAGGTCTTCCAAAGGGAACCGGGCTGATCCAGGTCCAGGTAGGCCAACCCACCACCTTGAGTGGCGGCCCACATCCATCGATGCCCTTCGGGACTGGTCTGAACATGGAGGTCGTAGACGCTGGTGTTGGTGAGCCCGGATTCCTGACCCAGGAAGGACCAACGCCCCTCCCGAAGAATCCCGACCCCGCCGCCCCGAGTCCCGATCCAGAGTTCACTGGGCCCCGCATTCCCTTTGGCGGGAACCGCGCAAAGCGCTAGAACATGATCGTGCAGCAAGCCGTCTTTCTTGGTGAGAAAGCTCCACTTCCCGCGGTTCAGTTTTGCCAGCCCCGCGTGGGTGCCAACCCAAAGGGCATCCTCGGTTTCCAGGAGACTCAGACAGTTCATCCCCGCCAACACGCCTCGGGTGGGATCCGCCTGCCAGGCGCTCCCGTCCCAGCGGGACAACCCCTTCATGGTTGCGACCCACAGAGTGCTACCGTCCTTCCCACGGGCCAGGGCATTCACGTAATCGCTGGGAAGGCCGCGCACCTTAAGGATGGGTTCCGTTGCGGTGAGCCGACCCAGACCCTGGTTCGTGCCAATCCAGAACAGGGAATTGCCGGACTTATCCTGGGTCTGGGCGAACGAATTAACCTCGGAACTGGGCAGCCCTTGCTTATCCTCCAGTGCCTTCCAACCACCCAGGTCCAGCGAAGCGACTCCATTGCCCCGGGTTCCCATCCAAAGGGTCGGCTTGGAGGCTTCCGGGGTCAGCACGGAGAGAATGCTGGTGGAGGTATCCTGGGCCAAGAGATGCCATTGTTCGTCTTCGAACCGCCAGAACCCGGCATCGTAGGTGCCCGCCCAGAGAATGGGATGCCCATCGGCCCGGAGGGTGTAACCCAGGCTGCCGGTCGGATTGGGACTACGGAAACCACGGGAGGCGTTATGCAAGGTCCAGGTTTGGCCATTCCAGCGGGCCAAACCCAAGCCCCAACAGCTAGCCCAGATTTCCCGCCGCCCATCCGGCATCGGCACTTCCAGCACATCGTTAACATTGGTGCCCAGGAAACCATCCTTGGGGCCCAGCACTTTCCATTGGGTTCCCTCCAGGCGGGCCAAGCCTTCCTGGGCCGCACACCAGATGCGAGGTTGTCCATCGGGGTCCCACATTTCCCGAATCCGCCAGATGGTCTGCAAGGGTCCGCTATCCAGGGTTTGCCACTGCCCCTTGCTAAAGGTCGCGATGCCCGCACCACCGGTGCCGACCCAAAGGGTGGAGATTCCTGCGGCATTTACGGTTTCGGTAAGGCAATTCACGCGATTGGAAGGAAGTTCCTTCCCGGCCATGAAATGGGACCAATCGCCCTTGGATAGGCGCCAAAGGCCTCCATCTTGGGTTCCAAACCATAGGCTGCCGTCCTGGGTGGCCAGAATGGCGCGAACGTAGTTGGAGGAGAACCCTGTGGGCATGCGCAGGGTGTGCCAGTTGCGCCCCTTCAAATAGGCCGCGCCTTCCTTAGTGCCCGCCCAAAGGCGCCCCGTTTTGTCCAGAGTCAACGTGTAGACCGAGGCATCCGGTAGGCCCTGTTCCATGCCGTACACGCGCATGGCCGGATGGGCTCGCTCGTAAGGCGTTTGCGCGCCCAGAAGGCAGGCCAGCCCCAGGAGCAAGGTTAGGCGGAATAGGTAGGTCACCATGATGAATGTCCTTTTAGGGCACATTTCGTGATCCAAAGCGCCATAAGAGCTGGGGCCAAAATCACCGGCTTGGCTCAATCGAGATTCTGCGTTTGAGCCCTGGTGAAATCGGGAAAGTACACGGCTTGGCAACCCGGGCAGTAGACATGACTGAATTCAGCGTCGGTGCGAGCCGAAATGTAGACCTCGATGGGCTGCCATTTCCCCTGGTCATCCCGGATCTTCTTGCAGTGGGCGCAGGTGGGAAGCATGCCACGCAGGGTACGAATCTCGGCCCTGGCCCGGAACAGCTCAACATGGGTGCGAACCCGAGCAATCAATTCGGCGATCTTGAAGGGCTTGGTCACGTAATCCACCGCACCGACCTCGAAGCCTTTCACGATATCTTCGGTCTCGGTTTTCGCGGTCAGGAAGATCACGGGAATGGCGGCTGTGGCTGGGTCCGCTTTCAGGCGGCGGCAGACCTCGAAACCATCCATCCCGGGCATGAGCACATCCAACAGGATTAATTCCGGTTTTTCTTGCTGGATGAAGGTCAGGGCTTCCAACCCATCCATAGCAAAAGCCGCGTCAAATTCGTACGTTTCCAGAATCTCCGCAAGGAGGTTTAGATTTTCCGGCGTGTCATCCACGGCGAGGATCAATGGGGTATCAGAACGAGTCATGGATGCGGTCCCTCCAGACCTTGAACCTTCAGAATGACTGAGGATCGCGCCACCGTGCAGTCCAATTCGAGAAGTCGATCGCCACCCGGCGCTGTTTCCGGGACATTTATATAAAATCACAACCCAAGAAGGCGAAAACGCCCTTTTGGGTTGTGATCAATGTGCGGGAATCCTCAGCAGCTTCCTCGGAAAAGTCCGCTACTCATGCGTGACGAATGCCTACTTCTTGGCCTTGGCCGAACTCGTTCCCAGATCTCGCAAAGCAACCTGTCCTTGGCGGGCATAGTCGATGGCCTCGCCCAAAATCCGGGCGGCTTCCTGGGGAGCATGAAAGCCCATGGAGTTTTCGGCGTTTATGAAATCCACGCGCCACTGAGCCTTGCGCTGGAATTCGAAAATTGGCAGGAGCTTAGCTTCTTCTGCACCAGCCTGCTTGGCCTTATCGAGATCGCCAATGAGCTGCACCACGGCATCTTCGGCGCGGTCCATCAGGGCCTTGGTCCGATCCTGAATGGCGACGACTCGGGCCTTGAGTTCTTCTTCGGGGAAGCGATGGCAGGTCTGGCAGGAGCGCGAAACGTTAAGCAGGGGGCTGCGAACCTGATGGTCACTCACCTTGATGGCGCCTTCCCGCATGTAGGGCATGTGGCAATCCGCGCACGACACGCCGGACCGGGCATGCACACCCTGGCTCCACAATTCGAATTCGGGATGCTGGGCCTTGAGCACTTCGGCGCCGGTCTTGGCGTGCTTCCAATCGAAGAAGCGCTTGCCATCGGGGAACTTGTATTCGTTGTAGGTGGCTTCGATCTGTTCGACCTTTAGCCCCTTACTCCAGGGGAAGAACAGCGTGGCCTTGGGGCCGCAGTAATACTCCACGTGGCACTGACCGCACACCATCGACCGCATTTCTTGGCGAGTGGCGTCGATGTTGGGGTTGTAGGCTGCGGCGCGATCACCCTTCCGCCATTTCTCGATGGAAGGCAGATGGGGCACGGGCTCGGTGCTCTTGGCCAGGGCATCAATTCCGCGAATGAAGCCAGGCTTGGTAACGCGGAGGGCCATGTTCTTGGGATCATGGCAATCGATGCAGGCCACGGCGTGCTTTACCAGCTTGGTGGCCTCGGCGTAGGGCATCTTGCAGATGGCCTCGAACCCGGCCATGAGCTGGGCCTGAGCATTGGGGCTGGTGAAGGCTTCGTCCAGCGTGCCCGGTGCACCCGTTTGCAAACCGGCCTCGCGGTAAGCCACGGTATTGGAGGCATGACAATGCATACAGGCGCCGGTCTGGGGCTTGGTGGTGACGCGTTTGGTTTCGCGCTGATCCTTCAGCATGTAGGCGTGGCCCTGGCGCTGATTGAAATCGATGGCGAAGGCATAGCCATCGAAGATCGTGACCAATCGGGGGTCTTCCAGGATGCGACTCTTGGGCAGGCCTTCGCTTCCGGCGCCGCCGTATTTGGTGCTGTATTTCTCTGCAGTGCGCAGATAGGAATCCAGTTGCCGGGGAAAGTTTTTACCCCACTCCGCCGGATCCACGGTTTTCTCATCCAGGTTGACCAATTTCAGACTGGTCTGGCGAGCTTCGGCCTTGCGCGAGGAAACGCTGCTGTAGAGCGCCATCACAAGGATCGTCGCCACGGCAGCGCCACCGGCGATGAGGCCCATTCGAACCGAGGGGCGCGAGAAAAGAGGGAGCTTGGCGTCAGTCATCGGAGTTCTCCTGCGAGGGAAATGCGCATTTTCGGCAATCACACTTCAAGAAATTCAGCGCGTGGGGCCATGGCCGACGCCCTCATGACAGCGAACACAGCCATAAAGATCGGCCTTCCGTGCGGGGTCGGTGGGAACGCCGAGCGTGCCGTGGGCCGTGATCTCATCGATCATGGCCGCGTGGCAACGAACACAATTGGCCTCGAGCACTTCCGCGTTGGCGGGCTTGATGCGAATGGGCTCTTGGAAATTCATCAGCGTGAAGGCCTTGGAGTGGTAATAGCCATTGCTCGCCTTGACGAACAGCTTGTGCACCACGTTGTCGTGGGGCAAATGACAGTCATTGCAGACCGCCACCGCATGATGAGAACCGTGTTGCCATCCATCGAATTCTTCCCGCATGACATGGCAATTCACGCAGACTGCCGGATCATTCGAGAGGTAGGAAGCACCATGGGCCGCGACAAATGTATACAAACCGGAGCCCAGGAAAACCCCAGCCAAAATGCTGGCCAGAAAGCTGAAGAAGATTAGGCGACGGCGTCCACTCACGACAAAGGCATCCTTATCGAACGATAGACCTATCTATCCCATGCCACCTGACCCAGTTCCTTGACGGAAATCAAGGATTTGAGACTTCACCATCGGTTCGGCGCTGCAAGCGTGGGTGGGAGGTATCACTATGGCACTCCGCGCACATCCGTGTTGAATTTGCGTGGGCCGAGGTCTTGGGCTGAGGCATGGGACGAGGCAATTTGGCATTGGCTGGAGCACTGCGCTCAGCTTCTGTGCCATGACAGCGGATGCAATTGGCCTGCACCACTTCGGCCCCGGCGCGATGAATCCGGATCACCGGTGGCGTAGCCTGAAGGGTGGTAATGAGCGCATGGCGAATGCCGTCGGAAGCCACCGAATAGAGTCTTGGAACAAGGTTCCCATGGGGTTCATGGCAATCCGAACAGGAGGCCACCTTTGCGTGATTGCCCGCGCGCAGCGAATCGAGCTTGGGGCGCATGATGTGACATGCCATGCAATTTGCATTCGGATCGACGGGAGCCGTCCCTCCCGCGCCTAGCAACAGACTTATGGCGATCAAGGCGAACATCCCAGCACTCCATTTCAAGCATTTCACCGGGTTTTCGGATTCAGATTGGGCCTGTCTTGCGGAGTCGTGTCCCCTGCACTTCCAACAACCCCTGATCCTGGAACACTCGCAGCCCCCGCGAAAGCGTTTCCGGTGTCATCCCCAATTGAGCGGCCAGAGCCTTCTTGGTGACGGGTAATGAAAAGACAGCCTGCGTGGACAAGTTGGCGCGAAGCCAGGTACGCAGGCGTTCCAGGCTATCGGAACCTGATAATTCCTGAACTTTCTGGGTGATCTTGCGAAGCCACACGGCCTGGGCATGGATGACCGCCAAGGCCAAATCGGGATCTTCCCGCAGCGCACCCATGACAAGACTCTTCGGGAAATGAACCACCTTCGAGGATTTGATGGCCGTGGCCGTAGCAGGAAAGGCTTCTCCCCCAAACATGGCGGCTTCGGCAAAGGAATTGATGGGTAGAATCACCGCCAAAGTGGGGTGAGCGCCGGGAATGGTGCCGCTGCGTGTGAGCTGAATAGCACCCTCCACCAGGACAAAAAAACCGGTGCAGGGCTCATCCTCCAGAAAAAGCATTTCCCCAGAATCCAAGCGCCGCGTGCCTGCCATGACCTCCAACCGCATTCGTTGGCCCGGCTGCAGGGAGGTAAAGAGGGGGGCTTGGTGCCAGGTCGGTGGGAGCATGAGGCCATTCTAACGGCACGCAGGCAAACCGATTCGCCGTCACTTGATCACCATCAAGGCCATTCCCGCCGAAGCACCCAAACTTATCCCAACGACCCGGTTCGGGATCGCCGACCGCTATTAGGTTTCCAACCATTTATGGAGAAAATCATGATCACTGCCATTACCAATCTGACGGAGGCCCTGCCCATTTCCACGGGGGCCATCGCATCCCGCCCCCTCATCGATCTCCCGAACGATTTAAAGCTGGTATTTTTCGCCATGGACGCGGGCCAGGAAATCAGCGCTCACACCACGCCCTTCCCTGCCTCGGTGCTCTGCGTCGGCGGCTGTCTGGAGGTCATGGTGGATGGCCAATGGGCCCGCCTAATGCCCGGCGACCGCAAGGATCTGCCCAAGGGGCTGCCCCATGGGGTAAAAGCCGTGGAGCCATCCCATTGGCTGCTGACCATGCTGCGAGCCCAAAAGGGCTAGGCACCGTCCACTAGGAAGCTTCGGCCACTTTCCACTTGGCGAGTGGCCGAGCCGCAAGGTCCCAGATCTGGAGACCCCAGGGCAAGCGCTTCGCATTGAGCCTCTGGCGAATGAGGCGCCGGGCGGCGTCTTCGTCTGTTGCCAGCACGGGGCCATATTCCATGAAGTAGCCGGGAAGTTTGTAGCCAAACGATTTGAGCATGGTCCGCTCCAGAATCAGGCTCAGGGTTCCATTGCCCTGACTTGAAGCAGTTTCGCTTTTTATTCTTTTTTTGGCAAGAGGTAAACGAAAAAAAATCAACCGAAAGACGAATTTTTCAGAATGGTTCCTTCGAGGCCCCCCGGAGACTTCGAACCAAGGCATAGGTTGCCAGCGCTGCAAGGCCGCCGAGAACGGGGCCAATGATCAGGGCACCCAGCAGCCATTCCCCGAGTCGGTAGTGGATTTCGCCAATCAGGGTCTGGCGGTTGAAGGCAGTCCACCAGGAACCGCGAATCAGGCGATGCCCCACCTCGATGCAAAGCAGGGGCACAAAGGGGGCGATGCACAGATTGCTGGCCCCGGCTCCTGCCAGCTTGTTGAGGTTCAACCGGTGACAGATATAGAGGATCGTGACCAAGCCAAAGGGAATGATCGGCAGGGAGCCCACAAAGACGCCCACCCAAACCGCCGCCGCAAGTTCGGCAGGGCCCGTGTGCTCTTGGCTAAGGCGCTTGAAGAAGCACACTGGGTGCAAAAGGCTGGAAACACCGAGTTCGGGTTGTATTCGG
>JAIFMW010000215.1 GCA_020048105.1 Deltaproteobacteria bacterium | reverse complement strand
CCACCGGGGTATCCGTTGGTGGTGGTGCCAGACACGGTGATCAATCGCACGGACTGGGTATCGGCCGCTCCGGAGGTATTATCGCCAACATAAATTTTTGTGCCTGTGGTGCCGTCGCCCTGGACCGCAACGGTGTAGTTCTGGCAGAGAGTGGCCTGGGTATCGGCATTGGTGGGAAGCACTGTGCCCAGAGTCTGGGAGGCGTTCAGGTAGCCCTTGATGGGCGTGGTGGGAACCGTGGGCACCTTGCCCGCGATGGTGACCAAGCCGTTCTGGAAGAGACCTCCAGCGGGAACCATTCGAACGGCCGCGTTGAACTGGTCGGCGATGTAGAGATTGCCGGAGGTATCGACCGCGATTCCGCTGCAGTTGTTCAGGGTTCCGAGGGTCGCGTTTGTGGCGTGATCGATGTAGCTCTGGGTTGCTCCACCCGCAATAAGCGTGGTGGTTGGAGTGGCGGGGGCCAAATCGACTTTGAAGACCTTTGCGATATAGGCTCCGCTGACACCGGTGCAGGCCACATACAGCAATTTCCGTCCGCCGTTGAAATCCGCAGCCATGGAGGCGGCACCGCTGAAGGGCAGATTGCCTGCGGCATTGGGATCCAGGATCTGGTCCGTGGCTCCGGTGGTGGTGTTTGTCTTGAACACCTTCGTGGAGGTGTAATCCACCCAGTAGAGGTACCCGCCGCTTACCGCGAAGGCGTTGGTGTTCAAGGCGGTTGGTAGTGTCGTCCCAGCGTTGGCTGTGAAGGTGGGGACGCTCGCTGTGTAGGTGCCCACACCGGTGCAGGTGAGCTTCAAGAGTCGGCGGGTCGTGAAGTATTCACCGCCCACATAAACATCTCCAGTATCAGGATCGACGGCGAGTTTGGCGGGCTGGCTGAGCTTGGTCGCATCTGTGTTCGCACCAGCAGCGCCCTGGACATTCATAATGCCTGCGATGGTGTGCACCTTGCGGTCGGGTCCAATGCGGCGGATGGTACTGCTCTGATAGTCCGCCACGATCACGGCGCCGTCACGAGGATCGACTGCGATGGCATTGATGCGGTAGAAACGCGCCCTGCTGAAGCCGTTGGGATCAGGATCGCCATCGGCGGCACCACGCCCGCTGCCATAGGAACCAGCCACGATATCTAATCCTCGCGCGGCCACTTCGACATTTGCCGTGGCAGGGCTCACGTTCAGGACGTTGGAGCCTGAAAGTGTATAGGTCTGGCGACGAATGGGCGTAACGGTCTTGCCCGAAGTTCCGAAGGCATCAGCGCCATCCAGGGTCAGAGACAGGGGCGCACCGGTGAGGGTCCAGGCAAGGTCAGAAGTGCCCCCCATGGGTGTCACGCTAGGAGTCGCGGTGAATCCGGTGATATTGACCGGTGCCGAACCCACGGTGATATCCACGGATTTGGTCACGGCTGGCCCACCGGCAGCTGGCGTAGCCGAGAGTGTATAGGTGGTCGTCAGCAGAAGGGGACCCACATTCTTGGTACCCGAGAGACTGAAGGATGTCCCAAGGCTAGAATCTGCCGGAGTGGCGGTGATCGTAACCGCAGAGAAGAGCCCTGAAGCGAGATTGGCGTTCCAAGTGAGGATGGCCGATCCGCCAGGGCCGGTGGCCGTCGGAGAAATGGAAAGGTCGATCGGGGTGGCCGCCACGGCAATCTTGATGTCGCGGGTGGTGCTTCCAACCGTATTGGTGGCCGTAACCGTGTAGGTGGTTTGGCTTGTCACAGCCTGGGGAGAACCCGTGATTTCGCCCGTCGAAGCGTTCAAGCTAAGCCCAGAGGGAAGGCTGGGGGACACGGTGTAGGTTATGGGCGCAGCGCCAGTCACCGTTGGGGTGTTGGTGGGGATCTGCACTCCCACGTAGTAAGCGGCGTCCTCGTTCGTATAGGTGAGGCCGGAGGGTGTCGCCAACACAGTCACCGTGCAGGTGGCTGTCGCTTTTTGGCCATCACCGCTGGTTACGGTAAGGGTGTAAGTCGTGGTTGCGGTGATATTGGGGATTGGGAAGGGGACGTTGCTCACCACCTGGATATTGCCCGGGGTCACAACGGCGCTACCATCCTTCATACCAAAGTTGGCCCGCAACCATGCGCTGCCACCGCTTGCTATCTCAATCGTGGTGCCCAGTGGTGTGGGGTCGAAGGTGGTACCGCTGATCGTTCCCGTCGTGAAGGCCGAGATGGCGGGAGAGGGGTTCTTGTATTCACTGGGATTGCTGGCGCAGCCTGTATGCAGGGCCAGGAATGCTGCGGGAAGGCTCATGCAAAGAATGGCCGAGGCTGTCGCGGCTCCTTTGCGAGAAAAGCGAGTGATCATTTTTCCTCCAGGGAAAGCTGAGGCTGAATTTGGGTGTCTCATGCGGGCGGATTAGAAGCGGGTCTTGAGGGTGAATTGGACTTCGCGGGTATGGTTATCCGGCCGATTCAGTGCCATGAAATTGGGGTTCAGGGCTCCACCCGAAAGCGCGTAGGTTGTCTGGCTGCTGTACTGATTGGCCCAATTGAACAGGTTGTAGACGTCAATCGTGCCCTCGATTGAGAAGCGTTTGGTGAATCGGAAGTTGCGAGATATTCGTAGATCGAAAGATTTATCGCTGGGCTGCCTAAAGGCGTTGCGTCCACCATAGGTATCGATGTACTTCCCATCTCCGTTCTGGTCATCGTAATAGGTGGCGTTCAAAGGACGGCCCGTGGTGGCTGTCAAAACAGCCGAGGCCTTGATGCCAAAGATGGGTGGGGCTATCACGACCACCGTGCCCCGGAGCGTGCGGTCGTTATCGCTCACCGCAAAGGACTGGAGGGGATCGGCGGGATTCTCGGTAAGAGCCGAGAGAGAGTTCAGGGTTGCCTTCTCGTTGGAGTTGTTATCTTCGGCCTTGGCCAGAGTCGCAGCGGCCTGGAAACTCCAGCCCGTGTCCGAGCGGCGGGCGATTTCCAGTACGAGGCTGCGATAACGACCTTCACCATCGTATTTCGAGAGGATCACATCACCGAAGCCGCTGAGATCCAAGGAGCGGCCCCGTACGATGGCCCGGCCAGGACGATTGGCGGTGGAGTTGGAAAAATGATTCCAAGTCGTGGCATATCCATCGTTGTAGATAGCCGGGTTCAGGACCGTTGTGCTTCCCTCGGCATACTGGGCTAGATTGATGTTCACAGCGTATTGAAGGTTCAGGAACTTCTTGTAGGTGCCTCGGAGTGCAATGCGGAAGCCATTGGGAAGAACCTGTTCCACGCCGAGGGAGAGGGCCCGGGCCTGGGTCATTTTGGCTTCGGGGTCGATTAACGTTGGCGATACAGTGCCGGCACTGAAGGCCGCTCTCAGGTCAGCTGCTGGGACAGGAGTCAGGGAACCCTGTGTCGTGACATTGTGGGTGCTCCAGCGCTGGGTCGCCGAAAGTAGGCCCGTTGTGAATGCATCGACGTGCAAAATGTTGCTGCTGGACATAGAGTAAGAAAGAAGGTTAATCCCGTTGTTCATGATCGCGCCGGAGACGGTCTGGCCTGGGTTGCTAACGCTGAACCAGCCGTAGCCGCCCCGGATTACGGTCTTGCCACTGCCAAAGACATCGAAGTTGAAGCCAAAGCGGGGATCTAAAGCCTTGCTATTGGGAGCCCGGTCCAGTCCTTGCAGCTTGGAATTAGGATTGGGATTATCACTCCAGGTCTCCCCCGTGTACCGCACGCCCAGGCTCAAGAGCAGGCGCCTGCTGAGCAATCCCGCGTACTGGGTCTGGAGGTACCCGGCGAGGTATTTTTCATCGAAGCTGCTTACGCCGTCCAAGGGTGAATAGCCCTGGGTGTAGGAAATCGAGCCCGAAGTTGGAACGGCACCGGCGCTGAACCACTGGCTGGCGGCTGCGTAGCTGGGGAAGCTCCAATTGCCCATGCCACTAGGCAAGTAGCGGTTCTTCAGGCTGATGAATTGGAGATCCACGCCGGCCTTGAAGGTCCAGTCGCCGGTCATGAAGGTGAGGTTGTCCTGGAACTGGGTTGTGCTCTCTTCCGTGGTTCGGGGATCGATGTAGTATTGGCCCGCGTTGATGGTATAGGAGCTGCTGCCAATTTGCGCCAGACGGATGGGAGAGGAGATCGTGGAATTGGGTGTGTTCGGGCGTTTTTCGGTCGAAACCTGCAGGCGAGCTTCGTTCAGCAGGTTCGAGGAAAGGATCGACTGGACCTCCAGCACCGTCGAAAGACTGTTGCTCTCGATCGTGGAGTTGCCGGATTCGGCGATATCACTGCGCCGGGATCCAGAGTAAATGTCGTTGAGTCCCTTGTAGGTCTGGGAATTCAGCCGCAGGGTGGCGCGGTGATTGTTGTTGATGGTCCAGTCCAGGCGGCCCGTGATGGCCAAGTTCTTCTGCTCGTCGGTCCAGGGTGAACCGTTTTCCTGGGCCAGTGTTTTGCCAGGCATGGTGGCCATGAGGTACCCCATGCCGCCTGGGCCGAAGAAGGTGTTGTAGTCGGCCTGGGTATTCCCCGTGCTTGTATTGCTCCAACCAAAGGTTGGGACACTGTCTTCACGCTTACGCAGCACTTCCACATTAAGGAAATAGTGCAGCTTGTCCTTGATGATGGGGCCGCCGAAGTTGAATCCGAGCTGGAGGGACTGGTACTGGCGGGTTCGCACAGAATCCTGGTTGACGGTGTTGCTGGGGTCGAACGGAACCGGCTTGACCTTCGCGACGAGCCAATTCGGCCGGAATAGAACGAAGGCTAGACCCTTGATCTCGTTGGTGCCGGTCTTGGTGACGGCATTGATGACGGCTCCGACGGCATCCCCGTACTGGGCATCGAAGGAGTTGGTGATGACTTGGAGTTCTTTGATGGAATCCTGGCCAAAGGAGAAGGGAATGCGGGTGCCGCCCCGCTGTTCGCTATTGAACTTGGAATTGAAGCTGGCACCGTCAATCTGGAGGTTGTTCTGGATGCCGCGGCCTCCTTCTACGGACTGGCGGTAGCCTTCAGCGTTGGCGGCAGCGCCGGGAGTGAGCAATACCAGATCAGTGAAGTTTCGGCCATTGATGGGCACCGCTTCCACCAGCTCCTGGGTGATGGAGGTCTGGGTATTAATCTGGGCTGTATCGATCCCAGTCGTTTCGGCCACGACTTCCACCACTGCCATCGCTTCGGCGGTGTCGAGGTTGAAGTTCTGGGTCGTTGTCTGACCCAGGCTCACGCGAACGTTGTTATCTTTCGCGCTCCGAAGCCCTGGATAGGTGACCGTGAGTTCATAGGAACCCACCGGCAGAAAAGGGAACTGGAAGGTGCCTTGGGTATCGGTGGTCGCGATTTTTGCAAAGCCTGTTTCCGAGTTTCGAATCGTGATAGAGGCGCCTGCGACAACGCCGCCCTTTTTCGATTTCACACTGCCGCGGATAGCTCCGGAGGTTGTGCTGGTCTGACCGTAGGCTGCTACGGCGCAGGCTAGTGAGGTCAGAAGCGTGAGGCCTTTCGTTCGTGCATTCATTCAGGACTCCTTGCCCTTAGTGGAAAAAACGATCAATGGGCGGCGCAGGCCACCGGAACCAGTTCCCTATATTGAGAAAAAAAACAAGCGCAGTAAAAAAATTTACTCCCTGCGCGTAGTAAACGTATCAGCCTACTTCGTTCCCAGTGCGAGTCAAAGCAAAATCTAAGCAACACCGCGGAAAGGCAAAAAGGCATTGATTTGCATGGAGCCACTGGTAAAAAATGGCACTCGTATGCCCAAAATTGGACTGTACGAAATTCGGCCTCCGCCGAGTTCCACCGCGACGATCCTGAAAAAGCGTTGGATGATGAGGGTTGCCAATCAACCAAGGTCCGAACTTGAATCAAGCACAAGCATTTCCGCGCATGGGCTCTGGGTCTGCACCCTGGTGGCGCTCGGGAGATTTCGCCAGGGCGATAAAAAGGCTTCGAGACTCCCGGCGGAAGTCTTTGCCTGGGCCGTGGCTATCACACCCATCTGGTTGGCGGGTTTCCTGAAGCAATGCGATTTGGAGTTGAAACGTTAGTCGGAGGAAAGCAACGCATGCTTAAACACCTTTTGGTCACAACCTTATTCTTTGGATTTGCTTGGGTGCAGGCCTTTGCCTCCGATCCCGGACCCCGAACCCATCAAGCGAGCAATTCGCCGACCGCTGCAGAAGGCCTTGCCTTCCTGGAAGGCCGAAACTTCGATGGTCGACCAATCCGCGTGGATGCCAGCTGCGGGCAGATGGCGGCCAAGGAGCCGACTCCTGTGAAGGAAAAGGTGATCATCGGCTACGCCTTTCCCCAGGACCAAATGCTCAAGCCCGAGCTGATCGCCGCGGAAAAACTGAGCATCATCAACTACGCCTTCTCTGATATTCGGAACGGCGTGATGGTTGAAGGCTTCAAGCACGATGCAGAAAATTTCCGAATTCTGCATGCGCTCAAGGCCCGCAATCCGAAGCTGAAGGTGCTGGTATCCGTGGGTGGTTGGACGTGGTCCGGGGCCTTTTCGGATATGGCGCTGACCCAGGCCTCGCGTCGTCGTTTTATCGATAGTGTCGTGCCCTTTCTGGAGCGTCACCAGCTGGATGGCCTGGATATTGATTGGGAATACCCAGGCTTGAAGGGTTTCGGGAATAAATTTCGTGCGGAGGACAAGGCGAATTTCACCGCACTGCTGGGTGAATTGCGCGCCGCCTTCGATGCGATAGAAGCCAAGGGGCGCTCCCGCTGGTTATTGACCATCGCCGTCGGTGCCATGGATGAATGCATCGAGCAACTGGAGCTAACCAAGATTTCGCAGTCGCTGGATTACATCAACCTCATGACCTACGACCAGTCAGAAGCAGAATCCGATCCAATGGCCGCCCATCACGCCCCACTTTTTCTCAACCCCGGCAATCCCAAGGCCATGTCGGCCTCCACCAGTGCCGAACATTTTTGCGCAGCGGGTGTTCCGCCCAGCAAGCTCGTGTTAGGCGTGCCCTTCTACGGCCATGCTTGGGCGGAGGTAGCTTCTGCCAATCACGGCTTGCATCAGATCGGGAAGAACCCGAAGCCTGGTCTCTCCACGAGTTTTCGCGCAATCAAGACCCGGCTGGAAGGCAAGGATGGCTATGTTCGCCATTGGGACGGTATCTCCAAGGCACCCTTTCTTTACAATGCCGAAAAACGAATTTTCATCTCCTATGAAGACGAACAGTCCCTCGCCGAAAAGTGCCGCTTCATCCTGGAACGAGGCTTGGCTGGGGCGATGTTTTGGGAATACACCTCGGACCATGAAGGGCGACTGCTTGAGGCCCTGAATCAAGGTTTAAAAGTGAAGAAGTAGTCGAGCCGAAACCGTTCCAGCCCCCTTCATCTCGCAAACAGTACCCGGAGGTTTTCATGCTGGCCATTTTCATCCATGGATGGAGCGTGACGCACACCGAAACCTACGGTGAGCTGCCAGCCTGGTTAGCTTCGCAGCCAGGGCCTGATGGCTTGCCGATGCAGGTCGATGACATCCATCTCGGGAAGTACATCAGTTTCGATGACACCGTGCGGGTGGATGACATCGCTCGCGCCTTGGAATATGCCATTCAGCAGCAATTGGGCCCGCGCTTGAAGCAGGGCCAGCGGTTCCTGGCCATTACCCATAGCACTGGCGCACCGGTGGTGCGCACATGGCTGGACCTGTACCACCGGGAGAATCTGGCAGCCTGTCCCTTGAGCCACCTGGTGATGCTGGCTCCGGCCAATCATGGCTCGGCGCTGGCGCAGTTGGGCAAGGCTCGTCTGAGCCGAATTAAGTCGTTTTTCCAAGGCATTGAACCGGGGCAGGAAGTGTTGAACTGGCTGGAACTGGGCAGTCGGGATTCCTGGGCGCTTAATCTCCGTGGTCTGGATCTGGATCTGGTCGGAGCCGAAATTTATCCCTTTGTGTTGGTGGGGCAGAGTATCGATCGCGCCTTTTACGATGCTCTGAACAGCTATACCGGCGAGGCCGGCTCCGATGGCGTGGTGCGGGTGGCGAGCGCCAACCTCAA
The DNA here is from genome assembly GCA_020048105.1 of Deltaproteobacteria bacterium. Lineage (GTDB taxonomy): Bacteria > Acidobacteriota > Holophagae > Holophagales > Holophagaceae > JAYREN01. The sequence goes on along the minus strand of JAIFMW010000215.1, from coordinate 1,917 downwards.
TTACGGCTACCTGCGTTTGCGCCAGGAGGGCAGCTCCCTGAAAGAACCGGTGCTGATTCGTTCCAAACCCACCGCCATCGGTGTGCTGCCGGGGCGTTCCCATTCGGGCGAGGAAATGGGGATCCTCCGCAGCATCACTCTGGCCAATGCCGCCACCCATCCGACGGTGCAGTGGCTTAACAAATGTCTGGCGGTGAAGAGTCCGCAGGATTATGCGGGGCTCAGCCAAGAGCTGGAAGCGCTCACCGCAAAGACCCAGGCGGATGAACGCGAGGTGAAGGTGATGCGGTTCCCCTTTCCTCGCACCTTCTACACGCCGCGCTTCAACATGTTGGTCTTTCACATTGTGGATGACCGGGGGCAGACCCTGACGGATTACGATCTCCTGATCACCGCGGGGCCCGACTATGACGAGCAGCACCTGCCCGGCGGATTCTTTCAGGATCGGCAGCGCAATCAGCGAGATCCAGGGATGCTCACCTATTACCTCAACTACGATGTTTTGGATAACGCCCTCAAGAACAGCGGGCTGGAAGGGCGGCTCGGTTTCCGCCTGGTGGCGCGGCCAGCGGAGGAACCCGGCAAGCCCAAGCTCGTGTTCTACAAATCACTGGATTACTGCGGCCAAGCCACCGAGGTGGAAGCCTTTTTGCGGCCCAACGAAACACTGATGGTGGAGATCGAAGTCCAACGCAGGGTCGATGCTGCGGTCTGCCAGTTGCAGCGCACCACACAACCAAGTGTCATTTCGGCGAAGCCCACTAAGAAGCTGGTGCCCTAGGCGTGTGCGAGGCCAGTTCTGGAGGATTTCTAATGGAGTATGGGTCGGGGCAGAGATTCGGGGCAACCTCCATTGACTTGGTCCCGAATTGGGACTATTTTTCCCTATGAGGTTGATTGCCCTTTCTACCTTGAAAGCATTCTGGGCTCGCCACCCGGATGCCAAACAGCCGCTTTTGGCTTGGTATGAAGAGGTTAAACACGCTGACTGGCAATCTCCTACCGAGGTTAAAGCTGACTTTGGCAGTGCCAGCATCCTCCAAGATGGGCGCGTGGTTTTTAACATTGCAGGCAACAAATACAGGCTCATCACCTGGATTAATTACCCTTACCGCGTGGTCTACATCAGGTTCATCGGTAACCATCGCCAGTACGACCAGATTGACGCCCAAAGCATCTAGGGAGAAACCAATGAACATCAGACCGATTCACTCCGAAGCTGACTACCACGCCACCCTGCGCGAGATCGAAACCCTTATGTCTGCAACGGCGGATTCGCCGGAAGGAGATCGTCTGGATGTGCTCGTGATCCTCGTAGAAGCCTACGAACGAGCCCACTTCCCCATGGACCTTCCTGATCCCATTGAAGCCATCAAGTTTGTGATGGAGCAGCGTGGACTAAGTCCTAAGGATTTGGAACCTGCCATTGGGCGATTGAATCGGGTGTATGAGGTTCTGAATCGGACGCGCCCTCTCTCGTTAACCATGATTCGGAATCTACATGCCTTATTTGGCATCCCTGCGGAAAGCCTGATCAAACAGAGCGCATGAGTTAAGGTTGTCCCTTCCATCCACGCGGATATGATCTGCGATGAGTCGTTCCAAACGGACAAGGTTCTCGCTCATCGGCGCAGGGCTTCGTTATTTCTCCGTTAGAACCGAGTCTTGAACAGGTAAGACAACTCCACCCGCAGGAAGTGTCCTCCATCCTTGCCGAGATAGAAATCGCCAGGGGCTAAGTGCTCGTAAAGAATGTAGCCCTTGAACTCGGGGCTGAATTTGTAATCGGCTCGGACCTGCAAAATATCACCGCGAGTCTTGCCGATTCCGAAGGTCGTTCCCGGAACGGTGCCGGGGGCCTGCAGGGCGGCCATTTTGTAATAGGTGGCGCGCAAATCCAGGGAAGCCAAGGGCGAG